>NZ_KK211101.1:393981-490965 GCF_000620305.1 Desulfitibacter alkalitolerans DSM 16504 | reverse complement strand
CGTTAAACCGACCTAGAAGTATCTTTACTCCTTAGAAAGGAGGTGATCCAGCCGCACCTTCCGATACGGCTACCTTGTTACGACTTCACCCCAATCACTAGCCCCACCTTAGACGGCTGCCCCTCATTCGGAAGTCGGAAATCGGATGTCGGTTGTCTGTTCAGTTGTCAAGTATCCATTGTCTGCTGTCAGTTCTTGTTGCAATCGGCTTAGCCAATTGCTTCTATTTCTGACCTCGGACTTCTGTCCTCTGACTTCTGTTTAGACTTCTGACTTCTGACCTCTGACCTCCGAACGAGTTAGCTCACCGGCTTCGGGTGTTGCCAGCTTTCGTGGTGTGACGGGCGGTGTGTACAAGGCCCGGGAACGTATTCACCGCAGTATGCTGACCTGCGATTACTAGCGATTCCGACTTCATGTAGGCGAGTTTCAGCCTACAATCCGAACTGTGATCGGCTTTTTGGGATTTGCTCCACCTCACGGTCTCGCTGCCCTCTGTACCGACCATTGTAGCACGTGTGTAGCCCAGGACATAAGGGGCATGATGATTTGACGTCATCCCCACCTTCCTCCGGTTTGTCACCGGCAGTCTACTTAGAGTGCCCATCTTATTGCTGGCAACTAAGTACAGGGGTTGCGCTCGTTGCGGGACTTAACCCAACATCTCACGACACGAGCTGACGACAACCATGCACCACCTGTCTCTCTGTTTCCGAAGAAAACTCCATATCTCTATGGACGTCAGAGGATGTCAAGCCCTGGTAAGGTTCTTCGCGTTGCGTCGAATTAAACCACATGCTCCACCGCTTGTGCGGGCCCCCGTCAATTCCTTTGAGTTTCAGCCTTGCGGCCGTACTCCCCAGGCGGGGTACTTAATGCGTTTGCTGCGGCACTGAAGGGGTCGATACCTCCAACACCTAGTACCCATCGTTTACGGCGTGGACTACCAGGGTATCTAATCCTGTTTGCTCCCCACGCTTTCGCGCCTCAGTGTCAGGGTCAATCCAGAAAGTCGCCTTCGCCACTGGTGTTCCTCCTAATATCTACGCATTTCACCGCTACACTAGGAATTCCACTTTCCTCTCTTGCCCTCAAGTCATACAGTTTCAAATGCATGCCCGAAGTTAAGCCCCGGGGTTTCACACCTGACTTGTTTGACCACCTACACGCCCTTTACGCCCAGTAATTCCGGACAACGCTTGCCACCTACGTATTACCGCGGCTGCTGGCACGTAGTTAGCCGTGGCTTCCTCCTTGGGTACCGTCACCTTATTCCCTATTCAAAAATAAGACTTCTTCCCCATTGACAGAGCTTTACGACCCGAAGGCCTTCTTCACTCACGCGGCGTTGCTGCGTCAGGGTTTCCCCCATTGCGCAATATTCCCCACTGCTGCCTCCCGTAGGAGTCTGGGCCGTGTCTCAGTCCCAGTGTGGCCGTCCACCCTCTCAGGCCGGCTACCCATCGTCGCCTTGGTGAGCCTCTACCTCACCAACTAGCTAATGGGACGCGGGTCCATCCTTTATCGGAAGCTTATTCCAGAGGCCTCCTTTTCTTACTGTATGATGCCATACTGTAAGCTTATCCGGTATTAGCTCCAGTTTCCCGGAGTTATCCCAGCTTAAAGGGTAGGTTACCCACGCGTTACTCACCCGTCCGCCACTGATTGGAAGTCAGTCATCGGAAGTCCGATGTCCGCTCTTGTCTGCAATTGGCTTGCCAATTGCTTCTATTGCAGACTTCTGACCTCTGACGACTGACCTCCGCTCCGTTCGACTTGCATGTGTTAAGCACGCCGCCAGCGTTCGTCCTGAGCCAGGATCAAACTCTCCAGTTATATTTTTTCTAGCTTAAGTCTTAACCTAAGCTAGTTTTTAACTTTCGTTTGACCTGCTCGTTTTTTTGGACTTGTTGTCCTGTTAATTCTTTACTGTTTGTGCCTTACTACATTATCTTCATAATTTAGTTTGGCTTTAATATTAACGGGTTTAATTCTATCACTGTTCAATTCTCAAAGATCATTTTTTTCTTGCTTTTGTCTTTTGTTTCTTCTTGCTTTTGTCCTGCTTCTTTGTGGCAGGAACTTTAGTTTAGCACATCTGCTTTAGTTTTGCAACTGGTATCTTATGGTATGTTTTCTGCTTTATTTATTGCTGCTTCTAGTTTACTGCTTATTTGTCCCATTGATACCGTTTTTTGTGCATTTGCTGTTTCAAACGACAGTTGTTATATTAACATTTATTTATTTCATTGTCAACAGTTTTTAAAAGTTTTAACACGGTTTATAAATTGCAAGTTTTAACATGTTTTCTGCAAAATTATCCGAGTATATTATTTGCCTTGTTTATTATATGTAGAAATATGGTCTAATAACTAGTATTATGATATGATACTTTGTAAGTATTATTCCATTTCTTTGAATCTTTTTGTCGTTATAGTTTAATGGTTCTTGGTAAGTGGTAACCTACATATAGAACCATAACATGCTATGTTAGATGTTTTATATTTATTGAAAAGAAGGTTTAGTATGAGCAGTAGGAGTTTCCTTCAAGGGGCATTTATCTTATCAATAGCCGGAATAATTGTAAAAGTAATGGGGGCTTTATATAGAATTCCACTAGCCAGATTAATAGGTGGCGAAGGGATTGGACTATATCAGATGGCTTATCCCATATATACAATGCTATTAGCACTTTCTACTGCAGGGATTCCTGTTGCTATTTCTATTCTGGTATCTGAAAAGCAATCTAGAAATGATGATAAGGGAGCTAAAAGAGTCTTTTTAGTTTCACTTTCGATTCTAGCAGTCATTGGTCTAGTATTTACATTACTATTAATTCTTAGCTCAAAATGGCTAGCTGCTCATGTTTTATTTGACACTAGAGCCTTTTATGCACTTATAGCCGTAGCTCCAGCTATTTTTGTTACTGCTATATCCTCAGCGTTTAGAGGCTATTTTCAGGGCAACCAAACAATGGTGCCTACTGCCCTTTCTCAGGTAGTAGAACAATTTATTAGGGTAGCTACAGTTTTGGCCCTTGCCTATATCTTTCTTCCAAGAGGTATAGAATTTGCTGCAGCCGGGGCGGCCTTCGGAGCAGTTACAGGAAGTCTAGCAGCCCTATTCGTACTTGTAGCTGCTTATATTTCATTTAGAAATAAACGACAAAAAAATAATCCCGTTTCCCTGGCTGCCATTTATGATGTTGAGCCAATTATATCACTGACAAAAAGAATAGTTGCCTTGGCACTTCCAATATCAATTGGTGGGCTTGTTGTTCCTATTATGCAGGTGGTAGATGCCACAATTATACCAACCAGACTGCAGGATGCTGGGCATTCAATAGCAAGGGCTACTGAGCTTTTTGGTCAATTCTCTGGAATGGCTAATGTTTTAATTAACTTGCCACCAATAATTACCATTTCCATTGCGGTAAGCCTGGTACCGGCCATTTCTGAAGCAATGGCAAAAAATCAAATAGAAGAAGCCAGGTATAGAATTAACCTGGCAATGTGGATGACCTTCTTAATTGGTCTTCCTGCTTCTGCTGGTTTATTTATCTTAGCTGCACCTATAGCAGAAATGTTATTTAAAATACCTGAGGTAGGCCAAAGCATAGCAGTATTAGCACCCTCAGCCCTTCTTTTAGGTTTATACCAAACTACACGTGGTGCACTTCAGGGATTGGGTAAAACCTATCTCCCTGTAATTAATCTAACTGTTGGTATTATAATTAAGGGATCTCTTAATTATATTTTAGTGGGCATACCTACGTTAGGAATTATTGGTGCTGGAATTGCTACAGTTACTGGTTTTACAGCTTCGGTTCTACTTAATTATCATCATGTAAAAAAACACACTGGTTTCAAAATGAATTGGAAAAGAAATGTAACCATTCCGTTTATATGTACAATCCTAATGGCAGTTTTAGCATTCTTGGCCTATGATTTAGCAGTTGAACCATTAGGGAATACACTCTCGGTATTAATTGCTATTACAGCAGGAATATTAGTTTATTCTTTTAGTCTTCTATTTTTAGGTGGTGTAAAGGTTAGAGACTTAAACGCCATTCCTAGAATTGGACCAAGAATAGCCAAATTCCTTACACGATTAAAAATATTTAATGTATAGTTCATTATTTTAAGTTATTCTTCTTTCGTTGCTGATACCTGAGATAAAGCAAAACTCTCTTCAGCTCCAAGCAACCTAATAATTCCCATTGGTGTCTGCTGAGAGCCTTGTCCAAGGGGGTTGTCCTTTAAAATACCAGCAATTTCACCCTTGGTAAGGGGGGAATTATTTGATAGAGCTATTACTTCACTACCAATATCATTAACATCTACAATTGCACAAACAGCATTAATCTGCTTTGCTATATTATTTACTATTTCATATGGGTCTTCAGGACCCAAAACTACATATTGATTGTATGGAGGAAGGGTATAGGGTGTGGGACCATCTATCATGGCCACCTTTCTTCCCGCAATACGATAAAAATCTCCACTCCGTCCAAATAACTTGCCAATGGCACTAACCACAGCAGCCAAGAGTATTCTTAACGTGCCTACCTCACGAAATGCCATCTCCATAGTTTCTGGCATGCCAAGCCCAATACCATAGCTAACCTTTTTCACATATTTGGAAAGAAAAGTTGCTAAAAACCTTGGTTTAATATCCACTAACTTAATTGCTCTACCCTGGGTAATAGCTGTGGCCTTTTCACTTACAAAGACTATGTCCCCTTCTTGTAAAATGGGAACAGTGTATTTCTGAACAGCTTCTACTATACTGTCCTCTTTTGAAAGTACATGTGTCTTAATAGGAATTCTTAGATAGAACTTTTCATTTGCTTTAATTAAAGGGTTTTTAACTTTTTCAGTCATTATTGTTAATTCTCCTCATTGATTAGATGTAATAAGACAAATTTAAATACATTGCAGCATAATTGTAGCATATATAATCTACTTTTGCTTTTACTAATTATGTAATCAGGGATTAAAATAATGGCAAAAAAAACACAATCCCAAAAGTTGATCAGGATTGCTTGCATTTTTCAAAACACATTTTCTTTATATATTTTCATTATCTTTTTAGTAAGTTTGGCTGGAACTGTAAAGGAAGAATTATCTACAGTTTTCACAGGCATAATTCCCATTAGTGAGTTAGTTAAAAAAACCTCCTGAGAGCTTGTCAAAAACTCGGGTGTAAAATCCATCTCTTCTATTTTGAAATGGGCATTTTGAAGCAGCTTACATACTAAACCCCTTACAACCCCGGGAAGTATCCCAGCACCAACAGGTGGTGTATATATAGTTTCATCTTTTACACAAAAAACATTGCTAACACAACATTCTGCCACATTTCCCTTTTCATTTAACAAAACAGCATCAAAAAAACCTGCAGCAACTTGCTGCCTTTTAATTAATAATTTTTCCATATAAGAAGTAGTTTTATGATTTATTAACCTGGTTTTGCTATAAACCCTTTTTTCTTTAATTATGGTAAGTGAAACCCCTTCATTGTTTAACCTATCATCATATGGCTTTCCTTTCTTACACGTCATGAACATGCTGCCGCTTCCTGAAATGGTTATTCTAATACTACCGTGTTCAATGCTATTTGATTGTATAAGGTTATGTGCACCCTGCAGCAAGTTATCTTGATCAAAGGTAACTCCAATATTAAATTCTCCTGCAGATTTCATCATTCTGACAATATGGTCTTCCCAGAGAATTGGTCTACCATTATAGACAAGCAGGGTTTCAAAAAGGCCATAACCATAAAGCAATGCTTCATCAGCTAAAGAAATTAATGGTTTCTCAGAATTCTCTATTGTCCCATTGAACCATACCTTCACTTCAATCAACTTCCTTGTCTTATCATGTTTGTAAAGCCATTATTAGAGCTTTTGCCTTATCTAGGGTTTCCTGATATTCCTTTTCAGGCTCAGAATCTGCCACAATCCCTCCCCCGACTTGGAAATAGGTTTTGTCATCTTTAATGATAATAGTTCTTATAACAATATTTAAATCTATATTGCCCGATAGATTTAAATATCCAATAGACCCAGTATATATCCCCCTTTTGACAGGTTCAAGCTCCTCAATAATCTCCATGGCACGAATTTTTGGAGCTCCTGTTATAGACCCGCCAGGAAATGTAGCCTTAATAACCTCTTTAAAGCCGTAGTTTGGTTTAAGTTTACCTACTATTGTTGAGACAAGATGAAAAACAGTAGCATATGTCTCTAATCTAAACAATTCCTCCACCTTTACTGTTCCAAATTCACAAACTCTTCCTAAATCATTTCTTTCCAAATCAACAATCATAACAAGCTCAGCTCTGTCCTTTTCACTATTTAAGAGCTCGTTTTTCATTTTTTCATTAAACTCATTATCGTCCATTCTTGGTCTAGTACCTTTAATTGGTCGAGTTTCAATAAAATCTCTATACACTTTGATAAATCTTTCTGGGGATGCACTAACTATAACACCTTCTCCTAAATCCAAATAGGCAGCAAAGGGTGCTGGGTTAATTCTACGTAACCTACAGTAAAGCTCCCAGGGAGGCACCAGGCTCTTAGTCTCAAATCTCTGGGTCATATTAACCTGATATATATCCCCTGCAGAAATATAATCTTTTGCTTTCTGAACAGCTTTACAATATTCTTCCTTTGTAAAGTGGGATTTTAGCTCTGGTACTTGCTTTTCCTGAGTACTGCTGCCCCTAATAATTTCTTTTGGATTTTTTATAAAAGCATAAAGCTGTGCACTAATCTCTTTCAACCTGTCTTTTGCCCTTTTTTCAGCTTCTCTTCCCTTAATAGGCAGTCCTGTTGAGAACAAGTAGCACTTTTCTTCTAAATGGTCATAAGCAAGCACACAGTCATAAAATGAAAAATAGCTTTCAGGCAAATCAATGTCATTCTCAGCTTTGTTAGGAAGAACCTCCATATGCCATCCTAAATCATATGCTAAATAACCAACTGCCCCATTTTGAAAAGGGGGATATGAGGAATCTACTGTCGAGCATTTACTATCACTTAAAATATCATTCAAAATATCAATGGGATTTCCGTGTCTGATGGTAACTTTATCCTTTTCAATAATGTTTATCTGGTTTTTCCTGGATTTAAAAATCATATAGGGATCTTTGCCCATAAAAGAATATCTGCCAATTTCCGGATGATAAAATCCACTATCCAAGAAAAAAGGATATTCTCCTTCTAGAAAGAATGGGAATATTTTTTCAGGCTCCCATTGTACATCTACCTTCTGTACGAAAACCTTATTCTCATGTTCCATGTTAACCTCCGATGACTAAATTTGATGTTATTTATGGACTGGCAGGCATCTTAATTTAAGAAAGTTTTGTAAAAGCTCATAGCCCTGTTCGGTAAGGATTGCCTCAGGATGAAACTGTACTCCTTCTGCTAATAATTCCTTATGACGAAATGCCATAATTTCTCCCTCAGATGTTTCTGCACTGATTTCAAGACAGTCTGGAAGAGTATCTTTCTTTACAATTAGTGAGTGATAACGTGTTACTGTTAAAGGATTTTTTAATCCTTTAAATATAGTTTTCCCATCATGATAAATATCAGAGGTTTTTCCATGCATTAATCTATCCGCCCTAACTACTTGTCCACCACAAACCTGTCCAATTGTTTGGTGTCCCAGGCATACTCCTAAAATGGGAATTCTATTGGCAAAATGTTTAACAACTTCAAGACTTATCCCTGCTTCATTTGGAGTACATGGGCCTGGAGAAATAATTATATGATCCGGGTTAAGTTCTTCTATTTCTGGAATTGTAACCTTATCATTGCGAACTACCTTTATTTCTTCACCCAGGTGTCCCAGATATTGATAAAGATTAAATACAAAGGAATCATAGTTATCTATTAGTAAAATCATTATTTTCCGCTCCTTCAAGGCAAGTATACGGGTTTATTATAGAAAAACCAGTACTAAAGTACTGGTATGGTTTCACCTGAAATAATACCTGACATATTTATTCATGTCAATGGCTAATGACTATAATTCAGTTAGCTCTGATAGCTTTGCCTGTGCCCCTATATCTAAAAACATATAGGTATCTGGTACTGGACCAACTATGATTGAATCTGCAATTGGTACCCTGGCTTCTACATTTGTTTCTGTTGCTATTAAAGGAAAAGCAATTCTCATATCACTACTTACATTTAGATATATTTTATGACGGGTTTGATTTATTCCGGCCTGTGAAAAATCATCAGAAATTTGTACCCTTACCGTACCAACAGGTAAAAGCTTGAATTTTATCTTGGGACCAAGGTTTGCCAGTAGTTTTATGCCTGTAATCTGTCCAAGGGGAATGTAAAAATTCTCAGTTCTCATTTCCTCTAGATGTTTTTGAACCTTCAAAACTGACTCAGATGCAAGCCTATTTACCACTATTAAATTAGCCTGCATAAAAACGACCCTGTCATCCCTATCCTTATGTGGTATTACCAGGTCTGTATACTTTATATCAGATGCTATTTCTTCAAGGATAGCCTGATGAATGGCTTCTGTAGCAGTCCATTGTGCCTGGGTTTCTGCAAGGGTTTTTAGAGTTGGCTTTAATAGTCCTTCTAAAATAAATACTATTAAAAAGAACAACAAAACAATAACCAACAGTAGTTTTGTCAGGGAGTTAATTCTTATTATTTTTTTTCTTTTATACAAACTATTCACCTCCCCATACCATTAATATATGAGATAATTTAAAAAAGGTGCAAATAAACATAAAAAAAACCAGGCCAAAAACCTGGTAATTTATTAATATTAAAGCTTAATCTTAAGGAATTTTCTTTTACCTGCCTTTATTACCATATTATCCTCAGGCTGCAGCTTATAATCAAGGTCTTCAATTCTTTCATCATTAATTCTCACTGCCCCCTGCTTTATAAGCCTTCTAGCCTCGCTTGTGCTACTTGATAAGTCTCCGTCTACCATTAATTTAGGAAGCCATACCCTCCCATTTTCCATCATGTCCGGTTTAATAACAATCTCTGGAATATCATCTGGTAAATCCTTTTTTTGAAATACAGTTTTAAAGTGCTCTTCTGCCTTTTGAGCTGCATCCTGTCCATGATACATGGTTACAAGGGTTTTTGCTAGTAGCATTTTAGTATCCCTTGGATGGAGTTGCCCATTTTCAAGCTGCAACTTTAATTGATTTAAATCGTCTAAAGTAATATCAGTTACTAATTCAAAATATCTAAGCATTAACTCGTCTGCTATGGACATTGCTTTTCCGTAGATTTCTTCTGGAGCTTCATTAATGCCTATATAATTCCCAAGGCTTTTGCTCATTTTTTGGACACCGTCTAAGCCTTCAAGTATAGGCATGGTTATAGCAATTTGAGGTTCCTGATTGTATTCCTTTTGCAAGGTGCGACCCATTAATAGATTAAATTTCTGGTCAGTTCCACCTAGTTCAATGTCTGCATGTAAATGGACTGAATCATAACCCTGCATTAAAGGATAAAAGAACTCATGAATGCTGATTGGCTGGTTTGAACTATATCTTTTTGAGAAATCGTCTCTTTCAAGCATTCTTGCTACTGTAGTTTTTGCAGCAAGTTCCACTATTTGTGCAAAGTTAAGAGGTGCTAACCAATGGCTGTTAAAAACAACCTGGGTTTTTTCTTTATCTAAAATTTTAAAAATCTGTTCTTTATAAGTCTGGGCATTATTTTTAATTTCTTCTTCTGTCAAGGGTTTCCTTGTTTCTGATTTACCAGTTGGATCACCAATACGGCCAGTAAAATCACCAATTATGATAATAACCTGGTGCCCCAACTCTTGAAATTGTCTCATCTTATGTAATACAACTGTATGTCCCAGGTGAATATCTGGGGCACTGGGGTCAAGACCAAGCTTAACTTTTAGGGGTTGGTTATTTTTCAAAGAGTTTTCGAGCTTAGTGATTAGTTCCGTTTCTGGAATAATTTCTGCTGTACCCCTTTTAATAGTTTCAATGTGTGTTTTTAAATCATTTAATAACAATTGTTATCCCTCCATAACTAAAGCGTGAACTTAAAGCCTGCAAAAAAATATCTTCTCACCAGCTGGTAAGAAGAGCCCTTTACATTATGTTATTATATTTTAGCACAATTGAAGTTTCCTATACAATAAAATATTATGAATTTCTCTTGGTTTTTATTTTATGTTATAATTAACTAGGTCAAGCAAAGGATTATTATTTGTCTTGACAATCAAGGAGGTAAGGAAAATGTCCAACACAAAGAAAAATAATGATAAAAAGAAACGTAAACTAAACAAATGGCGTTTTTCTTTATTTGTTTTATTACTATTAGTTTTCATTATTGGAGGAGCAGGAATTGGTTTTATGGCAGGGGTAATAAAGAACATGCCTGAATTTGATTTGACTTATGACCCTGCTTTGTCTGCGTTCATCTATGATGATCAGGGTGAGGTGATTGCCCAGTTGAGGGGTGCAGAAAATAGAATATGGGCTTCATTCGATGAAATTCCTGTTTCAGTTAAAGAGGCTTTTCTTGCAACAGAAGATATAAGGTTTTATGATCACTTTGGTGTAGATATTAGATCTATTGGCAGGGCAGTTGTTGCTAATATTCAACGTGGTGGCTATGTTCAAGGATCTAGTACTATCACCATGCAGCTAGCAAGTAATGCTTTCATTGGCCATAGAGAAAAAAGAATGGAACGAAAGATTCAAGAAGCACTTCTGGCTATACAGCTGGAAAGAATATATACCAAGGACGAAATTTTCAATTTATATTTAAATCATATAAATTTTGGTGAAGGTGCATGGGGTGTTAGGACTGCGGCTCAGACCTTTTTTGATAAGGAGCTTAACGAATTAACTCTTGCTGAATCGGCATTATTGGCAGGCTTAGTTCAAAGACCATCAGCATATTCACCCTTTAGAAATCCTGACTTGGCCATGAGCAGAAGAAATACTGTTTTGAATTTAATGGCAAGGCATGGTTTCATTTCTACGGAACAGGCTGAAGAGGCCAAGAAGGAAGAATTTGTACTAAATGAAAATAGACGCCAGATGCAGGAAAACTATCCATGGTTTACTGACTATATAATTAAGGAGGCCTCCAGTATTTTAGAGGATATGGGTATGGAGGCTGCCCAAATCTATAGAGGTGGATTAAGCATTTATACCACCATGGATACTAGAGTACAAAAGAAGCTTGAAGAATTGTATAGCAATCCAGATAACTTTCCCCCAGGTGTAGATGAAGTATTAATAGAGAGTGCTGCAATACTCTTAGATCATCGTAGTGGTGAAATCAAAGCACTTGTTGGTGGTAGAGAACTATCAACTCGAAGAGGCTTTAATAGGGCAACGGACATGAAAAGACAGCCAGGTTCAACAATAAAGCCTATTGCTGCATATGGACCTGCTCTCGAGGCTGGTCACTCTCCAGCTACAGTATATGATGATGTGCCAACTGATTTTCCAGGAGGCGGTGGATCAATCTACTCTCCACACAACTTTGATAGACGTTGGAGAGGCTTAATTACAATGAGAGCAGCTATTAAGGACTCGGTAAACATCCCTGCCCTTAAAGCACTACAGCAGGTAGGAGTAAATCAAGGCCATGAATTTTCTAAAAGACTTGGTTTGCCACTTTCTGATAATGACAGGAACCTAAGTTTGGCACTAGGTGGATTAACCCATGGTGTATCACCTCTTGATATGGCTACAGCCTATGGTGCCTTTGCTAATCAGGGAATATTGGTTGAATCCCATGCTATACGCAAGATAGTTGATAAAGATGGGCAAGTTTTATATGAAGCAAATCCAAGTAAAAATGTTGTTATGAGTGAACAGACAGCTTATTTGATGACGGATATGCTGGTTACAGTTATTCAAAGTGGTACAGGAACCAGGGCGAACTTGGGAAGACCAGCTGCTGGCAAAACTGGTACAACTCAGCTGCCAGATCTTCCAGAGTTTAGGAATTTAAGAAACAATTTTAGAGATGCATGGTTCGCCGGCTATACACCTGAATACACAGCAGTGGTGTGGATGGGATATGATGAAACTACAACCAAGCATTATCTCAAGGCAGTATATGGAGGTCATATGCCAGCCGCAATTTGGCGGCAGGCTATGCTGGAAGCTTTAAGGAATGAACCTGTTAAACAATTCCCCAAGCCCCCAAACCTTGTATATACAGCTATTGATGCAAAGTCTGGCTTGCTGCCAAGTGAATTGACACCCAGCCAGTATATAATTAATGAAGTCTTTACAAGAGATAATGTACCAAAAGAAATTTCTAATGCATGGATTGAGGCCCCCATATGTGCTGAAACCGGCAAACAACCATCTCAATACTGTACTGATATAGTATATGGAGTGTATTTGCAAAGACCAACTCCTTATACTCCACCTCCAAGTCGCCCAGGTGTTTATCCTGAGGACTATAATATGACTTATCCGGGTGAAATATGTGATATGCACGATTCTCAAAGCAAAAGGATAGTTTATTTGTGCGAAGATGAAAGACACAGAGGAGTTCCCTTCTTGGCCCTTATACCTCAACCAGGGCAGGATGGTGGTTGTCCTAGTCATGTAATAACTGAAAGAAGGATGTCTCCCAATGATATCCCAAGTAAATACTGTGACCTGCATGAACATCAAATTTTCACACCAGGATCAGGTCCAGAACCGGGTTCTGGAAATGGACCCAACAATGATATAGATTTTGAAAATGGTGAATTACCATTGAAGTTATCTATAGAGTTAATTAATGATGGTACTAACCATGGAATTCTCTTAAGCTGGAATTCCATAGGAACAGATATTACCTATAAGGTTCAACGTTGGGAAAATGGAAACCTTAAAAAACAGCTTGGTTCTACAACTGGAACAACATTCCTGGACGAAGCTATTGAACCAGGCAAGAATTATAAATATCAAATCATTGCCGGCAATCGGTTAAGTAATACTATAAATGTAAATACCAGGTAAAATGCAAAGAAGGAACTGGTCTCGTGTCCAATGAGAGCAAGTTCCTTCTTATGATTCTTCTTTAAAATTGTATCATTATAATTATTTCCGAACAAGCAAATTTTAACTATAATTTTACTACAGTTACACCATGACCACCTTCTCCATGCTGTCCAAATCTAAAATCTTTTACTTGTGGATGACTCTTCAAGTATTCCTGTACCGCCCTGGACAATATACCAGCCCCTTTACCATGGATAATAGAAACCTGGCCCAGTCCTACAATTACTGCATCATCAAGGTACTTTTCTACTGCTTTAATTGCTTCCTCTCCACTATAACCTCTAAGATCTAATTCTGGGGAAATGCCTCTGCTTTTTTCTGTTATCATTGCTGTTATGGGCCTTGAATTTTCCTTCTTTGCCCCACTTTGAGCAACCGTCCTCAGATCCTTAATGTTGACATTAATTTTCATTATTCCTGCTTGAACAAAAACATCTCCGTTATCCCCAACGAGCTCTAGTACTGTTGCTTTTTGATTTAGCTTAGGTATAAAGACTTCTTCTCCAATACGTAATTCTTTTGGTCTTTCCCCAGTATAATAAGGCACTGTTTCTTTTTTAGTTTTGGAAATTTCCTCATCTAAACCTTTCAGTCTATCCTGGTTTTCCTGAATTTGCTTTGTTACATGCAGTTCCTGGATAATTTCCTTTACCTCTAATTTGACCTTTTTCAAGAGGTTGCGGGCTTCATCAGCAGCCTTTTCTAGGATTTGACTCTCACGATTCTTCAACTTTTCATATTTATTTCTTAAATGCTCTTTATATTCCTCAGCTTCCTGTTTTTGCTTAAGAATTTCCTCCCTATCCTGCTCTATTTGTCTCCTGGATTGCTCTAAATCTTGTATCAAATTACCTACTTCAATCTCATCAGAATCCATAAATTCCTTTGCCCTATCAACTATTGAAATATCAAGACCAAGCCTTTTTGATATTTCAAAAGCATTGCTTTTGCCGGGTAGACCCATTAATAGTTTGTATGTTGGTTCTAGGGTTCCTATGTCAAATTCTACACTGGCATTATCTACACCTGGGGTGTTATAGGCAAAGTGTTTTAAAGATCCATAATGAGTTGTTGCAACTGTTAGGATGCCTCTGTTATGAAGATATTCCAAAATTGACCTGGCAAGGGCTGCCCCTTCTATGGGATCTGTTCCTGCACCAAGTTCATCAAGAAGTATCAAACTATTATCTGTAGCATTATTTAAAATATCTATTATATTTGTCAAATGGGATGAAAAAGTACTTAAGGACTGTTCAAGACTCTGTTCATCACCAATGTCAGCATAAACACTGTCCACCAGGGTTATTTCACTCTCTTCATCAGCAGGAATAAAAAGACCACTTTGAGCCATGAGAGTTAACAATCCTATGGTCTTTATAGTCACTGTTTTTCCACCTGTGTTAGGTCCAGTAATAACCACCATAGTGATATTATCCCTTATCCAAAAGTCTATTGGTACAACTTGTTCTTTGTTTATTAGCGGGTGTCTGGCCCTTTTTAAGTTGATATGTTTATTTTGGTTGATAATTGGTTTAGTTGCCTTTAGTCTATATGCTAGACCAGCTTTTGCAAAAAATACATCTAAATTAGTTAGTGCTTCAACTAGTTCATGCAAGGACAGTTCTTCCCCTGCCACCTTTTGACTAAGTTCACTTAATATCCTTTCTTCCTCAGCCTTTTTTTGGAGTATAAGCTGTTTAAGCTTGTTGTTAAGTTCAACTACAATCATTGGCTCAATAAATACGGTAGCTCCACTAGCTGACTGGTCATGGACCATGCCTGGGACCTGTGACACGTATTCCTGTTTTACTGGTACAACATATCTGCCATTTCTTATTGTAACTATCTGCTCTTGCAGCTTTTTCTGCATTGCAGTTGAATGTATAATCCCCTGAAGTTTGCTTTTTGTTTTATCTTTAATATCTGCTATTCCTCTGTTAATATCTTTCAACCTAGGGCTTGCATCATCAGCAATAGTCCCTTCAGATGTAATTGCCCTTTCAATGGTATTTTTTAACCCAGACAAGTTTTCTATCCTATGAACTTGTTTAGCAAGTAATGGATAATTTTTATCCAAGTCTTCAAAAAAGCGTTTAACCTTTACACCACTACCAATTGATGTGGCAATTTCTAAGAGATTTTCTGGTTCTAGGCTTAATCCCAGCAAAGTCCTTTTTATATATGGCTTGATGTTTCTGAAACCACCTATGGAAAATTGGGGATATAGTCTTAAAACCTCACTAGCTTCACTAGTTTCCTGTAAAAGTATATTAATGTCCTCCATTTTATAAGAAGGTTTTAGCTGTTGAATTCTCTCTTTACCCAGGTTAGAGCCAGCCTCATCTGCAAGAAGCTTAATTATTTTATTGTATTCTAGCTTTTCGAGAACCCTCTTTCTGCCTTCCATTATCATTACTCCACTCCCCTAAAATAATGGCCTTTAGTTACTCCTCCTGGATATAACTTCTTGATAGCTTCCATCATATCTCCCCTTTTGTTAGTTAAGGCATCCTCATATAGCTCAAGAATCCTGGCAACTCTGGTTTCATCTTCCCGCTCCATCTCCAGCCTTATTGCACCAATACCTAAATCCTTCATCCTGTGCAGGCTGTCAATAACTGAAAGGACATTTGCATTATACAGATACATTAAGCAATGGGTGTCCATTTCCACCGGGAAAAGATAACCTTTTCTATCCTTAAGCCCTAGCTGGACGTTTTTGCAGGTAGTACCCTTCTGATTAGCCTCTCTACACCCACCACTGACAGCAAAAATAGGGCAATAGCGGGATACCATTAACGGTAAATATCCATGAACCAAGCATTCCGAAACCTCCATAATTTCACGAGGAAAGCTTTCTAGCTGTATAAAGTTCAATTCAGGTGACATACATAGGCTAATAAGCTTATCCCTTAAAAGAAATTTTGCCGATGCCCAATTAAAGACATTGAGTGAATAATCTCCATATATAGCTGTTTCTGGGGCAATTTCTTGCACCAGCTGGATTAATCCCAAGTTTCCCACTAAAATACCCTCTGGTTTTACCTGTGAGATAGCTTGTAGCGACATTATTATATCATTTATCATGTGAGGATGAGCAATTTTTGGTAAGTAGGGTATAACCTTTGCACCCTGGGCTTTTCCCTGTTCAATAGTTCTAATGATCTGTTCTATTGTAAATTGTTTATTTTTAAACGGAAGCAAGGGTATAAAAACATTACTAACTTTATATGATAAAGCAGTCTTACAGGATTTATAATCACCAACTTTAATATTGAGCTTAGGCCTGTTCCTCGTGCTTTTCTTTTGAGCTTCCTTAATTGTTCTTAAAAAGGCTTTTTTCTTTATACAAAAGTCCTGGTAGGTCAAGGCAACAATATTTTTTTGTTTCTGTCCTTCTAGTTTTTCTATAATTAATCTTCTAACTTTATTAAGCTCACTTAAGGGAAGCATCATTTGACCATTCAATTCTACACTAAGATTCCCTAATTCATAATCAGTATCTCCTAATCTACCAAGCTGCTTAATAAGAACCTCTTCATCAAGAGAATGTTTTACTGCCTTCTGACACTCTATTTGTGATTTTACCTGAACACTATTACCCAATTCATCCTGGGCATAAATCTCTAACAGCTCTCCAATCTGACCCTTTACTATAAAATTTAATTTTATTTTTGGCTGTTCATGAGCATAGGTGCTTACTGCCTTCTCCATCAGTTCATGGTCATAAGTCTTAAAGATTCTATCACCTTTTCTTATGCCTTTGGGTAAATTGAGGCTAACTACTGAACCCCTAAGTGCTTTTTGAACATTTTGTCCATTGAGCTGTATACTATTTATAGTTTCCCCTTTGCGCCCTCCTACAGATACCCAAACTTGTATTCCATCACCAATAGATAAATCCTCCTCAAGCTTTACAAATCCTTGGCCTTTTTCCAAATCTACAACTCTACCTAGAAAAACTCCCCTATTATTAGGTTTGGTATAGCCCATTAAATCTGCCCCTGGGTTATTAATTAGGTATGCATGTGTAAAATCCCTGTTAAAAATCTGTTCCAGGGCGGTAAGCTCTTCCTGGGTAACACCATAATTGCTTGGATTACATAGATATCTATCGAGAGCTTGTCTATATACCCTTATAACAGTCGCCACATATTCCGGCCTTTTCATTCTGCCTTCAAATTTAAATGATACAGCTCCGGCCTCAACCAATTCTGGCAGAATTTTTATGGTATTGAGATCCCGGGTGCTTAATAGGTAGTCTCCGGAAGTTGGAAATTCCTTGACAATTTTGTCGTTTTTAGTTTCTACCAGCTTGTATGGCAGTCTGCAGGGCTGGGCACATTTGCCCCTATTGCCACTACGTCCACCAATCATGCTGCTAAAAAGGCATTGTCCAGAATAGCTTATACATAATGCCCCATGAACAAAAATTTCTAATTCTATATCACTTTTCTTATGAATTTCCCTAATATCACTAATAGATAATTCTCTCGCAAGGACTACCCTCTCAACTCCTCGCGTGTGTAAATAATTAGCCCCAAATTGATTATGAATTGTCATCTGTGTGCTTGCATGGACAGGTAAACCCGGCAGGATTTCTTTAATAATAAGCAACAGTCCTAAATCCTGGACAATTACTGCATCCACCCCAATTGAATATAAAAAGTATAAATAATCCATTACTTCTTCTAACTCATTATTAAATACAAGGGTATTGACAGTGACGTAAACCTTGACCCCCTTTGCATGACAATAGGTAACTGCTTTTTTAAGGTCTTCATTTGAAAAGTTTGAAGCATACTGCCGGGCATTAAAAAGATGCCCTCCCAGATAAACAGCATCAGCCCCATTTTCAACCCCTGCCACAAGGGCTTCAGCCCCACCTGCAGGTGCTAGAATCTCTACATTCCTTACCATTTAAAATCACCTTCACATTTGTCAACTTTGTTTAATATTGTGCATGGAAACAGCGGCTACTATGCCGCTGATGTTTATTAATTTCTACTTACTCTTATCAATCCCGAGCAAGTAAAAATCTCTATTCCCCTTGCTTCAAGTCCATCAAGAAGAAGATTCATTCCCAGGGAATCGCTTGCCATATGACCTGCTACAATTACATTTATGTTGTTTTCTTCAGCTAGCTTGCGATGCTTTTCCCCCATGTGCATGACTATTAATGTACTTATTCCAGCTTGACTTAGCTTTGCATATGCTTCCTCTGACCCACTTGTACCTCCTGTCATGTCTACAACTATTTTTCCTGTTCTACTTTTTTCAGTTCCAAGCAATATTTTAGGTCCTGCATTTGTTTCCAGGGCCTGTGAAAACTCAGGAATTACCTTAATTGCTTCAACTACATCCTTAAGAGTTTCTGGTTTTTTTTCATCTATGTACTTTTGAAGAAAGGTTGTTACCAGGTTGTCTGTTGGAGTATGGGTACTCATAAATGCGAAACCTAAAAGTTTTGCAGCATCCACGGCTCTGTTATGGTTAATCGGCCATAGCCCCTGATCAACTTCTTTAATTCTTTTTGTCATAATGCCCTCTGCTACAGAAATTGGAAGACCCCATTTGCATAACAAATCTTCTTGAAGCTTCATAACCTCTGATAGTCTAGCCAGGGCCTTGCCTTCAGGATGGTGTGATAAAATGAGATCAATAACCTGTCCCTTTTCTCTTAATCTATCAGCCAGTAAAATTTCTCCTACCTCCATATCGATACCTGCAAGGATTCCCTTGATCTCCTGGTCATCCTCGCCTACAAGGATTCGGGTATCGGCATATGGATTTTCGAGCTTATCCTGATCAAACTCTTTCTTCCTTTCCTCTTTAAGGTCTTGAAATTCTTCTTTTGCTAGTCTCATTGTTCTTTCTACCATTTCACTATCTCTAGGATCATTTTCAATGCCTAATTGAACTGCTAAGTGATAAATATCAATTAGTTTCAAATTAATCACTCCTTATAAAATTAAATATGAATAAATACTCTACTTTTTTGATATAAATTGATTATTTCTTATGTAAAAGCGCAAAGGTAAATCTGCAGCCTGGGATATGCCTATTCGTGTTGTTGCTACTATATGATTCTTTAATTCATTTGTTCTCATATATATAGTTATTTTATCGCCTATCCTAGTTCCGTTTAATTCCATGTCAATTCCAAGGGCTTGTGCCAGCTTACCGGGTCCACTACAAAGCTCTTTAAGCTCCATTCTATTCCGGTTATGTTGCATGATTTCTATTCCGGTAACTGGTTCTAATGCCCTTATCAAAACAGCCTCAGGCTTATCTTTAAGGTCAGTAGTGAAATTTAGACAATAGTATAATCCATAAATCAAATATACGTAGACCAGTCCTGGTCCAAGAAACATTACTTCGTTTCTTTTTGTTCTGCCTCTACATGAATGACATGCAGGATCATTATGTCCCAAATAGGCCTCAGTTTCAACTATATATCCTCCAACTAAACCTTTGGAAGAATTATAGATTAACAGACATCCTAGTAAATCCTTTGCCACAGTCTTAGTGTCATTAGTAAAAAAATTTCTAGTTATTTCTTTTTCTTGAGCCATTTTTCAAGATCCTCTTTTGACCATGTATTTATAACTGATTGTTTGGTGAGCAAACCCCTCTTTGCAGTTTTAATGCCCAGTTCAATGTCAGCCAAAGATTTGATGTTGTGAGCATCAGTATTAATTGCAATAGGGATATTAAACATTTGTGCAAGTCTTACATTTTCAGAGTTTAAATCCAGCCTATCAGGGGATGAATTAATCTCCATTGCAGTCCCCGTTTTTTCTGCCAGTATAAATATTCTTTCCAGATCAATAAGGGAACAACTTCTTCTTCCAAGTATCCTACCTGTTGGATGGGCAAGAATATCAACATGGGGGTTTTTTATAGCGTTTTCAACCCTTGCAGTTATATTTTCCTCATCTTGTCTTAAATTATTATGCACAGAAGCTATAATAAGATCTGTCTGTTCCATTATCTCATCAGGATAATCCAAATCTCCAGCTTTTAAGATATCAACCTCGATTCCTGTAAAAACCTTAAAGTCACTTAAAGCTTCGTTTAGCTTATAAATAATATTATGCTGTTCATGTATTTCATCTATTGAAAGGCCACCTGCTACCGTTAAAGATCGGGAATGGTCAGTAACAGCAATAAATTCATATCCCCTTTCTTGGGCGGCTTCTATAAGTTCCTCTATTGTGTTGACCCCATCACTCCAATTACTATGAATGTGAAGGTCACCCTTAATGTCTTTAAGATCTACTAAATCAGGTATGTCATTCTCTTTGGCCCATTGAATGACTTGAGGGGTTTCCCTGATTTCCGGAGGGACAAACTGCATATTTGCTCTAAAATATATCTCTTCCTCTGAGGTAATATTTGACAAGTCAAGCCCCAACGTTTCTATTTCCTTGGCAAACTCGTTCATATACTCCTTATTTCCGCTAAAATAGTGAAGGCATGCAAAGAAACTACCTTGGCAAAAATGTATATAAATAGGCAGGTTAATTTTTGTTAAAAGCTTTAACTTTTTACTGTCATCTAGCGTCTTGCAGACTAAAGGGTGGTTTGATAGAACCCTTTTGATCAAGTTTCTTTCTACAGCTTCTACAACAAATTCAATTTTCTCAACCATTTCCTGGCCTCTTCTTACTTCACCTGCCACAGCTGCATTTTTTACGGTATTGAGGCTTTTTAAAATATGTAAAAGGTCTCTTCCAATATATGTGGCTACCCCAAGGGGAAAGGAATTTGGAGGATTGTGAAGCAAACCAATTCCACGTAATATCGCCAGCTCTGTTTTGCTTCCCATTCCAGGCAGCTTCCGAATTCTCTTTTCTTTAGCAGCCTCTTCTAAATCTTCCAGGTTCTTAATCTCTAGTTTTTTATATATTTCCTTTATTGTTTTTGTTTCTATGCCTGGTAAGTCTAATAACTGCAATATATCTTCAGGAATGCTATGACTTGTCATTTAATTATCACCATAATATAAATTTTTAGAATAACCCAGTGTTTAAGTTACCGGGTTATTCCGTCATTTTTTCTTTTCATCCTCAATTATTTCTAGAAGCCATCTATAATCCTCTCTAGTTTTAGTCAATTCGTCAGCAAGATTGAGGGCCGATAACACAGCGATCTTTACTTGTGGCATATGCGGATTACTTTGATGAATTTTCTTCATCAATCTATCTACCTCTTCGGCAACTTTAACAATATAATCTGAAGACTTATCTCCTATTACTGTGTATTCTTGCCCAAATATAGAAACTCTAACTCGGTTTTTTTCCCCATTTTCCGTCATTATGCCACCTCTTTTTACAAATTTCTACTATACTTAGCCTAATATTACCATTTATTTTTAAATTATTAAAGGGGAAAATTACCTGAGTTGTGCACCAAGCTCCTTAGCTAGATGCTTTTGTATCCTCTCATGAACCTCATTTACTTCTAAATCTGTCAAGGTTTTATCCATTGATTGATATATCAATGAAAAGGCCAGGCTTTTATACCCTGCAGGCACCTGCTTTCCTCTATATACATCAAATACATGAAAATCTTTTAAGAGCTCCTCACCTGATTCTTTTATAATCCTCTCAGCTTCCTTTACATTAATGTCTTCCTTAAGTAATATGGCCAAGTCCCTTTCAACCGTGGGGTATTTTCCTATTTCCCTATAATCAATGTGAGAAACATATAGATCAACTATTTTATTAAGGTCTATTTCTAAAAGATATACTGGGTTTTCTATATTATAGTTTTCCTTTACAAGGGGATGCAGTTCACCAATAGTACCTATTGGGATTTCTTGAGCTCTAATCTGGGCTGCTCTGCCAGGGTGTAAAAATGCCATCTCTGCTTCTGGCAAAAATTCAAAACTCAGGTTGAGACTATCAGCAACTTGTTCAGCTATTCCCTTGAGATAATAAAAATCCAATGGAATAGTGCTCCAATTCCATCCCTTCCACACCTTTCCAGATATTAGCACTCCCAACATATTTGTTTCCAGAGGCAATAAGTTATTAGTAGGAGCATATACTCTACCAATTTCAAATATGTTAACATCCTCTATTCGACGATTATTATTCTTAACATAGACATCAATTAGATTGGAAACAAGAGTAGTTCTCATTACTGCCCCATCTTCACTTAATGGATTGGCTATTTTTATACAATTTCTCAAAACATGACCTTCAGGAATATTAAGTCTATCATATGCATTTTCATTAATAAAACTGTAAGTTATGATTTCCATGGAACCACAGGATACAAGAGAACTTCTTACAATTTGCTCTATTAAGTTAGTCTTAGACTTGACAGCTCTTTCAATTGTTCCAAAGGGCATTGTTGTTGGAATATTATCAAAACCATAAAGTCTAGCTATTTCTTCTATAAGGTCTATTTCACCTGTAATATCACCTCTATAGCTAGGTATGGATATAGTCATTGTATCTTCATTAGTAATTTCTACCCCAAGTTCAATTTTTTCTAAAAGCTCTTGTATTTCGTGAACTGAAAGGTTTACACCAATGGTTGTATTAACCCTGTTTCTCCTAAGAACTATTGTTGTTGGAGAGTGTTTCACTGGGTAATTGTCTACATAGTCCTTTACAACCTTTCCGCCAGCTAACTCTACTAGCAGTTGACATGCCCTATTGGCAGCAACATCAATTCTTTCCTTGTCTACACCCTTTTCAAAGCGTAAAGAGGCTTCAGATCTTAGGTTAAGCTCCCGGGATGTTTTTCTTGTATTTATTGGATGAAAATGTGCTGACTCGATGATTAGGTTTTTGGTACCATCTGTAACCTCTGTATCATAACCACCCATTACACCAGCAATTGCAATTGCTTTTTCGGGATCTGCTATAACAAGCATTTCATTATGTAATTTTCTGTCCTTTTCATCCAGGGTTTTTATAACTTCTCCATTATTTGCACGCCTCACAATAATTTTTTGCTGGGCAACCAGGTCATGGTCAAAGGCATGTAACGGCTGGCCCATTTCCAGCATTACGTAGTTGGTAATATCCACAACATTATTTATTGGACGCACTCCTGCTGCTTGAAGCCTTTTTTGCATCCACATGGGAGATGGCATTATCTTTATGTCCTTGACAACCCTGGCCACATATCTTTCACACAAATCCTCATCAGCTATATGGACAGAAACTGTATTATTAATGCTGCTATCAAGGGGCATTGTAACTTCAGTAAGCTTAACCCTGTCTCCTGTAACTGCAGCTACCTCTTTAGCTACATTTATTATACTTAAACAGTCAGACCTATTTGGTGTTAAATCTAGAACAAGAACTACATCGTCCAATCCCAAAAGCTTTTTAGCATCAGCTCCCTTGGGTACATCCTCATCTAAGACTAATATGCCATTCTTTTGGTCTTCTGGTATTAGACTTTCATCTATTCCCAGCTCTTGACCTGAACAAATCATTCCGTGGGATTCAATTCCCCTGATTTTTGCTTTGCGTATTTTAATACCATTAGGCAGGTTTGCACCTGGCAGGGCTATTACTACCTTTTGACCTTTTCTAACATTTGGTGCTCCACATACAATTTGTAAATCCTTGTATTGTTCATTTACATCAACTGTACAAAGTGTTAGTTTGTCAGCATTTGGGTGCTGCTCAGCTTCCTTGATTTGTCCTACGAATATTTCTGAAATTTCATGGCCCAAATACTCAATTGTATCAACTGCAATACCAGCCCGTGTTAAGGCTTCCGCCAATTCTTCAGGGGTGATACTGATATTTACATACTCTCTTACCCAATTTAAAGAAACTCTCACCCTATATTCCTCCTATTTAAACTGTTTTAAAAATCTAATGTCATTGTCAAAGAATAGACGTAAATCATTAATCCCGTACTTTAACATGGCAATTCTTTCCACACCCATTCCAAAAGCAAATCCCCTTACCTTTTCAGGATCATAGCCTGACATTTCCAATACCCTTGGATGTACCATACCGCTTCCCAGTATTTCTAACCAACCAGTGCCTGAACATACTCTGCATCCTGAGCCATGACACATAACACAAGAAATATCAACTTCAGCACTCGGTTCTGTAAAGGGAAAATAACTAGGCCTCAAGCGAATTTCAACCCTTTCTCCAAACATGGCTTTTGCAAAGGCCAGCAGGGTACCCTTTAAATCTCCCAAGGTTACTTCTCTATCAATTAATAATCCCTCAACCTGGTGAAACATTGGTGAGTGAGTAGCATCATCGTCTCTTCGATAAACCTTTCCAGGTGCAATTATTCTTACCGGCACCTTTGGAGCAACTTTTTCCATTACCCTTACCTGAACTGGAGATGTATGGGTTCTTAGCAATACTTCTGGGGTTATATAGAAAGAGTCCTGCATATCTCTTGCCGGATGATCCTTTGGTAAATTTAGTGCTTCGAAGTTATAATAGTCACTCTCTATTTCTGGACCTTCAGCTACAGAGTACCCTAAGCCACCAAAGATCTCCCTTATTTCGTTTAAAACCAAGCTAATGGGATGAATTGTTCCTACTCCCATTTTGTATCCAGGAAGCGTTACATCAAGCCTTTCTTCTTTCAGCCTATCTTCAGCAGCTCTTTGTTTCAGATCAAAAATTTTTTCATCAAGAAATGCTTGAATACTGTCTCTTACCTCATTGGCAAGCTTGCCAACCTTAGGCCTTTCCTCTGAGGAAAGCTGCCCCATACCACGTAATACTGATGTGAGTTCTCCCTTTTTTCCAAGGAATTTAATTTTAATTTTCTCCAGGCTGGCCATGTCTTGACTGCCACTTATTTCATCAAAGGCCTGTTCCTTAATGGTGTTTAGTTTTTCTATCATATACTACTTAACCTCCTGCTGTATGTATTAATTTGCAAAAAATAAAATGCCTCCTTCCCTAAGGGACGAAAGCATATTCCGCGGTACCACCCTAATTAATCTATGAATACAAACTTATCATAGATTATCTCTATTTGATAACGGTGTATTCACCGGCCTTCCCTACTGTGTTTCAAAAAGGCAGCTCCTGGGTGAATTTCATTATTTTTTGTCACTAGTAGGACTTACAGTCAAGGTCCTACCTCCCTGAAGAGCAAAAAATAATTACTTGTCCCAATCTAAGCTATTTTTACCCTGTTTTTCTACTGTACAATTAACTTTTTGTATAAAATATAAGCACGAATTGATCCGGTCTTTTCAAAAATTCTCCAAAAAACTTCAGCAGGTAGAAACACAGGGCATACACCAACCTTTCCATTTTTGGATTACATGGGTATTATATCATATCTCCGAAACTATAATCAAGGAAGGTGTTAGATTTCATTATGTCTCTGACGAATAGCATCATAAATTAATATTCCAGCAGCTATTGATGCATTAAGCGATTCTGTATCACCAAGGATGGGGATTTTTATCCTATTATTAGCTGCACTTTTCCATTTAGGAGAAGGTCCCTTGTTTTCATTGCCGATAACCAAAGCAGTTGCCCCTTTTAAGTTAACAGAGAAGTAATACTGCTCAGCATTTATATCAGCCACTAAAATATTGATATTATTACTATTTAGCCAATTAATAGCTTCTTCATCCCCAAGTCCATGAATTATAGGAATCTGAAAAACAGCACCCATTGTAGCTCTTATGACCTTAGGATTATATAGATCCACAGTTCCTTCTGTTAGTAATACTGCAGCAGCTTTTGCTGCTGCACTAGTTCTTATAATAGTCCCAAGGTTGCCAGGATCCTGGATTCCATTTAAAACAACTATTAAAGGGTTAGGTAAAAGTGTTAGCTCCTTAAGTGAAGGGTTAGGTTGTCTGGCTACTCCAATAATTCCCTGTGGCGTAACAGTATCTGATAAGTCTTTAAAAAGGTTATTAGATATTCTTAATACCTGACAATCAAGATTTTCCTTTGGTAGCAGATTGGTATTCTCATTTATAACCAGGTAATGAAGCTTTACTCCATGGTTAATGGCTTCTTCTAGCAGTCTAATACCTTCTATCAAGAATAAGCCATTTTCATCCCTGCCTTTTTTCTTGTTTAGAGTTTTAATTAGTTTAAATATAGGGTTATCTTTAGAATTAATATCTTTAAAATCCATTCCACAAAATACTCCTCTATTATTAATTAAGACGACCTTTTGGAAAGTCGTCTTAATAGTGTTAGTTATTTTCTTTTGCAATATTAGCTAACTTTCCAAATGCATTGGCATCACTGACTGCTAATTCGGCCAGCATCTTTCTGTTAATATCAATACCAGCATTTTTTAGTCCTCTAATGAAACGGTTATAAGACATTCCATTAACTCTAGCTGCTGCGTTGATTCTGGAAATCCACAGCTTTCTAAAGTCGCCCTTTCTTTTCTTACGGTGGGCATATGCATATGATAAAGATTTTAATACCTGTTGATTAGCAGGTCTAAAAATCTTTGATTTTGCTCCATAATAACCTTTTGCTAACTTAAGAATTTTTTTATGTCTTTTACGGGCAGTTACACCCCTTTTAACCCTTGCCATATATAGTCCTCCTTTGCTAAATTATCTAGGAATAAGTTGTTCCATTCTTCTTGCATCTCCTGCACTAACTATAGTATTTTTACGTAACTGTCTTTTTCTCTTTGCTGATTTTTTACCTAGTATATGGCTAGTAAAAGCTTGTGATCTTTTTAGCTTACCAGATGCAGTGCGTTTAAATCTTTTAGCTGCACCCCTATGGGTTTTCATTTTAGGCATTTTGCTTCCTCCTTTAATCTATTTAATCTGCCTTGGGAACTAAAATCATTGTCATGTTTTTTCCTTCTACCTTCGGAGGTTTTTCAACATTTGCTATGTCTTCCAGTTGTTTGGCCAGCTTAAGACATATAGCCTTCCCTAATTCAGAATGGGTAATTTCTCTGCCCCTGAACATGATTGTTACTTTAACCTTATCACCATTTTGGATAAACTTTGCTGCATTTCTGGCCTTTGTTTGAAAATCATGCTCCTCAATACCCACTCTAAATTTTACTTCTTTAACATTAACAATTTTTTGTTTCTTTCGGGATTCTCTTTCCTTTTTGCTTAGCTCAAACATATACTTGCCGTAATCCATGATACGACACACGGGTGGCTTAGCAGCCGGTGAAACCTCTACTAAATCCAGCCCCTTATCCATGGCAATCTGCAGCCCCTCTTTAGGAGACATTATCCCCAATTGTTCTCCGGTCTCACTAATAAGGCGAATTTCCCTTGTACGAATAGCCTCATTAATCCTTAATTCTTTACTAATATTTTGTCACCTCCATAAAATATGTGCCCAAAGCAATTACAAAAAAACGGACACAATGTGCCCGTTAAAATGCGTAAACAGTACTTCATATACTGATTGCAACCTTATAAGCGTTAGCCATAAGGTGAGAAGCTTCGGGCCCCTTCTTAAATATGAAAACATATTTAATTCTCTAATTATGAATTATACCATGTTTCTTAACAAACTGTCAAATATTATCATGATCTATTTAGTGCTTTATTTAGTGCTTTTAGTGCTTTATTTAGTGCTTTTTGGCATCTGGCTTTCTTTAACAATTTCATTAACAAAGTCATCTAAAGTTTGTGCCCCTAAATCACCAGCACCCCTTTTTCTTACTGACACTTCTCTGTTTTCTACTTCCTTATCACCAATAACCAACATATAAGGTACTTTTTGCATTTGTGCCTCTCTAATTTTATAACCAATTTTTTCGTTTCTATAATCTACTTCTGCCCGGAGACCATTATTATCCAATTTCTTTAAAACCATAGCTGCGTAGTCTCCATGGGTTTCGCTTATTGGTAAGATTTTCACCTGAACAGGGGCTAGCCATAAGGGAAAGGCTCCTGCGTAATGCTCAATTAAAATTCCTATAAACCTTTCAATACTACCAAATACAACTCTATGGATTACAACAGGCCTATGCTTACCACCATCTTCACCAATATAATATAGATCAAATTTCTCCGGCATTAAAAAGTCAAGCTGTATTGTACCACACTGCCACGTTCTGCCAATGGAATCCCTTAAATGAAAATCAATTTTAGGTCCATAAAAAGCACCATCTCCTTCATTGACTTTATAATTGATTCTCTTTTCTTCTAATGCCTGTTTTAATGAGCAAATGGCCTTATCCCAAATTTCATCTGAACCCATTGCCTTCTCGGGTTTTGTTGATAGCTCTACTGAGTATTCGAAGCCAAATGTCTCGTAAAAATAGTCAACCAAATCAATAACATTTTTTATTTCTGATGTTATTTGCGATGGCAGCATAAAGATATGAGCATCATCCTGGGTGAAGGCTCTTACCCTCATTAAACCATGTAAAACACCTGACTTCTCATGACGGTGGACTAAACCCATTTCAGCTAATCTAATGGGAAACTCTCTATAGCTGTGCTGTTCGGATTTATACACAAGCATTGCCCCTGGACAATTCATAGGCTTAACACAAAAATTGTTTTCATCAATGTTTGTGTAATACATGTTTTCTCTATAATGCTCCCAGTGACCTGATTTTTCCCAAAGTACCTTGTTAAGAATAATGGGGCTCTTGATTTCCTGATAACCCCATTTTTTATGTTCCTTTCTCCAGAAATCCTCCAGTTGATTTCTTAACACCATACCCTTTGGATGAAAAAATGGGAAGCCTGGGCCTTCCTCTTGAATACTAAACAGACCAAGCTGGGCTCCAAGTCTTCGATGATCTCTCTTTTTGGCCTCTTCTATGAGCGCTAAGTACCCATCTAGGTCCTTTTTCTTAGGAAAAGCAGTGCCATAGATTCTTTGCAGCATTGGATTCTTTTCCGAGCCGCGCCAGTAGGCCCCTGCTAATGATAATAGCTTTATGGCCTTTATATCTCCAGTAGTTGCAACGTGAGGCCCAGCACATAGATCTAACCAATCTCCATGCTCATAAATGGATATAACTGCATCATCTGGCAAGTCGTTAATCAATTCTATTTTATAATCCTCTCCCCTTTCTTTAAACAGCTTAATTGCATCTTCCCGGGATATCTCTTTTCTAGTAAACTTTTCGTTTTCTTTAATAATTTTGTCCATTTCTTTTTCAATTTTTTCCAAATCCTCTGGTGAAAACTTGTGTTCTGAATCAAAATCATAGTAATACCCATCTTCAATAGCTGGACCTATTCCCAGCCTGGTTCCGGGATAGAGTCTTTGAACAGCCTGAGCTAAAATGTGTGAAGCACTATGCCTATAGCAATGCTTGCCTTCTTCAGTATCAAATGTAAATATTTCAAGACTTCCATCTTCATGTAAGGGTTTATCCATGTCAACAATCTTACCATTGAATCTGGCTACTACAGCCTCTTTAGCAAGTCTTTTGCTAAGCGTTTCTGCTATTTGCAGCGGTGTTGAGCCTGATGGGTATTTGGCTTGAGTGCCATCTTTTAACGTAATAACAATTTCAAACATTGATACTACCTCCTATGTTAATAAAAAATAAAAAACCATCCCTGATGTTTAAGGGACGGTTATAACCGCGGTTCCACCCTTTTTGGGATAAACTCCCCACTTTGAAAGGTACATGTAACGGTGTTAACCGTCAAGTCTTTGTAGACTTGCTGCTCAAGGGTGGTATTCAATAGTTGGAATTAAAAGATACTTTCAGCCTAGGTATCTATTCTCTGAGTAATTACCATTCAATTTACTTTCCCTATCATAGCTTTTATTTGGAAATTATTCTTTGAAAAAGATTATAACTGTTAATTAATATTTTTGTCAATTAGTCTTTTAAATACGTATTTTTAGAAAAATCAATAGCCATTATGCAAGAACAGTAATTATTAATAGCTGTCCCAGGCCAATTATAAATCCAAGTACCGCTCCCAGGTATTCAATATGCTTTAATTCTCGTCTGGTTATACTTATTATTAGCTTTTCAAACTCTGCCAGCTCTAAATTATTAATCTTTTCTTCGACAATACTGTGTACAACTATATTGTCACTTAAGTCTTCTAATCCTTGTCTTGCAATGGTAGGCAGTACCTTTGTTAATTCTTTAATTAAAATTTCTTCAATCATATTGCCTACTGTTTCTTTAAGCCTTGATGGAAATATGCCGGGTATTCTGTTTGTCAAGTTAGATTTGATTATAGATGCAATATTTTTTATGAAGACAGTGTCATTTATGCCGCTTTCAAATGCAGGTATAAGATCTTTAATACAGAGCAGCTCCTTCTCCACAATCTTACCTATATTAGCAGCTATCTCATAACGTCTTTTTGGAATAATACCCTGTATTGAAAAATTAATAATAGGAAACCTCATTGGCTTATATGGACGGAATATTAGTTTTATTGCGATAAGGTTAGTGACCCAACCAATTATAGCTCCCATTACGGGAATTATTATTAATTTTAATTCCATAATTGTTTCATCCTTAGCTGGATTAAATTTGCAACCTTTACTCTATTAGCTCCTATAGTTAATAGCTTGCTTATTTGTTTTTTGAATATGAATGACTGCATTTTATGCAGCCTTCACACTTTATTACCCTGTTTTCCCCAAATACCTTACGCAAGGTAGAAATCAGCCCCTGATGCTCTATGTTTCTAAACCCATGCAGAACTAGTTCTTTTGGAGCAAGTGAAATAACAGAGCTTATTACAATATCTTCATAGCTAATGTCCTCATCCATTAAATTTACACCATATTTATAGAACTCTATACCCTTTAGCTCTTCATTATAAAGCTTAAAGGTTCCAGAGTCATTAAAAAAGATATGAACACATTTAAATTTGGGTCTAGTAATATGCATAAGGTGTTTTAGTAAATCTACGAATTCGTCATATTCCTTTTCAAGAAGATAATCTTCTACAGAATCCTCTACTGCTAATTGTATCTCATTGCAAAAATCTTTCAACCTAAAATTTACAAAGCCGTCAATAATTAAATTGTTGTTATTTTCAAAGTGCTTTATTATTCTTTTATAAATTCGCGATTTCCAAGCCTTTTGATTATTTATGTCATTGAAAGCTAATAGATAGTTTTCCGTTTTAGTACTAATAGCTCTTCTTTCATCTATGTCAAAATAATAATAGTGGTTTTTAATAGTTTTTTCAATTATTATATCCTTATATTTATCCACTATTAAATTAGTTAAGGTTGAAATAAGTGAGTTTATGCAATTGTTTAAAGAATTGGAGCTTTGATTTGCAGTAAGCTTAAGCTCATAAAAATAGTATTTTCCCTTAACTTTTATATCTAGATCATTTATTAATCCCTGCTCTCTCATAGTAATAAATTGATTCTCCAATTCTTCATACATAAAGTTTAAATCTTTATTAGTGACAATTGAATACAATAAATCCATAAAATCACTTCCTTCCCTTATCAATATATGTAGAAGAATTTTAATGTATTCAAAAGTAAGTAATTGGATATAAAATTGCTATATACTAATATTTTTTCTATTTAATCAAAAACTGAGTAATATAAAATCTAAAAACACACATCCTATATAATGGGTAAAAAAATTCATTTCGGAGATAATAGATAATGGAGGTGAATATAATGGCTGAATTACAGTTTCCTGAAGAATTAGCACAAAAAATACGTGATGGTCAAAAACATGGAGTTTCTGAAGAAAACATGGTGAAAGGTATTGTTTCTTTAGGTAATCTTTTAGAAAAGTTTACAGAACCGGATACTGCGGAAGAAGCTTTAATGAAAACAATGTGGGAAAACGCTAATGAAGAAGAAAAGTACACAATAGCTAGATTAATAGTAAGAATCGGAAAAAAGAATATTCATTAATATAATTAAATGGAACCCGAGGGTTCCATTTAATTATATATTATAGCATGCACTTTTACCCATAATATACCTGTAAAATTGAATCCCAGCTATAGCGGCTGGGACTGGAAAAAAGAGTTGTCATCCACCATATAATCTAATTCTTAATCGGCACCTGCAGCGAACAGGTTGTTATTTGGGAAAAGGAAGAAGAATAGTATTATGATTATAATCAAGAAAAAATCGTTACCACCACAATGATTGTTGTTTCCCATTAAACAGCATAACAATAGCAGAATAAGAATTAGGTTGTCATCAAAGATTGGCAATACTGGACCTGGATTTGGTCTTGGTCCATGTCCTGGTCTACCCATATGAAAGCCCCCTTCACTATTTGATACTTATATATATGTTAAGTTTCCCTATGTTGTTACAATTTGGCAAATAGTATTTTTCCAAAGCAAAAACCAGACTTATTGTCTGGTATCTGGGTAATTAAGAATTAAGGAGTAAAAAATTTGAGAATATTCGCTTTTAAAGAGATGAAAAAACGCCAGGTTCTAAAACCTTGGCGCTCTATGTTTTAATTGATGGTGGGCGATACTGGACTTGAACCAGTGACCTCTTGCATGTCAAGCAAGCACTCTAACCACCTGAGCTAATCGCCCGCTAACCTAATATTAACGTAACATATTATACACTTTTTATCTATCTATTGCAAGCTATCAAAGTTTGTTACTGTCTAGGTTTATTATCAGTTTATTACCATTGTACCTTTTTCATTCTTTCCAAGGCTTCTTTAAGCCTATTTTCAGCAACTGTTAAAGAAATTCTAAAGTAACCTTCACCATATTCTCCATACCCATTGCCAGGAGTAATAATTACATTGGCTTTTTCAAAAATTAATTCACAGAATTGGGCAGATGAATAGCCTTTAGGTACTGGAACCCAGATATAAAAGCTTCCAATGGTCTTTTCAAGCTGCCAACCCATTGAGTTTAATTTATCAATAACCATATCTCTTCTGTGTTCATATAGTTTACGCATATCCTCCAGACAATCTAAAGGACCTGTTAAGGCCTTTATTGCTGCAACCTGAACAGCCTGAAATACACCTGAATCAAGGTTGGATTTTATTCTTCCCAGAGCTTCTATAACCTCTTGTCTTCCCACTGCCCAACCAATCCTCCATCCAGTCATGTTAAAAGGCTTGGAAAGTGAATTAAATTCTATACCCACATCCTTTGCCCCAGGTATCTCCATGAAGCTCAGGGGTCTTTGACCATCAAAAAAGACTTCTGAATATGCAGCATCATGGCATACAACAATATCATATTTTTTGGCAAAGGCCACAACCTTTTCAAAAAATTCCCTATTAGCTACTGCACCAGTAGGATTATTTGGATAATTGATAAACATTAGTTTAGCTCTTTGAGCCACATCCTCAGGTATTATATCTAAATCTACTAAAAAGCCATTTTCTTCTTTTAGAGGCATTACATAGGGTGTACCGCCTGCGAGAATAGTTCCTATGCCATAAACTGGATATCCTGGATCCGGTACAAGGTTTATATCTCCTGGGTTAACATAGCAAAAAGAAATATGGCCTATTCCTTCCTTTGAGCCAATTAGAGAAACTACCTCCTTCTTGGGATCCAATGTAACTCCATGCTGACGTTCATACCATTGGCATACAGCCTTTCTATATTCAAGCATTCCAACTGAGCTTGGATATTGATGATTTGCTGTCTCCCTGGAGGCAGTATTTAATTCTTCTACAATATAGCTAGGAGTTGGTTGATCAGGGTCACCAATTCCAAGGCTAATAATGTCAACGCCCTTTTCCCTTGCCTCAGCTATTTTTTGTTCAATACGTGCGAATAAATATGGTGGAAGCTTTGAAATTCTTTCAGCCTGCTTAATCATTTAATCACCCCTTGGTTAATTTATTTAAAAGGTTTCCTTCAAATACATATTCTGCAGCACCTGTCATGTAGACCATATTATCTTGCTTGCTCCATTTTATGTGAAGGCTGCCTCCTGGCAGAATAACCTCTACGTCCCTGTTGTTTTTTCCATTTAATACTCCTGCCACCGCTACAGCACATGCACCAGTACCACAGGCCAGGGTGGCTCCAGCACCTCTTTCCCAGACCTTTACCTTTACTGTTGATTTATTAATGACCTGAACAAATTCAACATTTGTATATGCAGGGAATACAGATGCCTTCTCAACCAATGGACCCCATTTTTCTAGAGGCACCTCCACCAAGTCCTCCACATATATGATACAATGAGGGTTTCCCATGGAAACACACGTCACTGCAAAATGCTGCCCATTAATTTCAATAGATTGATTAATTACTTCTGGGTTTCCAGAAAGAGTGGTTGGTATCTCCTCAGGTTTAAGGCGAGGGGACCCCATATTTACTTTAATATTTTTTACAGTTAAGCCATCTACTATTACCTCAGTTATGATTAAACCCGCCAGGGTGCTAATGGTTATAAGTTGCTCCTTGACTATTTCCTTCTCATAAAGATATCTGGCAACACACCTGGTTGCATTGCCGCACATCTCAGCCTCAGAACCATCAGGATTAAAAATTCTCATGGTTACATGAGCTTTGTCTGATGGCAAAAGTACAACTAGACCATCTGCACCAACACCAAAGTTTCTGTTGCAAACCCTAACAGCTAATTGAACATAATCTGTTATAGGCGTAGTATTTGTTAAGCTATTAATTATTACAAAGTCATTGCCTAATCCATGCATCTTAATAAACTCCATATAAATTACCTCCTGGATAACATTTGTATAACCGAGCCTTTGCACACTGCTGCACAAGTTCCACAACCGCCGCACATTTGAAGATTTACATGAAATTCTTCACCTTCTCTGACAAGGGCTCCCCTGGGGCATGCCTCAACACATTCATCACATTGGATGCACACACCACAATGTAAACAGCGTTCATGGGGTTCAATATAATGTGGATTTTCTATGGGAGAACATTTGTAAGGTTCTAGAATAAAGTCCTCTTCTTCCATGTTATTACTCCATTGATTTGGAATCCCCTGCAGGTCTGCGTGAATTTCATAAGCACATTTTTTGGCCTGGGCTATGTTTTCTGCAACAAGCTTCAGCCCACTAACATCACCTACAAAGTATACATTTGAATTATTAACTCTAAAGCTTTTTTCAGATAAAGGCTTCAAAAAGCCCCTATTGTCCTTTTGCTGCGTTAACTCCTCTGGTATAAAATTTAATACTGGCAGTTCACTTGTAAAAACCAGAATATTATCCGCTTGAAAACTAAGGTTACTTCCCATGTGGCTTTTAGCAACTACCAGACCATCCCTAGTAATTTCCTCAATAAAAACCGGATATTCGAATTTTATACCTTTCTGTTTTAGTCTATTTATCTCATGTTTATTTCCAGAAGGGGTTTTTATATCAAGTACTGTTATATTTTCTGGACTAACTCCCATTTTTAGAGCTGCTTCTATACCATCAATTGCTGCATCACCAGCTCCTAAAAAAACTACTTTCCTACCTAATCTGTCTACCTTTCCCTTGTTGTAATCCTTTAAGAAGTCTATGCCAGAAACAGCCTTATCTATGCCTTTAACAGGGGGCATCATACCCTTGTGAGCACCGACTGCAATAATAATGCTGTCATGGATAGTCATGAGCTCCTTGAATTTCTCTGAATCTACTGGCGAGTTTAATTCTACCTCTACTCCCATGTCCATAATTCTCTTAATATCATGCCTGAGTTCTTCAAGAGGCAACCTTTCTCTGGAAATTACTTGGAACATTTTTCCTCCAAGCTCCTGGTCTGCTTCATAAATCTTTACCAAATATCCTAAACGTGCAAGAAAGTATGCAGCACTAAGTCCAGCTGGGCCTCCTCCAATAACACCAATAGAACCCTTACAATTATCTATTGGAAAAGTAACTTGATGGGTTTTATACATTTTAGCCAATTCACTGCTATTAATTGGGAAATCTAAATATCCCCTGGTACATCCATCCATGCATAAATGTGGACATATATGGCCGCAGCAGCTGTTCCTGAAGGGAGTATATTCATCTAAAAGCTCTATTGCTTTGTTAATATGATTTTGTCTTATATGCTTAAGAAATTGTCCAGTAGGAATACCAACAGGACAGGATCTTTCACATGGAGATTTTCTCTCCTTATGAATTGGTTTTAGACCTGTATTTACTGGATATGCGGGATAATAGAAATTTTCAAAAGGTCTGCTGCCCACAGGAACAATCTTAACAATACTGCGTTCGAGTAAACTGCCTGGATCAAAATCAAACTCACGGCAAAATTCATTAACTAGAGAAGTAATCTTCTCCATATCCCCATTGGTTACTTCAGAAAAGGCTCCTCCTATTCCAAGCTGATATTGTTCAACATGGCTTTCAAAAACGAAGATTTCGCCTCCATGAATACCTGTTGCCAGGGTACTGGCAGCTTTGCCGACTACATCATCCTTTATATTATTCCTATTTAAAACAATAATAGTTCCCCCCGCCATATATTCCCCTAGAAAATCTCCTGCAGTACCACCTATAACCAAAGCAGGAACCTTTTCCTTATATGACTTCATATGGATACCAACCCGGTAACCAACATCATCTCTAACAAAGATTTTCCCGCCGCGCATCCCGTAAGCAAGGGCATCCCCTGCTATACCATGAATTACAATAGTCCCACTATCCATGGTATTTCCTATTGCGTTTTGTCCGTGGCCTTTAACTATTATTTTACTACCTTCCAAGGCAAAGCCAAGGTCCTCACCTGGAATACCCTCTATCTCAATAATGGCATTCGGGTCATTTATTCCAGTGCCAATATATCTCTGACCAAGGACATTTTTTAATAAAATATGTTTATATCCCTCTTTTAAGGCGGACCTTATTTTATCATTTAAATCTCTATAATAAATACCCTTTGCATCAATCACATATGCCATGATGTCACCTCTATTCACCTGCATGTTTTATTCCAAGAATCTCTAATTCCTTATCATTCAAGCCTACTCCCCTTAAAAGGAGTCTGTTGCCTCTAAAGCTTCCCATATCATAAATTCCGTTGAGCCCCATAAGCTCTTGCATTTCATGGTGCCAGCCTTCTACAAGATTTCTAAGGCGTTCTTCTGCCCATTCTACATCAAGGCGTTTTAATAGAGACTCCTCATTAGTTGTAATTCCCCATGGACATTTTCCCGAATGGCATCTTTGGCACATGTGACATCCACATGCTACAAGGGCAGCCGTCCCTATTGCTACGGCATCTGCACCCAGGGCTATGCATTTCATCACATCAGCACTATTTCTTATACCCCCTGCTGCAATTATTGATGCCTGGTGCCTAATGCCTTCATTTCTTAATCGCTCATCAACTACTGCTAATGCCAGCTCTATAGGAATTCCAACGTTATCCCTTACAATAGATGGAGTTGCCCCACTTCCTCCCCTAAAGCCATCAATATATATCATATCAGCACCAGCATGTACTACTCCTGTGGCAATTGCAGCAACATTGTGAACAGCTGCAATCTTAACACATACTGGCTTATAACCAGTAGCTTCTTTTAATGCATGGATTAAAAGCTTTAAATCCTCTATAGAATAAATATCATGCTGTGGTGCAGGTGATATGGCGTCACTATGAAGTGGTATCATTCTAGTTTCAGATATTCCAGGCAGAACCTTTTCCCCAGGCAGGTGACCACCAATGCCCGGTTTTGCACCCTGACCGATTTTTATTTGGTAAGCTCCACCAAGCCTTAAATATTCTGGACTTACACCAAATCTTCCAGAGGCCACCTGGAGTACAGCCCTTGATGCATAATCATATAAATCCTTATGAAGGCCACCTTCTCCCGAATACCATAAAATATTCTTTTTCATTGCCACCTTTGCCAGAGCCTTCTGTAGATTTAAGCTTATACTTCCATAGGACATTGGTCCAAAGACTAATGGCAAATCAATCTCTATCAAATGTTGCTGCTTTTGGTCTTTACTATTGCTATATGAGACTTCTCTTCTGCCAAGGAAGGTAGTGGTTTCCATGGGCTCCCTTTGCGGATCTATGGATGGGTTTGTAACCTGACAAGCATTAAAAGTTATTCTATCAAAATAATTTGGCAGATCATTATCAGCTCCCATGCCTGTTAAAATAACAGCCCCTGAAGCTGCCTGTAAATGCACCCTGTTAACACTTTTATAGTCCCAAAGCTTGTTGGCCCTTAGTGGAAAAGGTCTGTCAACTATGGTTATAGCCCTTTTAGGACAGGTTAGTTCACAACGGTGACATGCACCACAAGAGGACTGGTTGGCTGCCGGCAGCTTTTTCCCATTCTTTAATATTATTTTTATCTCATTAAATGAACACTCCCGGACACATTGAGCACAACCATCACATAGCTCATAATTAAACTCTGGCTTAAACAAGGAATTTAGACCCTGGTCGTAACATTTATTCATAGAATTCACTCCTGATTCTGTTTCCTTTTTTAGTTTATGAAGCCTGCTTCTGACAAACGTTAACTTGTCGGGTGTATTCAACTATCACAGGCTCCCCTGCCCTTGGAGCAAATATTTCTTCCAGGTTATTCTCCATTTCATATAATGCTGATATCTCACTGCTAAAATATTTATAACCCTTGCATACACCCACTGACATGGGTCGAAGCTTGGTATTATCTGTAATGCTAAAGAGACCATTGTCATGTGCACACAAGATTGCAAAGGGACCATTTAACATTGCTGCTTCATAAGTAGTCTTAAGCTGAATTAACCTGCTTTTTTCTATGCTGTTTTTCATCCTTTTTATCTCAGACCAGTATGGGGGAGCTAAAACCTTGATGGCATCCTCAATACTTAGGCCATGCTGTCTAATTAGTAAATCAAGAAGGTAAGCAACCACCTCACTATCTGTTTGCAGATTACATTTATAACCGAATGTTTCTAAATATCTTCTATTTATTCCATAAGATGATATTTCACCGTTGTGAACAATTGACCATCCTAACAGGTTCATGGGATGGGCACCACCCCACCAGCCAGGAGTATTTGTAGGAAATCTGTTATGAGCTATCCAGCAGTATGCCTCATACTCATCCAAGCAATAAAAATCATATATTTCCTCTGGGGTACCTACACCTTTGAAAACCCCCATGTTTTTGCCGCTTGAAAAAACATATGCGCCTTGAATATTAGAGTTTATGTGCATTACATGACCTATAACATAATCATCAAATCTCATGCTTCCTGCATCATCCATCATATTCAAGGAGATCTGCTCCTGTTTAGGTTCTAAAAAAAACCTGACAATTAATGGGCAGTTTTTAATCCTGTGACCCCAAACCTTTACCCTTTCCTGGTGATGAATTTTAAAGTGTTTAATCAAATATGAGTAAACCTCTTCATGCTGGCTTTTTTCATTACATGCTACTTGGAAGGCGTATAAATCCTTGTATTCCGGGAAGATCCCATATGCTCCATAACCAGCTCCTAATCCATTTCCTCTATCATTTTGTAATACTATTGCCTTGCGTATTCTTTGACCATTTTCTCTAACCTGGTCCTGACTTATGAAACCAGCGATTCCGCACATATTAAATCATCTCCTTAAAATTTTAATCCAAAAAAATAAACGTCCTTATCCCCTCATTTAAATTTAACGGGCATAAAGACGCCATTGCCTTAACAGGTAACAAAAAACGCCTTTGCACCAGACTCATCTGAATACAAAGACGCCGTTGTCTTGATATATTTTGTTGTTAACACATTATAAAATAAATTTATTAATATTTCAAGACTTTTATGTCGTGTATACTTTATACCTAGTTCACACTTAAAACTTTTTTTGAGAAATCATCGGCATTAAAGGAGCTGCGCACAAAGGGCGCTGCTGCTACATGCTTAAACCCCAGACTTTGTCCAAGGGCTTCATATTCCTTAAACACTTCTGGATGAACAAATTCCTTTACCTCCAAATGCTTTTGAGACGGTGCAAGATACTGGCCTATGGTTACTACATCGCAATTTACACACCTTAGATCTTCCAAAACCTTTCCTACCTGTTCAAAGGTTTCACCCAGGCCTACCATAATCCCTGATTTTGTATATATTTCCTCGTCAAGTGATTTCACTAGCTTTAATAGATTAAGACTTCTATCGTAATCAGCTTCAGGCCTGACTATTTTATACAGCTCTGGGACTGTCTCAAGGTTATGATTATATATATTGGGTTTGGCAAGGGTTACCGCTTCAATAGCTGATATGGAACCAGCAAAATCAGGAGTTAGAACCTCAATGATCAGGCTTTTATCAAACTCTTTTAGTTTCCTAATCACCGCACTAAAATGCCCTGCCCCTCCATCTGACAAGTCATCTCTTGTAACTGAAGTAATAACCACGTGCTTAAGTCCTAATTGCTTGACAGCCTGGACTATTTTATCTGGTTCCTCAGTATTAACAGGACCTGGCTTATTATCAACTGGAACAGCACAAAAACCACAATTACGGGTACATGTATTTCCTAATATCATGAAGGTTGCAGTTTTTTTTGTAAAGCATTCACCCCTATTGGGACAAAGTGCACTTTCACACACAGTGTTGAGGTTTAGACTTTTTAATATTTCATTTGTCTTATTGATATTTGCAGAAGCTGGGATTCTTCTTTTTAACCAATCAGGAAATCTAGTCTTACTCATTATGACCTCCTAAGCATGTATTGCCATTCCAAGGGCTTGTTCGGCAGCTTCCATTACTGCTTCAGACAGGGTTGGATGTGCATGTATTACCTCTGTTATATCCTTTAGGGTTAATTTATTATGAATTGCTATTGATGCTTCTGATATTAAATCAGCAGCGTGGGGTCCAATGATATGAATTCCTAAAATCACATCATCCTCTTCTCTAGCAATTATTTTTACCATTCCATCGGTTTCTCCCATTGCCACGGCCTTTCCGTTAGCTATGAAATTGAATTTGCCTACCTTAACAGGAATTCCTTCCTTTGCACACTCATCATCTGTTAAACCTACTGAAGCTACTTCAGGTTTGGTAAATACACAATTGGGAACAACATCATAATCCATTTCCACTTCTTTGCCCTGAATGTTTTCTGCTGCCACAATTCCCTGGAAAGAAGCTACATGGGCTAGTAGTATTTTGTTTGTCACATCACCTATAGCATAAATATTAGGAATATTTGTCTGCATCTTTTTGTTTACAAGAATCTCACCCCTGCTGCCAAGCTCAACCCCAGTATTTTCAATTCCAAAACCCCGGGAAGCAACCTTCCTTCCCACAGAAATAAGTGCCTTCTTGGCTTTAAGTTCACCGCTGTCAGTGACAGCTTTCACTGACCCTGAGGAGGCAGTAAGCTCCTTGATCATTGTTTTTGTTTTAATGGTAATTCCCTTTTTCTTTAAGAAGGTTTGTAATCTCATGGCAATATCCTTATCTACCATGGGCAATACATGAGGCAGTGCTTCAACTATTGTTACCTGTGTTCCAAGGGCAGCATATATGGTGGCAAACTCACACCCTATCACTCCTCCTCCTACTATCAATAAACTCTCTGGAATTTCTGTCAATTCTAAAGCTTCGTCACTAGTTATGATATTAACTCCATCATAATTAAACGCATCAAATAACAGTGGCTCTGAGCCTGTAGCTATGATGATATTTTTACCTGCTATTGTCTGTTCCCCGTCATCAGATCTGACCTGGATTTCATTTTCATTGAGAAAATAACCATATCCTTTAAAATAGTCAATCTTATTTTTCTTAATTAGAAAATGTATGCCCTTTACAAGCTGTGCCACAACCTGGCTCTTTCTTTCTTGAAGCTTATGAAAATTAATTTTATATCCATCAACTTCTATCCCATACTCTCCAGCCTCTTTTACTGCCTCAAGCTTATCAATGCTAGCAATCATGGCCTTGGTAGGTATACAGCCCTTATTCAAGCACGTGCCCCCAACCTCTCCTGCTTCTATTAAGGCAACCCTGGCTCCAAGCTGAGCCCCCCTGATGGCAGCAACATATCCCCCTGGACCTCCACCCAATACAACTATATCGTACATTATACACCCCCGGATTATATTAAAAATTTCAATAATATTTAATACGTAATTATATACTATTATAAAAAAAAAGTCAGTATTTCTTGTTTTAAGAAAACTACTGAAATAGGAAAAATTATATATTTTTATTTTTTCAAATCCATATTATTGTAAAGGTTTTAAGTGACTTTATATATTAAAGCTATAATTGTCAATTTGTCAAGCCTGACCCTTTAAAAACGTGATAGATACTGCTCAATTTCCCAGGGAGTAACCTGTATCTTGTAAGACTCCCATTCCTTGTGCTTTGCTTCTTTAAATTTAGCTACTATATGCTCACCTAGAGCGTCCTTTACGATTTCATTTTTGTCAAGCTCATCAACGGCATGCATAATAGTGGATGGCAGGCTTTCAATGCCCCTCTCATTCTTCTCTTCATTAGTCATTGTATAAATGTTTACATCTGTTGGTGAACCTGGATCCAGTTCTTTATTAATGCCGTCCAAACCTGCTCTTAGCATCACTGCCAGGGCTAAATATGGATTGCAGGAGGGATCTGGATTTCTCATTTCTACCCTGGTTGAAAGACCTCTTTTAGCAGGAATTCTGATAAGGGGACTTCTATTTCTATGGGACCATGCAATATAGATAGGTGCCTCGTAACCTGGTACCAGCCTTTTATATGAGTTTACTGTTGGGTTGGTAATGGCACATATTGCCTTGGCATGGTGAAGCAATCCGCCTATATAGTTATATGCCACCTTGCTTAAGCCATATTTTCTTGCCGGGTCATAGAAAGCATTTGTTCCGTCTTTAAATAATGATTGGTTTGTATGCATACCAGATCCGTTAATTCCAGCTATTGGCTTTGGCATGAAGGTGGCATGCAAGCCGTGCTGTTGAGCTACTGTTCTTACTACAAACTTAAAGGTTGCAATCATATCTGCTGTTGTTACAGCATCAGCATATTTAAAATCAATTTCATGCTGGCCGGGTGCAACTTCATGGTGTGAAGCTTCAATCTCAAAGCCCATTTGCTCCAGTACAACACACATATCTCTTCTTGCATTTTCTCCCAGATCTACTGGTGTAAGGTCAAAATATCCAGCATTATCATGGGTTTCCAAGGTTGGATGGCCTTTTTCGTCAGTATGAAACAAGAAGAATTCACATTCAGGCCCAACATACATTGTGTAGTCCATTTTTTCCGCTTCTGCCACCGCTCTCTTAAGAGTTACCCTTGGGCAGCCATTAAAGGGAGTTCCATCTGGATTATAAACATCACATATCAATCTTGCCACCCTGCCATTTTGTGGTCTCCATGGAAACACTACAAATGTATCTGGATCAGGTCTTAAGTACATGTCAGATTCCTCAATACGAACAAAACCATCAACTGAAGATCCGTCAAACATTAACTCGCCGTCTAAAGCTTTTTCTAATTGTTCAATGGTAATTGCAACATTTTTAAGTACTCCAGTAATATCTGTAAACTGCAATCTGATGAATTTGACGTCATGTTCCCTTGCTTTCTCAATAATTTCCTTTTTCCTTAAATCATCCATCTTAATACCCTCCTATATTAAATTTAATAAATAAAAAATGCTCCCAGATGTACATACTTAATGTATGGTACACTTGAGAGCTTCTTTGCCCTTTGTATAGGCCAGGCACCATTGCCTAGCACTTACTTAAATATAATATATCATTAAAACTACCTCTTGACAACTATTTTTACTTAAAATTATTTAAAAAATTTATAGCTGTTTATTATAGCATCAGCAACAGCTTTCATAGACATGGACTGATTCATGCTCTGCTTTTGAATTTTTCTAAATGCCTCTTCTTCTGAAATGCCCAGAGATTTCATCAATATGCCCTTTGCCTTGTCAATGGATTTCCTAGCTTCCATTTTTTTCTTTAATTCATCTAATTCAGATTTTAAACGCCTGATTTCTTGAGATGATGCCAAAGCAGACTCAACAGCTGGCATTAAGTTATTCTCAGCAATTGGTTTAACCGCAATAGAGTTTACTTGGCCAGATCTGGTAAGCTCTGAAAAATTTGTCTGCCATGCATTTACAACAAGAATTATTGACACATGCTCCATGGACAAAATATCAATAATATCAAGTCCATTAAATCCCGGGAGTAAATAGTCTAAAATGACTAATTGAAATTTACGTTGTCTAATATCTCTGACCACTTTTACAGCAGAATTAGCTGTTTCTGTAATTTGATAGCCATTTCTGGACATAATTTTTTGAACCTGCTGTTGAAGGCCAGTATCATCAGTTGCTAAATAGATGCTATCCATTAGTATTATCACCGCCAATTTGACATCTTTACACGTGGATTAGATATTCATCTAACTCCCATGGATGGATAAATGAGTTGAATCTTTCCCACTCTTTCCCCTTAGCATTTAAATAAAGCTGTACAAAACCTTCGCCTAGGGTATCTTTAATGAGAGTATCGCTTCTTAATTCCTGTAAAGCCCTATCTAAATTGCGTGGTAAAATAGCATTTCTATGTTCCTCTAGGGTATTGATATTCGTATAGTGTTTAAAATCTATGCTTTCATAAGGTTCAGGTAAAGAGCAGCCTTGTTGAAACTTAATAATTCCATCTATACCAGTTTTTATGCTGGCAGCTAAAACAGTATAGGGATTACAGGCAGGGTCAGGACTCCTTAATTCTATACGGCAGCCTACTTCCCTTTCCGAGGGAACCCGTATCATGGTATTTCTATTTGTCTGGGACCATCCCATATAAAAGGGTGCTACATAACTAGGGGATAATCTTTTATAAGAATTAATCAAGGGGTTTGCAAAAGCAGTAATGGCACCAGCATGGTCTAAAATTCCCTTTATATAGGATAGTGCTTCCTTACTTAACTGCCACTTGGCATCTTTTTCAAAGAATATATTATCCCCTTCATTGTTATAGATGGAATGATGGAGATGCAGGGCAGATCCATTGGTATCAATTAGAGGCTTGGGCATAAAAGAGGCATGGAGCCCATGTCTTTGGGCAATGGTCCTTACAACAAATTTAAAGGTTGCTATTTTATCTGCAGCTTCTATAGGATCATCATGTTTAAGGACTATTTCATGCTGGCCAGGAGCATTCTCATGGTGGGAGGAGCCTATTTCAAATCCCATTTCCTCAAGGGTAAGAACCATGTCTCTTCTAGCATTTTCTCCAAGATCCACAGGGGTCAAATCACAGTATCCAGCCTGGTCGTGAGCCTTAACTGTTGGAGTACCATCTGCTGTGGTATGAAACAAGAAAAACTCAATTTCCGAACCAATTTTCACATCATAGCCCATTTCATAAGATTCTCTAACGACTTTTTTAAGCTTTGACCTGGAGCAAAGTTCAAAAATACTACCATCTGGATTGTAAACGTCACAAAGCATTCTGGCAACTGCTCCTTCTCTGGGTCTCCAGGGGAAGATCACCAAACTATCTGGATCAGGATATAAAACTATATCTGCTTCCCTGTTTTCTGTTATTCCAATTACTGCAGATGAATCAAACCTTTTTTGCCTGTTTAAAACCTTTTCTAAATCTTCAACAGTTACAGCAATATTTTTAAGCCTTCCAAAAACATCAGTAAACTGAAGTCTAATAAATTTTATATTATTTTCCTTTACTTTTTCTAGCACTTCATAGGTGTCTTGATTCATTGTTTCACCCCAATTTTTTTATTATTGCTTTGGCAACCCTCTGCATTGAAATACATTGATCCATACTGATTTTTCTCATCATGCTATAAGCTTCTTCCTCTGTCATCCCCTTATTCTTCATTACCAAGCCTTTTGCTTTTTCAATAAGAGCCCTGTGTTCAATTTGTTTTTCATACTCCTTAACTTTCTTTTCCAAATTAACTATCTGTTGAAATTTACTTAATGAAAATTCCAATACTGATATAAAATTATCCCGGTTAATGGGAGCAATAAGAAAACTGAAAACATCAGTTTTCATATAAGCGGAAAGCTTGTGAGCTTCAAGTTGATTTCCTATTATTATAATTGGTGCAATCTTCTGTTCGGAAATATTCTTGCATAATTCCAAAAGGTTTTTTGCTTCCATGCTTGTATTAATAATAACGGCATCAGGTCGTATATTTATTATGGATTGTAATAAGGGCCTTTCATTATTATGTTTTGCCACTACCAAGTGCCCCTCTAATACGATAAACTCCTCAATGGAATAAGGATAGTTTATCTCATCTCCTCCAATTATGCACCTTAGCTCATTCATTTAACCACATCTTCCTTGATTTTTCATTTAGCTTTCCAGCTTTGATACAGCTTCTGTAACCAGGGTCTTTATTGTTATTTTGTGCTTTGTACCATTTATATATATTTCAATAAATTTATCATTTTTACTCATGGCTTGCAATATTGGGATAGCCTTTTTCAAACCACTATTACCCACGGCCCTTATGGCCAGCCCTTTTATTTCCAAGTCCTCAGAATGCAGAAAATCTATAATTTCTTCTTCAAACTTTTGAACTTCATCAGGTATTTTTTCCCCAAACCTGCCAACAGCCCAAAGCATTCCCTTCTGAAATATTGCTTCATCCAGTGCTGCAGCTATCATCATTGGCGCCAAGTCACCAAAAAGCTCTGGTTGGTTATATATGATTTCTCCAATGGCTTCAGGTGCACTCCAGCTACTATTTCCACCCTCCTCATTCATCATCCAAAGAAATCTTCTAATAATATTCCTGAAAAACTCTTTATCTTTTTCCGCCAGTTTCCTTGCTAAATATCCTAAAGCATCAACAGCATTCCATTTATCAGTACTTTCAGGGTCATATAAAAGAGAATATATATATTTTACAGCCCTTTTATCCTGGTCAACCAGATCAACCAATTCTGCAAACTTTCTTTGCGAAATAAGTTGTATAGTTCTAGTTTTTAAATTCATAGGTCTACTCCTTAGAAAGTATTCTCCCTTAACATCTTTTATTACCCACAATAAACTTTTAGTTTATGGGAAACTCCATTTTAAACATACTGCCCTGTCCTTCAACACTTCTTACACCCACAGTTCCTCCATGAGCCTCAATAATATTCTTAACAATAGCAAGTCCAAGACCAGAGCCTGCTTTTTCTCTAGTTCTAGCTTTATCAACCTTAAAAAACCTATCCCATATATAGGGCAATTCATTATAGGGTATACCCTCTCCATTGTCAGTCACCTGCAAGGTAAGTTTTGCGTCTTCACAAAAAGCAGATATAATAATTCTACCTCCGTCTGGAGTGTGCCTAATGGCATTTTCCACCAAATTAATCAGGGCTTGTTCTATTCTCCTTTCATCTCCATAAATTAGTGGTATATCTGGTTGAATGGTTAATTCTATAGATATGTCTGTATTGTCCTGAAAAGATGAATACTTTCTCTTTACCCTTTTTAAAAGTCTTTCTACATCATAATAGTCCTTCTTAAGAGCAAAATTACCAGCTTCCATTTTATTTAGATCCAGTAAATCATCCACTAATACGCGCAATCTAATAATTTCATCTTTAATAATCAACAAGTAGGTGTTATTATCTTCAGGTGTGTCAGCCATACCATCAAGTAATGCCTCTGTATATCCCTGCATAATACTCAAAGGAGTTCTTATCTCATGGGATACGCTGGCTAAAAACTCTTTTCTAAGCTGGTCAGCTTTTCTTTTTACGCTAACATCCTGGATTATTACAACTGCCCCCATAACCTCACCAGTTTTGCTATCCTTTAATAGATTAGCCCTTAGAGAAACTACTTTATTATTTATCTCAATTTCTCTTTCTTCAAGCATTTTCCTCTTAACAGCTTTATATACCATCGCCAGAATTAATTTTCCTTCTGGGCTGTCAGCTAATGAATAGCTATCTGTATCTACATTTAATAAATTTTTGGTTTGCGGGCTAATTAGAGTAAGGTTTCGGTTTTTATCAAAAGTAAGTACCCCTTCGTCCATACTTTCTAAAACACTTATGAGTTTATCCTTTTCACGAAATAATTCTCCAACAGATCTTTCCAATTCCTTTGACAGTGAGTTAAAGCACCTTGCTAAATCTCCTATTTCATCCTTGGTGATAATCGTTACTCGCCCTGAAAAGTCCCCCTGTAACATTTTTTGTGCTGCTTCTATAATCTGGGATAAGGGTTTTGTAAACCTATAGGACACAATGGGAGTTACTAGTACTGTTAGCAATACTGCTCCAAGCCCTACCATCAGTATAATTTTTCGCATATCATCAACCATATCTGTAAAGGTATCTACTGATTTGCTGATTAACACGGTTCCCATTACATGCTGGTCCTGGTATATTGGAACAGCAATAGAGATTCTTGAATCTCTAAAACCAAAATACTCTCCATGGTGTATAAAAGACTTTCCTTGAAATATTTCCTTTAATTCCTCCCAGTCCATATACATCCCATTGTCAAGATGATGGCCTTCTGAACATACAACAATCTTTTTATCACGGTTAATGATTATTATATCAGCACCAATAAATTCACTTAAGAATCGTATTTCCTCTTTATAATCACTTAAGGATTCACTATGACCTAATTTTAAAGCCAGACTTTGCCCTTTTTCAAGGAGACTATCTACTTCTCTATTAAAATAGTATTTTCTTATAGAAGAATCTAGAAAAATGCTAACAAAAAGAAGAACTAAAAGGACTATAAGTATTAATAAAATACGCAGTTTATGGTTTACACCAAATTTCATTTACGCACCTCAAATTTATACCCCACTCCCCATACTGTATGGACATATTTTTTACCTGAATTACTTCCAAGCTTTTCTCTTAAATTCTTAATATGTGTATCAACTGTTCTAAAATCACCAAAAAAATCATAATTCCATACAGCCTGCATAATTTGCTCTCTACTAAAAACCTGTCCAGGGGAACTGGTTAAATATAAAAGCAGTTCATACTCTTTAGGAGTTAAAAATACTTCCTGACCTTCCACCAATACTTTTCTGGTGGTTTTATCTATAGATAAATCGTCAAACTGAAGCAAGGATGATTTATCTTTATCATTATTGCTAGATCTTCTTAATAATGCCTTGACCCGTCCGATGAGTTCTCTAGGACTAAAAGGCTTTACAACATAGTCATCAGCTCCCATTTCAAATCCTAGCACCCTGTCAAATTCTTCACCTCTAGCAGTAAGCATTATTACTGGTACATCTCCAATTTTTCTTATTTCTTTAAACAAAGTAAAGCCATCTATACCTGGCAGCATTAAATCTAATATAATTAAGCTATATTCATGCCTTTTAATTTTCTCAAAGGCTATGTTTCCATTCTCAGCTTCATCTACTTGAAATCCTTCTTTTAGTAAATACATTTTAACTAAATCTCTTATTTTCTTTTCATCATCAATAACCAGTATAGTTCCCAGGCCCATCATGCCACCCCCACTGAAAGTTTATGTTTTTTTCAAATTCTCGATAAGCGCCAACTTTCCTTCTTTCTATTACCAAAAAGGGCAGGAAAATTCCTACCCATGAGCTTAAGCGATATAAATAAGGATATCCCTTGTCCTTTTCCTGGTGACAGTTTACTTTTTGGGTTTGCTTTTTAGGTACTTTTTTATAAGTATAAATCCTACAGCTGCTACCAAAAATATTGGTAAAATTAATTTTATCAGTACTTCCAATATGATCATCAAATAAAACCCCCTTGGTTCATTTAAAATAAGGTAAAATTAATTATAATTAAGTATAACATAATCACCAATCAAATAGCATTAACTCCCATAATCTATTACGGCAGTTATTTAATAAGTTTAGCCAGACAGGATAATGGATTAAGTTAAAATAAAAAGAATAAACGACCCTAATAGGCGGTTTATTCTTTTTAATAGCTTATATATTTTTCTAAATCCTTTCATATTACCTTGTTTAAATATTACACTCTTGTAAAACCCTTCCTGATTCAATTAATTTTGCAGCATTTTCTATATCAATATTAAGCAGTCTATCCTCTTTTAAAGTAGGCACAACACTTCGAATAGTATTATACGCTACTGTCGTACCCTTACCAAGTTTAGGCTTACCTATTAAATCAATTGCCTGCGCGGCTACAAACATTTCCATTCCAAGAATGTAATACATTGAACGAATAATTTTTTCTGTTTTTTGGAGAACGTATGGCCCCATGGTTGCATGGTCTTCAACAAGATTTGCTACCTGCAACGCATCTAAAGTAGCAGGGTTTGCCAGGTGACGAATCTCAGCATACAGTGCAGCAAAGGTTTTTTGCATAGTGGAAAAACCACAACTAGTACCTGGATCAGGAGTTAGGAATCTTGGTAAATCACCAAATTCTGGTGTCATAATTCTCGTTAGTCTGTTTCCAATCATGTTAGCTAGTGATGCTAAAGCGATACCAAGCATTTCATATCTCATTATTACTGTAGCTATATGGTAGTTACCATTAGAAACTATATCATTTTCTTCAATTATAACTAATGGATTATCCCCTGATGAATTAATTTCTATTTCAATTCCTTCTTTTGCAAACCTTAAAGCATCTCTACAAGCACCATTGACCTGGACGGCACTTCTAAAACTGACGGGGTCTTGGCATGATCTTTGTGTGCCACTATCCCATAAGAAACTGCCTTCTAACAAATTGCGAACTCTATTTAATACAAATTCTTGACCTACATGTGGTCGAACCTTGCTTACCCCAGGATGAAGAGGAGAAACATTACCTCTATATCCTTCTAGAAGCAAGGCGTAACTTATATCAGCAGTATCTAATAGCTGCTGGCACATATTTATTATCATAGCGCCATGCCCCATGGTAAGTCCATTGTTATTGCACAAGGCAATTCCATCTTTTGCAGCAAGTTTTAAGGGAGTCAATCCTGCCATTTCAATGGCCTCTGCACTAGGCATCTTTTTACCTTTATACATTACTTCCCCCAAGCCAATTAATGGCAATGACAGCTCAGACATTGGACCAAGATCGGATAAACCCACTGAGCCTCTCATAGGCGTAAGAGGATGAATGCCTGCATTTAACATGTCAACAAACATTTTAACTATCTGTGGCTGTATACCTGTTGCCCCTTTTGCCATTGCATTAGCTCTACATAGCATTATGGCTCTTACTATTTCTTCAGGATAATATGGTTTAATGCCAATACAATGACTAATTAGTATTCTATTTTGAAATTCTGTAACCAATTCTTGGGGAATCCTCACATCCTTATTAGCACCTGTTCCTGTTGTAATTCCATAAACTTCCCTATCACTATAAGTAATATCATCTACTATTTGTCTGCCTTTTCTTACTCTTTCCATTGCAGATTCTGCTATTTCTACTGGTGCATTTTGGGATGCAACAGCATGAACTTGTTCAACAGTTAATCCATTTCCATTAATTGTAACTTTTTCTGTATTTGTCACCATATTTCTCATTCCCCTTCCCAATTTAAAAGTCTTTTAAAATTTTAGAATATAGTTTCCCATAATTGTATTCAATATATTGACGAAGAGATTGTTTAATATATTTGTCTAAGATTAACATCCCTTCTTTGTTTATATCATTTTTTATTTAAATATTGTCTATTAAATAATGAGACACTTTGTAGATAAAAACTACTTCAACTGTTTTTAATTATTTTATTAACGAATATATTAAGCTTAAATAATTATTCCCAGGATTTGATCATCTGCTTATTACTACCATAAAAATTCCATTCAAGTGTAACACCTTTATCCGCCAAACAGTACTATATTACATAGTCGATTGTGACATTATTTAAAAAATTTAAAAACAGGAGGAATAATTATGGATAATGGAACCGTGAGAAGTTTTTTCGCTGGTGGGAATACATGCTTGGGTTTTTATTCTCTTTACCACAACATAATACAGCAAAAAGACGCCTCAAGAATATTTGTAATCAAGGGAGGTCCTGGTGTAGGCAAATCAACATTTATGAAGTATATTGGAAATGCAATGCTCGAAAAGGGATATGACATTGAACAGCATTGGTGTTCTAGTGATAATAATTCTCTTGATGGATTAGTTATCCCTAAAATAGGTGTGTGTCTGCTGGATGGTACCGCTCCCCATGTAGTAGATCCAATCACACCTGGCGCAGTTGATGAAATTATCCATCTTGGAGACCATTGGAATGAAGCTCAATTGGTTGAAAATAAAACATCCATTCTTAACACCTTTAAAAAGGTTAGCCGTTGCTTCCAGACAGCCTATACCTCGTTAAAAGAGGCAAAGGTAATTCATGATGAATGGGTGAGCTATATCACTGAGTGTATAGATTTTAGAAAGGTCAATGAAATTACCCACCAGGTAATTGAAGGGATATTTACAAATATACAGCGTCAATATGAAGACTACCCAACCTCTAGAGAACTATTTGCAAGTGCAACAACTCCAATGGGCCTGGTTAATCAATGGCCGTCTATTCTCCAGAATTGTAAAAAAGTTTTTGTACTCAGAGGAGAACCTGGGACAGGAAAATCAACCATTATACAAAGGCTAATTACTGAAGCTAAAAGTTATAGTCTTTGCACAGAGGCGTTTAGATCTTCCTTCGACCCTTTAAAGTTTTCTGGTGTCTACATTCCAAAGCTGCAGACAGCTGTAATCAACCCCTTCCCTAATGATTATATCCTGGATGGCCTTAGGGCAGATATTGTTGAAATTGACCTAACTGCAGGAATGATAATCAGCAGGTTATCTGATTATGATAAGGAAGTTTCCGAATGTAGAGAAAGGTTCTGGAATTCTATAAATAGAGCCATAAATTATATAGCTAGCGCTAAAAAAATCCATGATGAGCTTGAAAAGTATTATGTACCTGCCATGGACTTCTCAAAGATCAATGAAGTGAGAGACAGGACATTACAAAAGATTATAGCCTTAACTTAAATTGCCTGGTAAATAAGGAGTGCATGGCCTATAGCCATGCACCATATTTTTGCTAGTTTTTGGTTGCCTTGTATTCTTCAATAGCTTCTCTCAATGCCTGAACGCTTACTGTAGAACACTCCATCTTTCTTTCTGGCAATCCTCCCAATGCTTCAGCAACATCTACCTTTGTAACCTTTAATGCTTCTTCTAAACTTTTACCCTTCACTAACTCAGTTAACATTGAAGCAGTTGCAATCGCTGCTGGGCATCCAAATATCTCATACTTAATATCAGTAATAATATTATCCTTGATTTTTAAATAAAGGGTTATTGAATCTCCCAGGTTTTCATTACTAACCTCTCCTATTACATCAGGATCTTCAATAAAGCCTTGATTACGGGGATTCTGGAAATGGTCATTAACTAGTTCTGTATACATTTTTACATCTCCTTTTTTAAATATTTAATCACTGTTTATTCTCCATTTAACTTTAGTTTCCTGCTGTCATCATATTCAAGTATCTAATACAGTCTTCTGGCCATATCCAAATCATCATTGATCTTGTCTAATTCCTTTTGAGCTTTTCTAAGCTCAACTATTACCTCGTGCTTATTTCGCTGAAGTTCAATAACCCTTTCATGTTCATTTGCAAGAGCTTTTTCAAGTTCTTGTTTTTCCTTCTCCAGCAAATCAATATCCATTTTAACCTTGTCCAATTGACATAAGAGAGCGGACTTTTCCTGATTTAAGCCTTGTATACTCTTTATTAAGTCCTGGTAATACACTTCAAGGTCTTTTAAAGACTTGGCAACAAGCATACTATTTTGTCTTGCTTCTTCAGCCATTTGACCAAGTTCATTAATGTTTTGAAAAAGCAGTTCTATTAAATCCAAAGAATCTGTATTCTGCTCCATTTTATCCCTACCCCTGTTAAGTGAACCGTTTATTGTGTAAATATATTATACCTTAATTCTTAATGAAATAGGGATTTTGTTTGGTAAAATCATACTTTTTCATGTGAAATAACTAGCAAATGGAATGATAATTTGATATTATATTTTTATAAAAAGTACTTATAAGTCCCATGATATTAAAATATAAGAGACTGTAAGGAGCGAATTAAATGGATAATAAGATTAGGATAATTACTGTTGGTAGTACAGAAACAGTTGCCCAGGAGCTATTACATGTAGTAAAGGAGATCTTCCCAAATGAAGTTGATGCCAGGGCCATGGCATTATCAGCTGTATCAAATGGCTCCATGGCAGATTTATTTGTTGCTCTCCCTACCAGAGTTAAAGAAGCAGCTCAAAAACTACCCATGGGAAAAATTGTTAGCCTGGAATTGGTTCCTGATTCGTACTTCTATGTACAAGTTGCAAAAATACCTCATGGAGAAAAAGCAATTGTCTTCAATAACAATAAAGCCCAGGGAGAAAAAATAATTGAATACTGTAAAGAAAATAATTTGAATCATATTAGTTATGATGTAGTTGCCTACAATGAGCTGCCTACTGACAAAGTTATTGAAGCAGTTTCAAATAGTAAATACATATTAGGTTCTGATACTATTGTAGGGCCTGGGGGTCATTTATTATCCCAATATGCTGACCATATTCACGAGGACGCTTTAATTATTCCTGCCAGAAGGGTTGCCACCTTTGATAGCACCAAGACCCTAATGAAGGCAGTTTATCATGTAAGCTATCAATTTTTTTCTAATGAAGTGGCACAAATATCCCAACGTTTAAATTCTGAAATTCAACAAATAGTTGCTGTCACCCAGGAGATGAACGCATCAATTGAAACAACGTCCTGCACTGTAGAGTCTTTGAGTGATAAAATGAGCGTTGAATCCTCCAAGGTAGTTTCAATTGTAGATACTTCAAAATTACTGGCTGATGCTACCAAAAACATAGGAGATGTGGTTGAGACAATTAAAAAGATTTCAGACCAAACAAACCTACTTGCTTTAAATGCTGCCATTGAGGCCGCCCGTGCAGGTGATCAAGGCAGGGGCTTTGGAGTAGTAGCTCAGGAGGTAAGAAAACTAGCAACTGAGAGCCACTCTTCTGTGGATAGAATAAAAGCTCATATCATTAACATTCAAAAGGTTGTTCAGGATATTGTTCCTCTTCTGCAAGAGCTGTCTAGAGAAATTAATTTAAACAAGGAGAATATAGAAAATATTGCCTCCTCCTCCAGGAAAGAAAAAATAGCCATGGGGGAAATTGCAGGAGCCATTAACAATATCAAGTATACAAGTGATCATCTGGTAGAGTCCTGCAATAATCTTCTTAAATAGAATAGTATAGTTTTTTATTAATTACAGTGGTAAAAATCTAAGAGCCTTTAAGCTTATTGACTTAAAGGTTCTTATTATAAAAAATATTTTTATTTATCTAAAACAATACCACCGTTTTTAGGCTGATTTCTTTCTAGAACTAGGCGATATCTATATCTATCAGCACGATATACGTTATGGGAAAACTCTATTGGCTTTCCTTGTGCATAAGCAACCCTCTCCATTAATAATACAGGGGACTTTTCTAAAACCTCTAGGGCTTTTGCCTCCCTTTCATCTGCGATTTTTGAACTTATAAGCTGTTCAGCCTTTTCCAGTGAAATCTTTAACTCTACTTCCAATACTTCGTACATACCCCTCAATGATAGATCATATTCGGAAATTTTACTGCCTATATCATAAGGCCAATAGCTTTTCACATAGGTAACGGGATTTCCATCAATCCTATGAACCTTTTCTATTACAAAAACCTTACTATCCTTGAAAACCTGAAGTCCAGGAATATGTTCACAGATATTTTCATCTACTACGAAGGAATTCATACTTAATACGTCTGCACTGGGAATCATGCCTTTTGCTTTAACCTCTTCAAAGAATCCCCTTAAGCCATCGTCTACTGTTTCCACAAATTCCTTTGTAACAAAGGTTCCTTTCCCAGGTTGTCTTTTAAGCCAACCTTCATTAACCAGTTCAGAAACAGCACGTCGAATAGTGGTGCTGCTAACACCATACTGTTCCATCAAGTCTTTGTCAGTAGGGAACAGATCACCAACGCTCCAGTAGCCCTCTCTTATTTTGTTTCTTAAATCCATTGTAATTTGATAGTGTAAGGGAAGTGGTTGTGATTTATCAATCATTCTACTTTTCTCCTCGACAATTTTTGGTCCATTTCTTGTATATTTTATCTATTAATTGCCTCTATGTCAAAATAAATTAATAGAATATTTGTGTGATTAGAATAATCTTACATATCTTGGAAGGTTTTTGCCTATCAGGGGTAAGCAATACTCATAAAACTGATCTGTAACGAAATTTCCTTGGGAATTAATATATTCCTGAGGAACAAAATGTTCCACATTAGCAACCTTATTTAGTGGAACTGAGCCAGCAACGCATGTGTATGGGTTATTACTGGTTCTTTCAAGGGTAATCATTAAACCTGTTTTGCCTTCAAAAGCACATTTAACGGCAGTTAGACCTACAAGATACGCCTCTTCATAATCAGTATCAGACACACATTCTGAAAAGGATCTTTGAATTGTACCACATCTACTGTAACGAGCTTGTAAACCGAGATTTTCTTTAATTACTTTTGCCAGATAAGCTGCAGGGCCATTTCCAAGGGCAATAGCCTTATGCCCAAAGGCATCAACTACTGCATCTTCCTTGTTTTCACCAATAAACTCACCTGAGGCATCTCTGATGCCTTCACCAATGGATACAAAAACATAACCAAGCTCTTTATGAATAGCTTTTACATCTTCTAAAAACTTTTCAATGGAAAACTCTCTTTCAGGAAGATAAATCAAGTGTGGTGCATCTTTAAAATTATTCTTGGCTAAAGCTGAAGCTGCAGCCAGCCAACCTGCATGACGGCCCATTATTTCATTTATTGCTACATCATCAAAGGTTTTCATTGCCTCTAAATCTTTTCCAGCACCAGCAGTACTGACAGCCGTATAGCGAGCCGCACTTCCAAATCCCGGACAGTGATCGGTAACAGGCAAATCATTGTCTATAGTCTTAGGAACCCCTATAACCTGCATTTCATAGCCCTCTTTTTCTGCCAGCATGCTAATCTTGTTGCACGTGTCCATTGAATCATTACCGCCAATATAGAAAAAATACCGAATATTGTTTTCTTTTAATATCTCCAAGATTTGAGGATAGTCATTATCCCTCACCTTATAACGACACCCTCCCAGCGCAGATGCCGGTGTAACACGAAGTCCTTGTATGGTATGCAGTGAACAATCAGTTAGATCCAAAAAATCTTTTTTTAACAGTCCTTCAATGCCATGCTTCATACCAAAAATCTTATCAATACTTTTATGCTTTTTCGCTTCAGCAATAACTCCAGCTAAACTGCCATTTATAACTGCAGTTGGTCCTCCTGATTGACCAACAACAAGATTACCTTTAATAGCCATATTAACACTCCTTTATGCCTAGAATAACTTCAGATTTAAAATTGTCACAACCGTTTACTTCATGGGCAAACGGTTATGACATAGGGAGGAGGTTACAATTACTTATTCCCAAATTGGGAAATGTTTAATTCAGCAAGCTTGCTTTCTTCTGGGATACCATTTCTATCCCACCCCATTACTTGATAATATTCATCAAGCATTTTTTCCAGATTAATTGAATGACCGGCACTTAATCCTTCTTTAATGACCTCTTTTAGAAACCTGTTAGGTAGTGTGTCATCCTTACGATTAAAGCCTTCTCTAATATTGAATAATCTCTCTATATTTAGGATTCTTTCACCAATTTTGAACATGTCTTCTTTTGATATTTCCAATCCTGATCCAAGCTCAAGAAGCTGCTGCTGTTTATCTACACTCAGAACAAATCTCATTGTTGAGCAAAAGCCAAGAGAATCTACCAGGGCCATTTGTATTTGTGTGTCTTTTACTAGACCCGCCTTACCTTCCTCGGCAAACCTATCTCCAGGAATCTCAGCTCCCATGGTTGGTGAGATCATATGATGAGCCCCCTTGGGTGATGTGGCATAGGTTAAGGCCATTCCCTTACATCCTCTTGGGTCATAGGTTGCTAGAGGCAATCCTTTGCTGTGCATGGCATAATCCTGTGCATTTAATTTTTCTGATGCAATTTTTACCCCTTCAGCAAGCAGGTCACCAAAACCATCTCTGTTGGCTATTTTTTCTGCCAAAGATACAAGGGCATCTCCATTGCCAAATTTAAGCTCAATATTATCAGTATCCTTTAAGCCAATGATTCCCTTTTCAAAGCACTCCATGGCAAAGGATATGGTAGCCCCAACAGCCATGGTGTCCATTCCGTAATAGTCACATATTTCAGTTGCCTTAAGAATACTTTCCCAGTCATCTACACCACAGTTTGCTCCTAATAGTCCAACAGTTTCAAACTCTGGTCCTTCAAGGTGAACTCGTGAACCCTTATAGTAAACCCTGGCATTTTTCCCACAACCTATTGGACAAGCATAGCAGGATGCATCACTAACGACAATATCATCTCTCATTTTAGGCCCAACTAGCTTTTCTCCACCTTCAAAATACCCTTGTGAGAAGTTGCGTGTTGACCAGAAGCCCAGATTATTAATTCCTTCAAGCATTTCTACTGTACCATACCTTGTCCTGGCATTTGCTTTTGGGTGCCCTTTAAACTCTTGATATAGGGTTTTAACTAGAGAAGCCATTTTGCCCTTTTGTGACATCTGTATCTCTCCAGTACCTCTAACTGCAATAGCCTTAAGGTTTTTTGAACCCATAACTGCACCAGCTCCACCTCTGCCAAACTCCCGGTGTCTATCTGCAGTAATACAGGCCATTTTATTTAACTTTTCACCTGCAGGACCTATACAAGCTACACGAATTGTGTTGTCATTACCTAATTCTTTTTTAACTTCATCACTTGCTTTAGGGATTAACTGCCCCCATAAATGCTCTGCAGCTTTTAGGGAAACTTCTCCATTGTCAATCCACAGGTATACCGGTTTCTCTGATTTACCTTCAATAATAAGGGCATCGTAACCCGCAAATTTTAACTCTGGTCCCCAAAAACCTCCACATAGGGACATGGAATAGGTATTTGTTAGGGGTGATTTAAAGGTAACAGATACTTTATTACTGCCTGGGGCCAAGGTACCAATGACAGGCCCTGTAAAAAAGACAAGCTTATTATCTTCGCTCAGGGGGTCTACTCCCTTTGCAAGCTCTTTTAATAAATAATATGCACCAGCACCCCTACCGCCTAAATAATCTCTATATACATGAAAGGGAATGCTTTCTTGACTAATCTCTTTAGAAGAAAGGTTTACTCTCAATAATTTGCCAGTTGAACTTACAGGTATCTTCTCCATTATTCCCTTCCTCCTTTTTCAAAACAACGTGCAATTCTTGTCCTTTGCTCTCTGCCAACTATTTCAGGCAGGACATAAGTTAGTGAATTTGTGGGACATTGAGCCACACATTGTGGTTTCCCCTTGCATAAATCACAAATTAATACTGTTTCTCCACTTGTATCTAATGATATGGCTCCATTTGGACATGCATTCATACATTTTCTACAGGCAACGCAAAGATCATCATTAACTCTAACTGCACCTGTTTTTAAATCCCTTGACAAGGCATTCTCCGGACAAATTGAAACACAAGGTGCTGGATTACATTGTGTACATATAACGGGTATATTGGCTCCAGTTTCTTCAATTCTATGAACCTTAACCCTTGCCTTGACAGGGCTTATTACTCCGTGATGGCTCAAGCTGCACCATTGCTCGCATATACGACAACCAATGCACTTATGATAATCCACGGCTAGAACTTTATTTCGCATCATGGTTTCACCTCAAATAAATTTTGCAATATTGTATATTTACAACTTAATTGTATTTTTCCTTAGTTGAAATGTCAATACTTTATAATAATAAAAAAAATAACACCAAAGCCAATATGGTTTTGGTGCTAGTTTTATAATTTCTTAAATTTTTCAAAGGGGCTTAAACTGGGCTGTAAAATGCCTCAAAACTTCTGCCTGGTATACAAGCTTCAGTCCCTTAATGTCTGGTTTCTTATCAGCAATATTTGCAAATGCATTTGCAACCACATCCATATGTCTATCTGTATAGACCCGCCTGGGTACAGCCATTCTTAAAAGCTCCATCTCAGGATATACCTCTTCTCCTGTATCAGGATCCAAGTATCCAAAAGCACAGGCTCCAATTTCAACACTTCTGATTCCTGCCTCCAGGTATAACTGACACACCAGGGCTTGTGCAGGGAAAAACTTTTGTGGCAGATGGTTAAGAAATCGTTTAACATCTACATATACTCCATGACCCCCTGGGGGCTCAATAATTGGAATTCCAATGGCCAAAAGCTTATCAGCAAGGTATTTTACCTGACCTATCCTATCCTCCAAGTATTCTTCAGAAAGGACTTCCTTGAGTCCTCTCGCCATGGCCTCTAAATCTCTGCCTGCCAGTCCTCCATAGGTAGCATAACCTTCAAAGGGTATTTGAATTTCCACGGCCCTTTTATAATAATCTGGATTATCCTTAAATGCCAGAAAGCCTCCAATATTTACAAGGGCATCTTTTTTTGCACTCATTGAACATCCATGGGCATAGGAGAACATCTCTTTTACAATGTTTTTTATGCTCACATCCTTGTAATTTGGGTCTCTATCCTTGATGAAAAAAGCATTCTCTGCAAATCTTGCAACATCTAAAAATAGAGGTACTCCATATTTGTCAGTAAGCTGTCGAGCTTCTCTAAGGTTATTCATGGAAACAGGCTGACCACCATTGTTGTTGCAGGTAACGGTTATTAGCACAAAGGGTATTTTCTCCTTATGCATTTCAAGCTCTTCCTCAAGCTTGTTCAGGTCAATGTCTCCCTTAAAAGGTGCTTTACAGGTACTGTCATATCCTTCTTTTTTCAAGAGGTTTACAGGTAGGGCCTTTCTAAGGCGGATATGTCCATCTGTAGTGTCAAAATGAAGGTTGCCTGGTATTCTATCACCTTCCTTAACAAACATCTGCATCAGTATATTTTCTGCTCCTCTGCCCTGATGGGTTGGCACCACAAAGTCATATCCCATAACATCTTTAATGGTTCTTTTTAGGTTAAAGTAATTTTTCCCACCTGCATAGGACTCATCTCCACTCATAATACCAGACCATTGGTTATCACTCATGGCACTAGTACCACTATCAGTTAGCAAGTCAATATAAACATCCTCGCTAGCCAGATTAAAAACATTGTACCCTGCCTCAGCTAGTCTCGTCTCTCTGTACTCTCTGGCAGTAACCTTAATAGGCTCTACCATCTTAATTTTGTATGGCTCAGCATATAGTGACCTTTCTTTCATTTTGATTAGACCTCCTTGGCAAAGTATACTATTTCTAATGATTCTAAAAGTAAGTACTTTCTTCCTTCTAGTATTACTAATGTCAGCATAAAAATTTCAAAGATAAATTGCATGGTCTTCTCCTTATGGTATTATGATAGTATAAAAAACAGTATAAAAGTTAGTATGTTAGTTTAGGAGGAGCCTAAAAGTGGAACAATCCATGGTTAAAAAGCTTAATGAAAGGCTTTATTGTCTTGAACAGGCGTTAAATAATGTTAAAGAAGGAATACTCATTAGCGACAAGGATAATAGGATTATTTTCTACAATAAAGAAATGGCCAAGCTTGATGGTCTTAATCAAAGTGAAGTGATTGGCAAGAAAATATCTGAAGTATATAGAGTTGATCATGAACATAATGAACATATTCATGTATTTAAAACTGGGGAACCCATTGAAGAAGGCAATAGGATTTATTATACTACCCAGGGAAATGAAGTGGATATGGTATATAAGACCCTGCCCATTTTCCAAGATGATAAAATTTTAGGAGTGTACTCTTTGTGCAGAAATGTTGCAAAACTCAAGGAGCTTTTAGAAAGGACCATGCAGCTGCAAAGATCATATTCTGAAGACAATTCAAACACTAGAGCTGGGTTAAATAACATGGCCAGCTATACCTTCGATGATATTATTGGAAATAGCCAGGTAATGAACCAGCTAAAGTTTGAAGCTAAAAAAATTGCTTCAAGCACTACCCCAATATTAATAACAGGGGAAACAGGAACCGGCAAAGAGCTTTTTGCCCAGAGCATTCACAACTACAGCCAGGGAAATACAGAACCATTCCTTGCAATTAATTGTGCAGCAATACCGGAAAACCTCTTGGAAAGCCTGCTATTTGGAACGACCAAGGGTGCCTTTACAGGTGCTGCAGACATGTCAGGATTTTTTGAACAGGCCGGAGAAGGAACCTTGTTTTTAGATGAAATTAACTCCATGCCCCTATCATTGCAGGCTAAGCTTTTGAGGGTGTTGCAGGAAAGAAGAGCTAGAAGAATAGGCAGTCCAAGGGAATATAGTATCAGATGTAGAATTATCAGTTCAACAAACAGGGATCCACTCATTAGCGTAGAAAGGCAAGAAATGCGCTCAGATTTGTATTACCGCCTTTCTGGTCTTGTTCTGACCATTCCACCCCTTAGAGAGCACAAGGAGGATATAAGAGACTTAATAGACTATTTTGTAAAAAAATATTGCCTGATATATAAAAAGGGTTCCTATAAACTCAGCAAGGAATTAACTGAACTTTTAGAAGCATATAATTGGCCAGGTAATATTCGTCAATTACAGCATATCATTGAAAATCTTTTGCTTAGAGCTGATAAAAGTCCCATTGGGGTTGACACCCTGCCTACTCACTTTCAAAGGGAGCTTTTATCCTATACAAAAACCACTGGTAAACTAAAAGTAATGATAGATCTTAATCAGCAGCTTGCAGAGTATGAAAAAAACATCATTGCAGAAATCTTAAAAAAGACCAAATGGAATATTTCAAAGTCTGCAAATCAATTGGGATTAAACAGACAGAATCTCCAGTATAAAATTAAAAAATACGATTTAAAAAAGAGTGATAGGCAGCGGTAAGCCTGTCACTCTTTACATTTAGCTCAATTCTTCTGTTTTAATTCAAGCCCCCTTTTATAACTCTCTCAACTAGCTCATCAGCAGCAATGTAGGGTATTGTAACATGACCTTTGCCGTGATAGACTTTATTAAACTCCATTATTGTTTCTATGGAGTTTTCATTTCTAGCCCAATTTCTCCTGGCTACTCCGCCTATTACATCCCAGAGCATAGCAATTTCTATTATATTGTCTACCCTCTCACTGCCATCTAGCACAAGTCCAAAGCCTCCATTAATTGCTTTGCCAATACCCACGCCTCCTCCATTATGAAGTGCACATAGGCTCATACCCCTTGCAGCATTTCCGGCAAAGCACTGTATGGCCATTTCTGCCATTACATTACTTCCATCTTTAATATTAGCCGTTTCTCTAAAGGGTGAATCTGTACCACTTACATCGTGGTGGTCTCTACCCAGCATAACAGGGCCTATTTCTCCCTTGCGAATCATATCATTAAATTTCAAGGCAATTTTCTTTCGTCCCTCAGCATCCTGGTATAAAATCCTTGCCTGGGTTCCTACTACCAGCTGATTTTTTTCAGCATCTCTTATCCAGATGTAGTTGTCCCTGTCCTGGCCCCTTCGATTTGGATCAATACAGTCCATGGCTGCCTTGTCTGTTTTCATTAGATCCTCATGCTTTCCACTTAAGCAGATCCATCTAAAGGGTCCATAGCCATAATCGAAAAGCATGGGGCCCATAATGTCTTCTACATATGATGGCCAAATGAAACCATCCTTGTCATCAATTCCATTTTTAGAAATCTCTTTAACACCTGCGTCATAAACTGCCTTCATGAAAGCATTGCCATAGTCAAAGAAATATGTTCCCCTTTCAGTTAAAACCTTAACCAGTTCATAATGCCTTTTTAGAGATTTATCAACAAGCTCTGCAAATTTTGTCCTGTCAGATCCTATAAGCCTGGTTCTTTCCTCAAAGGTCACTCCCTGGGGACAATATCCGCCGTCATATACTGCATGACACGATGTCTGGTCTGATAATAAATCAACATGTATATTTTTATCTGCCACATATTCCAGGAGATCTACTATGTTTCCGTGGTAAGCAATGGAAATTGGTTCTTTCTTCTTCAAGTATTCATCTGCTGTGGTAAAGATTTCATCAAGATTATCTGATACCTTGCTTATCCAGCCTTGATTGTAGCGTGTCATTATTCGTGAATGGTCCACTTCTGCTATTATGCCAACTCCCTTGGCTATTTCCACCGCTTTAGGCTGTGCTCCACTCATACCGCCAAGGCCTGAGGATACAAACAAATGCCCTCTTAAATCCTTGTCTTCTGGTATGCCAAGCTTGTTTCTGCCGGCGTTTAAAAGAGTATTAAAGGTTCCATGGACAATTCCCTGGGGGCCAATATACATCCAGCCACCTGCCGTCATCTGCCCATAATTGGCCACACCCATCTGTTCAGCAATTTCCCAATCATTTGGGTTATCAAACATACCTATCATCAAAGCATTAGTTATAATTACCCTGGGGGCATTTGGCTTTGATGGAAATAATCCCATGGGATGACCTGATTGCACTACTAGGGTTTGGTTTTCTGTCATTACTTCCAGGTATTTTTTAATCAATCTATACTGCAGCCAATTCTGGCATACCCGTCCCGTTTCTCCATAGGTAACCAGCTCATAGGGATATAGTGCTACGTCAAAGTCAAGATTATTATCTATCATTACCTGAAAGGCTCTTCCTTCAATACAATTGCCCTTGTACTCATCTATGGGCTTTCCATAGAGTCTGCCCTCAGGTCTAAAGCGGTAAGCATAAATCCTGCCCCTTGTCTTTAATTCTTCAAGGAATTCAGGTGCCAATTTCTCATGAAGCTCCTCTGGTACGTATCTAAGGGCATTTTTTAAGGCTACTTTTGTTTGTTCCGGTGTAAGCTTGTAACCCCTGTTTGGTGCCCTTCTGATGCCTTCCTGGAATTGGGGCATCTCTGGCAGTTCGGCTTCAAGTTTAATTGTCATTGCCTGTGCTATATCTATATTGCTAATCATTTGAACTATCCCCCTTTTTTAAATACCCTGCAGAATAATTACAAGATACTATCCCAATTTAAAGCCGGCTTTTTACCTTGGCTATAATCTGTTTTGTTAGATTTTCTGCTTCATCTTCAATATTTTTGATTTCCTCAGCAAGCCTGGCCTTGTATTGTTCATCCTTTATACTTCCTAGGTTAATTTGCACGTTAAATATAGCTCCCTTAAGGCCAGCATGAGCCATGAGACAGCCTACTCCGCCATCACTGAGACAATTGGGGTTACCCCTGGTAATTACCACATCACTAAATATTATTATTTCCAAACAGCATTTGGCCACCTCTAGGGGAAGCTCTGCTGCTTTTTTCATTGCCCCTTGTATTGCTTCTGATCTTTTTGCCTTGGCTTCTTCTGTGTCCTTTGGCATTTTATATGCTTCCATTACTAAATTAAATGTCCGGGTATCTTCATCAACATATTGGGTTAGCTGCTCCTGAAGCTCATAACCCTTCTTTCTGATTTCCTTTAATTCTTCTTCATGCTCTTGAAACTTTTCTTTTCCCACTGTTAGGTTTATAACCATGTTAACCAGGGCTGCTGATAGAGCCCCAGCAAATGCCGCTACACTTCCTCCACCAGGTGCCGGGGATTCTGAGCTTACTGCATTAATAAATTCTCGGCCTGTTAGTTCTACTAGCATTTTATATGAACCTCCTATACCTTGCTTTATAAATTATAACCCTTTAAAAGGCTATGATTAAGAAAATATTCTATGAGCAAACCGTTAATTAACTTTTATGCAGCATGACTGTCTCTAGTTATTTTATAGTTTAGTCTCTAATATCTGATCCATTTTAAAGTTTTCCAGCCTCAGGTAGTGATCAGCAACATCTATTAAAGCCTCCATGGGTGTCAAGCCGACTATTTCACTTCCAATAACGTTTACTCCATAACGTTCTGCTTCATTTTTTACTATCTCAAATACCCTAAACAGAGAGACTTCCTTGAAGTTACACATGTTTATTGTCACTTGAGCCATGTCCCTTTCTTCAATCTTTATACCCAGGGCCTTTACTGCAGGAAAACCTCCTTTGCTGCCCCTGATTACGTTAGCTATCTTTTTTGCTATTTCTACATTGTTGGTGCCAAGGTTGATGTTGTAGGCAATAAGGGGCGGTCTTGCACCAATTGCCGTTATACCTGCTGTTGGGTGAAGCTTTGCCTCTCCAAAGTCCGGCATTCTTTCTGGTTCTGCCACGGCGGTTTTTAATCCTTCATACTGACCTTTTCTAAGGGTTGATAGGTTTTGTCTTTCAGGAGCACATGCTGCCTTTTCATATAGGTATACTGGAATCTGAAGCTTTTCCCAGACCTCCTGTCCTAGCTCCCTGGCCAGCTCTACACATTCTTCCATTGTTATTTCCCTTATTGGAATAAAGGGGACCACGTCTGTGGCACCCATTCTTGGATGCTCACCCTTATGCTCATCCATGTTGATTAGCTCTTTTGCCTTTTCAATTGCCTTAAAAGCAGCCTGCTTTGCTGGCTGCGGCTCTCCTAAAAAAGTTACTACTGATCGATTATGACTTGCATCAGATGAGTAGTCTACCAGCTTAACTCCTTCAACACTTGTTATAGCCCCTAATATTTGGTCTATTACTTCCTGTCTTCTTCCTTCACTAAAGTTTGGTACACATTGTACTATTTTGGCCATTATCAAAATCCTCCTATTACAAGTTTACCTTTTTTGATTACCTTCTCTACTAGATTTGTTCCAAATCGATAACATAAGTATTGATGATTTGGAGCATCAAAGATAACTATATCAGCCTGCTTGCCCTCCTCTATGCTTCCAACTAAATGAGCCCTGTCAATGGCATGGGCAGCGTTTATTGTTATTGCATTTATTACTTCTGCAGGAACAAGCCTTAGATATAAACATCCTATTGTCATTATAATATCCATGGAGTTTGTAGGGCAGCTTCCTGGATTAAAGTCAGTAGCCAATGCTATGGCTGCTCCCTTTTCTATCATTTTCCTGGCTGGGGCATAGTGGTCTTCTCTTAAGTTAAATGTGGTTCCAGGTAATAATACTCCAATTACTCCCGCTTCTGCCAACTTCTCTATTCCTTCATCTGTTACCACCAACAGGTGATCTGCAGAAGTAGCTCTAAGCTCTGCAGCAAGCTCTGTACCACCTAATGGATAGATTTCATCAGAGTGAATTTTCAATTTAAATCCTAGTTCTTTTGCCTTTTCAAGGACTTTTCTTGACTGGTGCACATCAAAAACACCTTTTTCACAAAATACATCACAAAATTCTGCCAGTCCTTTTTCTTTAACTGCAGGCATCATTTCATTTACAACTATATCAACAAACCTATCCTCATTTCCACCTTTAAACTCTGTAGGTATTGCATGGGCTCCCAGGAAGGTTGGAACCAGGTCTACTGGGTGCTCCTCGTTTAATTCCTTTATAACCTCTAATTGTTTAATTTCATCTTCTGTTGTCAGTCCGTAGCCGCTTTTGGCTTCAGCTGTTGTTGTTCCCTGGGCAAGCATTTGATTTAAGTATTTAACACTTGCTTCCTTTAGTTCTTCTTTTGAAGCACTTCTTGTTGCCCTAACTGTACTTAATATTCCCCCACCCTGGGCAAGTATGTCTAAATATGGTACTCCCTTTAGCTTTAATTCAAGTTCATTTTCTCTGGATCCTCCAAAGGCTAGATGGGTGTGGGAGTCAACAAGTCCTGGAAGCACGGTTTTTCCTGCAGCATCTATAATTTGGGTTTTATCTGTAATTTCCACTTTAGATTTAACCTCTTCTTCTGTTCCAACGGCAGCTATCATATTACCCACTACTGCTGTCCAGCCATTTTCAATTATATATAGATTTTTCAGTTCTTCACCTATTTTAGGCTTATTTGAGCCTCCAGAGCAGGTTACCAATTCCCTGGCATTTTTAATAATTAGATCTGCTGTTTGCACGTTGTCACCTCCAAAAGTAAGTGATTTGTATAAAGCTTTAATAAATATTAAATAAGGCAAAAGATACCCAAAAGCTGGATATCTTATGCTCTTACTAATTTAGACAGTTTAAAACCTACAAGTACTTCAAAAATCTGCACTTTTTCTTAATTCCCGGCCAAATTGACTATAAGAATTTATATTATTTAAAAGTTATCATCTTAATTGCATTTTCGGGGCAGGTGTTGGCACACAAGCCACAACCTTGACAAATGGTGCTATCAAAGCTGATTTTATTTTTTAGTTTTCCCTTGACTTCTACCTGCTCATCAAGCTGACTAAAGGCTCCAAAGGGACATCTTTTTATGCATAGACCACAGCTTATGCACTTGTCACTTTCATAATCTGCAACATTTCTTCTTAATGGATAGTAGGATTCACTTCCCATTATCTTTGCAGCTCTATATGGATAGCACCACCTGGGACCACAATTACATATAAATCCAGGCCCAGCATTTTTGAAATTCAAATTAATACAGTGCATATAACCCTTTTTATCTGCCTGCCTGACTACCTCCTTGCACTCTTCCCTGGTTAAAACCTTACCCAGACTTCTTTCTAAATAACCGTCAGCATAGGTGTCAAAGTGAATGCAGCGGAAAACTTCTTCCCTGGCAGCCCTATATTCTGAAAGCTGATTGCAGTCACAGGGCAGTGCCACAATTCTATCTGCACTGTCTATCACCTCATAAGCCTGCTCCAATAAAAATGGTGTATGGCTGTACAAAAAATGTGCAGCTTCTATATCCAGTTCATTATCTCCTAGTTTTTGAAAGTTTTCTTTGTGTTTTTCTATAAAAGCATTAATATACCATTCATCAATACTTTTTCTTGCTTCCAATGGAATAACCTCATAATGATCGAATACTGCAGTATATTTTAACCTGGTATATAAATCCGTACTGATGTAAGTTCCCTGCTTGCCATTAACTTTATTAAGAATCCCTCTTTTATAGGCAGTATCTATTAGTTTTTCCACCTGCTCTTTGGTAAGCTCCAGCTTATCTATGGCATCTGTTATGGTGAATTCCTTTCCTTCCATTGCTACTACTAGTCTTTTTTCTTCAGCTTTTACCATATTGTCAATATAATCCTGGCAAACTTCTGGAACCTTGAATATTTCGTTAAATTTATTAAGCATTAGGACACTCCTTTTAAAATGAATAAGTATTGTTGCCAAATTACTTTTCAATACCTGCTATAATCTTATCCATTTCATTTAAGATGGATGCATCAATAAAATTTGGATTATCAGCCTCTAGAACCCGTTTTACTTCTTCCTTGTGGGCATCCAGATAGGATTTCTTGCCCCTTTGCTCCCAGTCCTCCCAGATATATCTGTTGAAGAATCTAGGCTGCCATATTTCTTGCCTAAAATGATCAAAGGTATGCTGATGATTTAAATAATTATTTCCTATACCTACCTCATCAATTACATCAACTGCCAATGTTTCTTCATCTATTCTAGTGCCCCTGCCCATATGTCGAACACCAGCTATATAGTCATCACACATTACAAGGAATGGCAAATACCCAGTTTTACCGCCTTCTAAATATCCCACATCATGAACCAGATTAGCACCTGCTAGTTGACATGTTAACAAGCCAATTCCTGCTTCAAAGCCTGCCTGTGCATCTGGAACAGGAGCATTTACACATCCTGCTTCAGTAAAGTTTGGTATTTTGTAATATTGTGACAGCTGTGTCATAATTGCATAGTTCATCTGGGCATCTGGAGAGCCGTATAATGTGGCCGTAGTTCTCATATCCATGGGAGTAGCCCCGCCACCAATGATTATTGGTGCCCCTTTAACATGGAGTTGGGAAATGACAACCCCTGCCAGGGCCTCGGCATTCATAAGGGCTATTGTTCCTGCCTTGGTAACAGGCATGGTGGCTCCTGCTACTACGCCTGGAGTATATACTACTGGTATGCCATATTCATGACACTTAAACATCTTGCCAATACCAACCTCCGTGTGAATCAAGGGGGATATTGGCTCTGAATACAGGACCATTAGGGGACTGTTTCTTAAATTATCATAACCACCTACAGCCACAGCAGCCATATCAATAATTGCCTGTGTATGTTCTGTACTATGGGCAGTAAAAACTATTGGTTTTATTGTATTGGCTGCCATTACCTTAAATTGATGGAGGTCATTAGTCATTTTAGGTGCATCATTTGCAATGCAGTAGCTCATTACAAAATCATAATTTTCAAGGAAGTCCATTAATTTTATTGCATTTTCCACATCCTGCTGTGCTGCATATCTTCTCTTATCTGTATCCATATCAATTATATAGGGCATGTCAGAACCGGTACCAAAATAACAATTATTTTTTTCTAAATGTACTTTTCTCTGTCCCTTTCTATTTCCCAGAGTAATTTTACTAGGAGCTGTTCTGATACACTCTTCTACCAACCAATGGGGAATTCTAGCTATATTGTCCTTAACTAAACAACCAGCTTCTTTTAAAAGCTTCAAAGCCAAAGGATGATCCACCCTTGTGCCTGTTCTTTGAAGGATTTCTAAAGATGCTGAATGGATTCTTTCTAATTGTGATTCAGTGACCCAGCTCATGAATGGAGTCGTTTGTTCAGAATAATTGGAACGCATAAATACCATGTTACTTTCCTCCCTTTTTAGTAGTCTTCTAGTACCTTGACTATTTTTCCTTCTTTTATTAGCTTAACAGCTTCATTAATATCATAATAAAGCTCCCTGTCATTTTCCAGCCTGGGGACTCTTTCTCGCAGCATTTCATAGGCAGCAGATGTCCTTGGAGCAGGCTTTCCTTTCCTAAAATCTATACCCTGGCAGGCACACAAAATTTCTATTGCTAGAACGTTCTGGGCATTTTCCAATATGGATCGCGCCTTTCTGGCTGCAATGGTTCCCATACTAACATGATCCTCCTGTGATGCTGAGGTGGGTATTGAGTCAACGCTAGCCGGATGGGCTAAAACCTTATTCTCACTTACTAGAGAAGCAGCAGTATACTGGGCAATCATAAAACCACAGTTTATACCTCCCCGTTCTGTAAGGAAAGCAGGAAGGCCTCCGCTTAGGGCAGGGTTGGTTAATCTTTCTGTGCGTCTTTCTGATATATTTGCAAGCTCTGCTACAGCAATACCCAAGAAGTCCATTGCAAGAGCAAGAGGCTGTCCATGAAAGTTCCCACCTGATAGCACTTCTCCCTCCTCTGGAAAAACTAATGGATTGTCTGTAACTGAATTTATCTCTGTTTCGATGACAGCCTTGACATAGTTTATGGCATCCTTGGATGCCCCATGGACCTGGGGCATGCATCTAAGTGTATATGCATCTTGTACCTTGCAGTGATCCGCTTGTTTAAGAATTTCACTGCCTTCTAACAGCTTTCTTAGATTACTGGCAGTTTCTATCTGGCCTGAATGTGGTCTAATTTCATGAATTCTTGGGTCAAAAGCTGCCACTATAGCCTCTAATGCCTCTGCACTTAATGCACCTGCTATATCAGCTATTTTGGATAGGTTTAGAGCATCATATACAGCGAGGGCACCAATAGCTGCCATTGCCTGGGTACCATTACATAGGGATAAGCCTTCTTTGGCTTTTAATCTTACTGGCTCTATCCCTGCTTTTTCCATGGCAGCCCCACCTGGCATTAGTTGGCCTTCATAATATGCCTCGCCTTTTCCTAATAAAACAAGAACCATGTGAGACAGGGGGGCTAGATCTCCACTTGCCCCTACTGACCCCTTTTCAGGAACAACAGGATGCACTTTTTTATTAAGCATTTCCAAAAGTCTTTCTACTACAACAGGTCTTATTCCTGAATTACCCCTTACCAGGGAGTTTGCCCTTAGCAGCATCATTGCCCTGACCACCTCTTCTGGCAGGGGAGCACCCACACCTGCAGTATTACAAAGAATTAGATTCTCTTGTAATTGATCTAATTGACCATTGCTTATGGATACATTAGCAAACTTTCCAAAACCAGTTGTTATGCCATATATCACTTCATCATTTGCAACCATTTTCTCTACAAGCTGCCGTGATTTTTCCATACGTTCATAAGCCTCAGGTGCAATTGCTGCCTCTTCATAATGTCTTGCCACCTGAACAACTTTTTCTATGGTAAGATTTAGTCCATTTATATGATACGCCATATGTTCATACCTCCCTTCTCCAATTACTGATTGGACTACAGCTTACTTTCCGCATCTGCTAAAATCTTTGCAATTTCCTTTTCTTGCAGTTCATTAACAGGCTCTGGCTGATGATTTTCAAGTATCTCTTTAACCCTCTTGTTGGCTCTATCAAATAAGGTCAGCTTGCCGCTTCTTTCCCATCCTTCATAGCCTTGAAGATCACATAGATCTGTGGACCAGCCTCTTCTAAAATTATCTACCGTGTGCTGGGTTCCCATGAAGTTTCCACCTGGACCTACCATCTTTATGGTATCAACTCCCAGGGCCTCTCTGCTTGTATCAACGCCTTTAATCATGTGTTTCACCCTATTGATTGTATCATCACTAATGACAATCATTTCAAGGGCACCAGTCAGACCGAATTCCAAGTAGAATACGTCATGCATTAGGTTACACCCCTGGAGGGCCCCCATAAGGGTAAACATTGTAGCCTCCATAACGGCCTGCTCATCTACTGTCTTGGAACTGCTGCAGCCAGCATATCCCCAGGATGGCAAATTAAAATATCTTGCTATATCACACAGCATTCCCTGAGCAGCCATGGATTCAGCAGACGTATAAACCGACTGTAGGGTTCTCATATCAAGAGGAGTAATCCCATAACCATACACAAATGGTGCACCTGGATTTTTTAGTTGGTGAATGACCATTCCACTTAATGCTTCTGTATGTGCCTGCAACACACTTCCTCCAACAGTCATTGGCACTGTACCTCCACTTAAGCCTCCACAGGCAAAGTTGGTTGGTACACTTGTTTCTGCTGCTAAAAGGACCTTGGCAACAGATTCATATGGCAGCTGCAGAGGTGAAGTAGGCTCACAGTATACCATGAAAAGTGGTTTTCTTTTCAAAACTTCCCTTCCACCTACAACTGCAGCAGCCATTGCCGTTATATCTGCCAGGGCTTTATCATCTTCAGCAATGACAACCTGGGGCTTGGTACTATTTAACAGCATAAGAGCATATTGCTCTCTGTTTATCATTTTCTTGTGTACATCTACAATATTTCCCATGGACATGACAAAATCAATGTGAGGTAAGAAATCACACACCTTTACGGCATTTTCCACATCTTTTTTCTGCCACTTTCTTCTTTCTCCTGTGTAGGGATCTAAATAGTTAATTGTATCTGAGCCAGTACCATAGCTTATTTCCCAGTCCTGCAGGAATATTCTAGGGGTTCCCTTTCTGTCATATAAGGTGATCCTTGTTGGCACTGTAGCAATAGCCTTTTCAACTAAACCTGTAGGAATATAAACTCTATTGCTGTTTTCTACAATACAACCTGCTTCCTTTAGGAGTTTTAGTGCCTCATCATGATGGACAACGACTCCAGTATCCTCTAATATCTCCAATGCTGAATTATGGATTTGCTTTATTTGTTCCTCTGATATTGTTGTTACTTTACTCTTAATCATGATTTTCCCCCTTATAATCGAGACAATAATTGTGGTTTGGAATGTTCCGAGATTTGCCTATTTAAAAATAAGACAGAGGAACCACCCCTAGTCTTCCCAATCTGTTTTATATTGATTAATATACCCATAATAGGGTATAGCAAGTTTCATGCCATGATGAATAAGTAGTAATATTAAAGGAATTCGCGTATTTTTCATTTCTTATTCTTTTATTAAGATGCTTATTTTTTTGCACTAAAATTATTTAAAAAGCTGATATTATTAGAGATTACATCTATAAGGCATTTTTTGTTTAGGTGCATGTTTTTTTGCATTAAAAATAGCGCATGTGTAAGACATGCACTATTTTTAATAAATTCTACAGTATTAAAGTATATTTTTCTAACTAATGATTTTTCCTTGAATAGAAATAGTTTTAGTCTCTACTGGTATTTCCTTGCCTGATTGGGCTACTGCGTGATTAACAATGCTGTTTAATCCTCCGCAGCAGGGAACCTCCATACGAGCAACAGTTATTTTGCGGATATTATTGGATTTTAGTATCTGTGTAAGCTTATCTGCATAGTAATTTCCATCATCTAATTTTGGACATCCAATTGCAATGGCTTTGCCTTTTTGCAGCTGATGGAAATTTCCGTATGCAAAGGGTGCACAGTCTGCTGCAATTAACAATTCTGCATTTTCAAAGTAAGGTGCATTTACAGGTACTAGGCTCAGCTGCACTGGCCATTGTCTTAAGGTAGATTTTACTTCTGCAGTCTCACCCTCTTCAGTATCTTCCTCTACTTTATCTTCAAACATTCTACTCATTGTTCCCGGGCAGCCACATGGGATTTTGTGTCTATCCTGCGGTTTAGCCTTATTCTCCAATTTAGCAAGGTGTTCCTTTACAGCCTCTTCATCAAATTCATCTGCTTCTCTTTCAATTATTTCAATTGCTCCCAATGGACATTCTCCCAGGCAGTCACCAATCCCGTCACATAACTTATCTTCTAAAAGCTTTGCCTTGCCATCAATAATTTGAATTGCACCTTCATGACAGGCTGGTATACAAAGACCACATCCATTACATTTTTCTTCGTTAATGCTAACTATTCTTCTAATCATTTTTAATATCTCCCTTCTCTTATCTCTTATATTTGAGTTGATTTTCTTGACTTTATTATAAGCAAATACAGGAACTAACTCTGTGACATTAATCACAGGTTAAAAAATTATTTATAAAATTATTATAAATGTAGTTGACATGAGGCCATGTCCAAATATATAATCTAAAAAAACAATAGCACAATGAAGTGCTACATATCAAGGACAAAGACGTCCACAAATTCAGGTAAAGATGCCTGTTAATTTGTGGGCGTTTTTTTGTTTTTTTCCAGAGGATCCTCAAAAACTACTAACTTTGGAGGGATTTACATGTTACGAAATTTTAAAATCTTTTTAAATGCTTTGCTCCTTGTGCTTCTGCTCTCTAGTTTTAGTGCGGCTGACAGTGGAGAAATTAATGAAATGAGGGTTGCGTTAGATACCATGTTTGTACTTTTTGCCGGTTTTCTTGTGTTTTTCATGCACGCAGGCTTTGCAATGCTAGAATGCGGTTTTACCCAGGCTAAAAATACTGTGAACATACTAATGAAGAATATTTCTACCATATCAATAGGAGCCATGTGTTTCTTTTTAGTAGGCTTTGGTATTATGTTTGGCAGCAGTCAATTTGGGTTTCTTGGAAGTGATGGATTTGGTCTTAGTTTTAAAGGAGAGGTTGATTTTGGAATTCCTATCATAGCTTTCTGGTTCTTTCAAGCAGTTTTTGCTGCCACAGCTGCAACAATTGTTTCAGGTGCTATTGCAGAAAGGGCCAAGTTCTCTACTTATTTAGTGTTTACCATTGTAATCACATCACTAATCTACCCCATAGTTGGACATTGGACCTGGGGTGGAGGTTGGTTAGATCAATTGGGATTTATGGACTTTGCCGGATCAACTATTGTTCATAGTGTGGGGGGCTGGGCAGCCCTTGTTGGAGCCTTTCTTCTGGGCCCAAGAATTGGCAAGTATACTGCTGCTGGTAAGGTTAACCCCATACCTGGTCATAATATACCATTGGGCACCCTGGGTGTATTACTGCTCTGGTTTGGCTGGTTTGGCTTTAACCCTGGAAGTACTTTAAGTCCCTTTGATCCAGGTCTTGGACAAGTTGCAGCAAACACTTTAATTGCAGGAGCAGCTGGGACCATAAGTGCACTTATATTTACATGGATTAAGTATAAAAAGCCTGATATAACTTTAACTTTAAACGGTTCTTTAGCTGGATTAGTGGGTATTACCGCTGGTGCAGATGCTTTATCCATTGTTGGAGCAATATTAACTGGTCTCATTGCTGGTGTAATTCTTGTTATAGCTGTTGGATTATTTGATAAAATGCTAAAAATTGATGATCCTGTTGGTGCCATATCTGTACATGGAGTATGTGGAGCTTTTGGAACAATTGCTGTGGGCTTGTTTGCTGTTGAAGGCGGTTTATTCTACACCGGCTCGTTGACCCTTTTGAGTATACAAATAATTGGGGTTTTGGCAGTAATGGCATGGACTGTAATAGTTACATTTGTTGTCTTGACAATAATAAAAGGATTAATTGGTTTACGAGTCTCAGAAGAAGAAGAAGTTGATGGGCTAGATGTTAGTGAACATGGTGCTAAAGCTTATAATGACATTGTTGGCAGTCCTGCATATTCGACCAGCATAACTTCAGATTTAGCAAATACTTCTATGACAATAAAATCTATTTAAGGGGTGATTAAGTATGAAAAAGATTGATAGCATAATTAGACCTTCTAAAATTGAAGATGTCAAAGAGAAACTAAATAACATTGGTGTTACTGGCATGACTGTTAGTCAGGTTCTTGGCTACGGAATGCAAAAGGGACATAAACAGGTTTACAGGGGAAACGAATACAATGTAAATCTTTTACCTAAGGTGATGATATCTATTATTGTTGCAGATGACATGGTAGATAAAGCTGTAGACAGCATCATAGAGGGAGCTAGAACAGGAGAAATTGGTGACGGGAAAATATTTATCTATAATGTGGAAGAAGCTATACGAATTAGAACTGGAGAAAAAGGTCAGGAAGCATTATAATAGGCAGGGGGAGCACCCCTACCTATTCTTTTTTATCAAAGGAGTGTTTTAAATAGATGTCATATAAAGGTGTAATTTTTGACCTTGATGGAACTATTTTAAATTCCACCCAATTAAATGTTGATTCCTTTCAGTATGCTTGCGAGATCCATCTTGGCAAAAGGATCGATGAAAAAAAGCTTTTAAAAATGTATGGTAAACCTCTTTTAGAGCAGATGAATTATTTTTGCCCTGAAAAAGCTGAGGATTTAATTGCTGCTTATAGAGAGTTCTCTCAGAAATATCATGATGAAGTCATTGCCCTTTTTCCCGGTGTTGAGGAGCTCCTTGAACAGCTAAAAACCAACGGGCTAATTATTGCCCTTGTGACTTCTAAATCCAAAGCTGCGGGAAAACAAAATCTTGAGTTTTTCAACATTGAACACTATTTTGAACATCTAATCTTCTTAGAGGATGTTGAAAAACATAAACCCCATCCAGATCCCTATGAAAAAATGATAAAACTAATGGGATTAAAACCTTCAGAAATTATTTCCATTGGCGACAGCCCCTTTGACATAATGGGAAGCAAAAGGGCTGGATTGACCACTGTACTTGTTGGTTGGACTACATTTAAAACTGAAGACTTCATAAATTGCCAGCCAGACTATATAGTAAATGACTTTAAAACATTTTCAAAAATGCTTATTTAAAAAACAACCTAAATCTTCTTCAGGTTGTTTTTTTCTTTCCGCTATTTTTTTAATAGAGAGCCAATTATGCTTTTGGAGCTGCTTAATGCTAGCTTGATGACACTCTTGTTGGATGAAAAGGTTTTATTCAGGGAGTTTATAACATAATCTAATTCTTCATAGGTTACTGTTAATGGAGGTTCCAGCCTTATAACATTTGGATTGTTAATGGTATAGGCTGTGATAATATTATGCTTGTTAAGGAGTTCGCCTGCTACAAGGGCTCCAGTATACTCCTTTGTTAGTTCGCTAACCTTGCCTCCTGTCAGCTTGTCCAGGACTGATTGTTCCTGCTGAAACTCTATTCCAATGAGCAGACCCTTTCCCCTAACATCTTTTATTAGAGCATACTGGCTCTTTAATTGAGCAAGTCTTTCCAATAAATAATTTCCCTTTTCCCTGGCTTCATATGCTAAATCCCCATCAAGAAGTACTTCCAGGGTTGCCAGGGCTGCTGCTGCCGCCCAGCTGTTGCCTCCAAAAGTAGATGTATGTAAGGTAGCCCTATCAGTTGAACCGTAGGATTTTTCCCAGATTTCCTTAGTAGTTATGAAGGCACCAATGGGCATAATTCCTCCTCCTAGAGCCTTGGCAAAACACATTATATCAGGCGCAATCCCATCCCATTCAGAGGCAAACATTTTTCCTGTCCTGCCAAAGCCTGTTTGAACCTCATCCACTATAAACAATGCTTCATATTTTGTACACAGCTCCCTTGCAGCTTTTAAATACCCCTCTGGTGGTAATATTATCCCTCCCTCACCCTGGATAGGTTCCACAATAAAGCAGGCTGTATCTTTATCTTTTAATGCCCGTTCTAGTGCCTCCAGATCTCCAAAGGGCACTGGCTCACATTGGGGAATTAATGGGTAAAAAGGTTTTTGATATTTTACCCTTCCAGTAACAGATAATGCACCTGTTGTTTTTCCGTGAAAGGATCCTTCACAGTAAATAATTTTCCTCTTGCCTGTATATATTTTTGCAGTTTTAAGGGCTCCTTCTACAGCCTCAGCTCCACTATTACCAAAAAACACATTGGAAAGCTCACCAGGAGTTATCTGGGCCAGATTATGTGCCAGGGCAGCTGCCAAGGGGTTTATGCTGGCCTGAAGGATATTAGGCAGGGATTTAACCTTATCAATTGCCTCTATTACAGCTTGGTGGTTATGACCAAGATTTAGAGAACCGTAGCCCCCAAGAAAGTCAAGGTAGGAATTTCCTTTTTCATCCCAAACCTGTGTTCCTTGTGCACGAGTATATTTTTTATCAAAGTTTAATAAGGCAAGAAGATTGCCTAATGCAGGGTTTACATTTGTATTATATATTTTTTTTATTGTTTCTCTATTTAATTCCAATGCTTCATCAATAGAAATAAGGTTTTCCTTTTTTATCACTTTATCCACCTCTATCATTTGGTATTTTTTGATTTTATATATATTATTTCCCATAAGGAAATAAATACTACGAGTAAAAGTCCTCAACAATGAAAGAATAATAGTGTAGTGCAGAAAAAAAATTAGGAGGATCACTAAATGACAGTTGGTCAAAAACTTCACCAAACCTTAAACAGCATAGATTCTGCTTGTATTCAATTAAAAACTTTTTCCATGGATACCCAAGACCAAAATGCTAAACAGCAGTTTATCAATTATGCTAATCAGTTAGAAAGCATAAGCCAGGGTTTAAAAGGCAGAATTAATTATGCTGAGCAGCAGGAACCCCAGTACAAGCAATATCAGACTTCAGGGCAGCAGCAAATGCAGCAGCAATTCAAAAAATAGTACCTTTAGGAGAAGTAGAAGAGTTAATCTCTTCTACTTCTTATTTAATCTTAAAATATAGTATTCATAATCTGTTAAAAATAGATAACAGTATAATATTAGTTGCTTCTTAACAGCGACATCCTGTCCTTTTTTGAAATAAACACCTGGAAGAGAATTAACATGGGGTAGATTTCCAAACGCCCCATAATCATGGTAAGGGAAAGCCACAATTTTATAATGTTTGGCAGTTCTGCATAGGTTTGGGTTGGCCCAAATAGGCCCATGGCAGGGCCAACATTGCCTAAAATGGCTGCTGATGCTGTAACTGAAGATACCTTATCAAAACCAAATCCCGACAATATTATTGCTGTTACAAAAAAGAATATAAAATACAATAGAAAGAAACCAATTACATTAGATACCACTGAATCCTGTACAGGTATATTATTTATTCTAATTTGGTATATGAGTCTTGGGTGAACCAGTTTTCTAATTTCACCATTGATAAATTTCAGGGCCATGAGCATCCTTACCATTTTAATTCCACCTGTAGTAGAATACTGGCATCCACCAAAAAACATCAAGGTAAATAAGAGCATTTTTACCATGGTTGTCCATTTGTCATAGTCATAAGTAACATGACCAGCACCAGTTAATAAAGATACAATCTGAAAGGTACCAAAGCGAATTGCATCAGAAATATTTCCATAATAGTCGAGGGAAAGGCTAATGATTGCAATTAACAGCCCAATAAGAAGAACTAGCAGATAGCTTCTATACTCTTCATCTTTAAACAACAGTAATGGAGCTCTTTTTGTAAAAACAATATAATACAAGGCAAAATTGCCCCCACCAATAATCATAAAAGCAATAACAACAAAATCAACTAAATGGTTGTCAAATGCCGCCAATCCTGCATTTCTAGTTGAAAACCCCCCTGTTGCAATGCTAGTAAAGGTATGGTTTAGGGCTTCATAAAAATCTAACCCAACCAACATCAAGATTATAATCTCTATTATTGTAAGAGCTATATATACTATCCAAATAGCCTTAGCATATTGGCTTACCCTTGGAAGTATTTTGCTTACTGTTGGTCCAGGGGTCTCTGCTTTTAAAAGACGTGTCCCCCCAATACCCATCTTGGAAATAAGGGCTACAAACACCAGCAAGATTCCCATGGCTCCCAACCATTGTGTAAAGCTCCTCCAGAGAAGCACACTTTTGGGAGCTCCTTCAATATTTACCATGACTGTAGCACCTGTTGTAGTAAATCCTGAAACAGCTTCAAAATAGGCGTCGTACCAGTTTGGCAGGGTTCCAGATAGAATATAAGGAAGGCTTCCAAAAAAGGGTACTATTAGCCAACCCATTGCTCCTATTAGGATGCCCTCTTTATTTGATAAATTCTTATTGAATTCTGTAAATCTAAATATTAGCAAACCTGTAGTAATTGTAATAGCCATAGCAGTGAGAAAGTTTATTACTTCCCCATCTTCGCCATAAAAAATAGCAAACCCCAAGGGAAGGAGCATGGATAAACCTACAAACATCAAGACAATGCCGATAACATATAGAATAGATTTTAATTTCATCAGCTAAACATCCTTCAGTAAAATATTCCTTCATATTCTACCACATTTAAGTAAAATAGAGAACATTAGATAAACGGACTACTTTCTTAATATTTTTGATTAAAAGGTTGTGAAGTTTTTACTAAATAAAATGATTATGTTATGATTAATCTACTGGAAGGGGGTGATTTTATTACTGAGGGTAAGTCTGAAAAAGCAGTACTTGTAGGCATTGAAATACCTGGCAACCATCTAATGAATACTGAAGCATCATTAGAGGAATTGGCTGAGCTTGCTAAAACTGCAGGAGCTGATGTTTTAGATAAATTAATTCAAAAAAGAACCAGACCTGATAGTGCCTACTATATGGGTAAAGGCTTTGCTGAAGAGCTTGGCCTAAGGGTACAAGGATTGAAAGCGAATTTAATAATAGTAGATGAAGAACTGTCTGGTACTCAAATTAGAAATCTCGAAGAAACAACCGGAGTTAGAGTCATTGATAGAACTACACTTATTCTTGATATCTTTGCCCAGAGAGCAAAGAGCAGGGAAGGAAAACTACAGGTAGAGCTTGCCCAGCTTAATTATCGTCTTCCAAGGTTAACCGGGCTTGGCCTTCAATTATCCAGGTTAGCAGGTGGTATAGGAACCAGGGGCCCCGGGGAAACAAAGCTTGAGACTGATCGAAGGCATTTAAAAAATCGAATTAATGATATAAAGAAGCAAATAGCTCGAGTCTCCCAGCAGAGAAGGATAAAAAGCCAGAGCAGAAATCCTAATACACCCTTTATAGTCTTAATTGGCTATACAAATGCAGGTAAATCCTCCATAAGGTATAGACTTCTAAGAGAGGTTCCGGCAGTTGGCCAAAATATCTCTAATGAAGACCAGGGTACAGATAAGCTCTTTGCAACATTAGACCCTACCATACGAGGTATCAGACTTAATAATGGACGTGAGATATTAATTGGAGATACTGTGGGTTTTATTCAAAAGATCCCCCATCAGCTGGTTACTGCATTTAAAACCACTTTAGATGAAGTTTTAGATGCAGATTTGTTACTCCATGTAGTAGATATAAGCAACCCCTTTGTCAAAGAGCAGCAAGAAGCAGTATATAAGGTCCTTGAAGAAATTGGTGCGGTAAAAATCAAAAGAATTACAATATATAATAAAATTGACCTGGTAGATCTTAAAGTGCTGCCTAAACCCCCGGACCAATCTCCCTACTTAGCCTTTTCAGCTAAAACTGGACAGGGATTAAATGATTTATTAGATTTAATAGAAAAAGAACTTCCAGAAAAAAAGGTTATCATAAAAATACTTTTACCTTTTTCCCAGGGTAAGATAGTTTCTGACATACATAATAATTGCAGCATTATTGAAACCAGGTATACTCCTGAAGGAATCTATTTCAAGCTGGAAGTTCCCTTTTATTTTTATCCAGCAATAAAAAAATTCCTTGCGAAGGAATCTATAATCCAAAATTTCCCAGAATAACAACTGCTAAAAATGTTCAAAATATCTACTGAAAGGGTTCGTGATGACCAGCAGTGACTACTAAGTAAGATGTTTTACCATTTTATTAGAGGTTTGTTAGTAGTCATATAGGGGACATTTGCGAATCCTTTCTTGCAGATTATCCAGCACCCTGTTTTTTAAATACTATTTTATTATTATAAATTACTATGGTATTTCGCCCGTTATTTTTACCTTCATACAGGGCAATATCAGCCATTTTAACTATTTCTTGATATGATACTATGTTATTTAAATCAAGTTCACTAATGCCCATTGTAAGTGTTACCCTATTAGATAACGGGCTTTTTTCGTGCAAAATGTTCTTCTCACATAGCATCTCCATGATCCTATTACCCAATTTAACAGATTGATCCGCGTTAGTCTCAGGCAAAATAACAACTATTTCCTCTCCACCATATCTAGCTATAAAATCAGTAGCTCTACATGCAGATCTAAAAATCCTCCCAACCTCTTTTAAAACCTCGTCACCAGCTTGATGTCCATAATAATCATTGTATGGTTTAAAATAATCAATATCAGCAAAAATTAAAGAATACACCCTTTCGTATCTTATTGATAGGTTATGTAATTTTTCCAATTCAATATCAAAAGCACCACGATTCCATATTTCCATAAGTGCGTCTTTTTTTGACAGATGTTTAAGTAAATGGTTTAGCTCTTCTAGCTCCTCATTCTTTTGTCTCAGTTGGTCTGCATAAAATTTAATACTAAGATGGGCACGTACCCTTGCCAACAATTCTGGCATAAATACAGGTTTTGTAACAAAGTCAACTGCACCTGCCTGGAAACCTGAAACTATGTCAGATTTATCTGCTCTAGAAGTAACAAAAATTACAGGAATATCCTTAGTATTCGGCTCCCTTTTAAGAGCTTTACAGACATTAAAGCCATCGGTTTTTGGCATAATTACGTCAAGCAGCATTAAATCAGGCTTTAAATCATATGCTGCCTTAAAACCCTCATAACCATCGTGGGCCTGAACAACATGATAACCCTCTTTTTCGAGCAGTTTAGTTAGGAATATTCTATTAAGTTTATCATCATCAACTATCAGAATTGTAGCTCCAGATTTATATTCCAATATACCCACCCTTAAATCAGCATTGAATCTTAATATTCTCTAAAGTATTCTCTAAATTTTTTATTATTCCTTTCAATTAATGGAAAAATTCATAAATACCTGTAATTAAGCCAACAAGCTTATAAAAACTGCAATTATTATCCCCATAACTCCCCCTAAAATAACTTCCAATGGCTTGTGTCCCAATAGTTCTTTCAATTCCTTCCTATGCTTTAAGGGAGGCTCATTATCTGATATAGACTGTAATAGTCTATGTAAATCCTCTCTAATTTTATTTATTTCTGATGCATGTTTGCCAGCCTGCCAGCGTACTCCTGCCGCATCATGTGCAACAATAAGGGTCAATACTAGTGATATGGTAAAATACGGGCTTTCAAAACCATGGGATATTCCCATGGCTGTAGTCAAAGCAGCAGTCAAAGCCGTATGAGAGCTAGGCATTCCTCCGGTACTAATTAGAATTCCTAGATTTATTTTTCCATCTAAAAAATAATCCAAAATAACTTTTAAAACTTGTGCTAAAATAATGGCAGTAAGAGCACTTAATAACTCGTAATTTATTAGCATTATCTAATGCACCTTCTTTGATTTGTTTTTTTGTTTAGATTACCACAATGTAGCTTCAATTGCATGTAGAGGTACAATTTTTTTAAAGAAAACTTGGCTTTCTAATGCAAAAAAAGGTTGCCTGTCCAAAGAATGAACAAGCAACCTTTTCATTTTTCAATGAAATTTTTCTTTACTTAATTAAGCCATTGTCCTGTAAGAAATCCCTGGCAACCTTTGCAGCATCTAATCCTTCAAGATCTACTAACATGTTAAGCTCCATTAAAGCTTCATTTGTCAAAAGTGCAGACAGCTGGTTTAAAATTCCAGGTATTTCAGGATAAGCATCAATTATTTCCTTGCGAATGGTTGGTGCAGGATTGTATACTGGGAAACAATTTTTATCATCTTCTAAAACATTTAATCCAAAAGCAGGGATCCTGCCGTCAGTTGCAAAACCCACACCCAAATCAGCTTGCTTTTGTCTTAAAGCATCTTCAGTTAGTCCCATTGCTACAAACATTACTTCAACTTTATTTACATCAAAACCATAAGTTTCAGCAAACTTTGGCAGACCGTCTTCCCTTTCATACCACTCATCACGCATGGCAAATTTAAACTTCTTATCTGGGTTGTTTTCAATGTATTCTACAAACTGGGATGTTGTTGTAATTCCAAATTCATCCGAAAAACCAGGTCTAGCCATAAATACATAGGTGTTATTGCCTGGAGCGTAGTCAAGCCATACTACATTGTTTGTTTCTAAGTCCCACTCTTTAACTAACTGATAAGCCTTCTCTGATTCAAATACTGGTTCGTGCTGCATTTGTCTCATTAAAACAGTGCCAGTATACTCATAGTATACGTCAATTTCACCTGTTTCAATAGCTGGTCTTAGAATAGCAGTTTCTCCAAGTCCCACCTCATTTACTACAGGATACCCATGGTTTTCAAGCAAAGCAACTAACATTTCTCCTAAAATTATACTCTCAGTAAAGGTTTTGGATGCTACAGTAATGGAAGGTCCCTCAGCATCTCCACCTTTGCCGCCACCACACCCTGTAACTACGAGTGCTAGGATTAGTAAAACAGTTACTATAATACTTTTTGTTATCCTCATCTAACTACCTCCCTATCTAAATATTATTTATAATTAATCCACATCAACTACCGGCCCAGGAGGTCCAAATCTATGCTCAATTATGTTCATAAATCGGTCTATTAATATTGCCATCAGGGCTCCAAGACCTGCACCAACTATTGTAAATTCGGGCCAGTTCATGTTTAGACCTGCAATTATTAACCTGCCAAGCCCTCCTGCACCTATTAAGCCTGCCAAGGTGGCAGTACTTACAGTAATTACTGTGGATGTTCTTATGCCTGCAAGTATTACTGGAAGAGCCAAAGGAAGCTCAACCTGAAAAAAAACCTTTGTTGCACTCATACCCATTCCTCTAGCAGCCTCTTTAACATCAGGGCTAACCCCTGCTAACCCTGCTATAGTATTTCGTGCTATTGGCAGCAGGCCATAAATGACCAGGGCATATAATGCTGATTTAAAACCTAATCCTAAAACTGGTAAAAATAATGCTATAACTGCAAGTGGAGGTATAGTTTGCCCGGCATTTAAAACTGCCATAACTGGGTCTGAAAACCTCCGGCTCATTGGCCGTGTTAAAAATATGCCAATTGGTAAAGCAATGGCAGTTGCTACTACAAGTACTATACCTACTAAAATAAGGTGTTCCACAATGTGTTGAGGAGCTCTTTCAAATAAAGCCACCAATAGGCGATCTTTATTCATAAGATCAACCTCCAATCTTACTTACGTGTTTTTTAAGCTCACGCCAGGTTAACATACCAATAAGCTTTTCACCATCAAGAATTCCAACAACATCAGTATCTTTTTCTAACATGGCAGCCAATGCGTTGTTTAGAGGTTCATAAACCTGAACAAATGCAGAGTGACCTTTTATTACTTCTTCAATAGTACGGTTTCCCAAATCCTTCAATTCTTCTGCAGTAATAAAACCAACTGGCTTGTTCTCTCTGTCAACAACAAAGCAAACCATATGCTTTTCCAATCTGTTCCTAATAATAGCAGCATCAATTTCTTTTACCGTACATTCAACTGACTCCATTAGATGACTGCATTTGCTTAGGCCAAGCATTTTAACCCCTCTATCTGCACCAACAAATTCTGCCACAAAGTCATTAGCTGGAGAAGATAAAATTTCTTCAGGGGTACCATATTGAACAATTTGTCCTTCATTCATAATTGCAATTTTATCACCCATTTTTATAGCTTCATTAATACTATGGGTAACAAAGCAAATAGTTTTCTTAATATCCTGCTGTATCTTTAAAAACTCATCCTGCAAATATGACCTTACAAGGGGATCAACGGCACCAAAGGGTTCATCCATTAGCATTATTGGAGGATTAACCGCCATGGCTCTTGCTACTCCAACTCTTTGCATCATACCTCCACTAAGCTGATACGGATACTTATCACGTACTACCTCAGGGTCAAGTCCAACCAGGATAAGGAGTTCATCAACCCTTTTTGTAATTTTGTCTTTAGGCCATTTTAGAAGCTTGGGTACAATTGCAACGTTGTCTTTAATGGTTTTATGAGGCAGTAATCCAATCTGTTGAATTACATAACCAATATTTTGTCTAAGTTCATCTGGATTTTTCTCCATGGCATTTTTCCCATCTATATAAATACTTCCAGATGTTGGCTCTATTAACCTATTAATTAACCTTAATGTAGTACTTTTACCACAACCAGATGGTCCTACAAAAACGCAAATTTCTCCAGCCTTAACATGCAAATCAATGCCATTAACTGCAGGTATTTTCTGGCCCGGATATTTTTTTGTTAACTTCTCTAATCTAATCAATTTTTGCTCCCCCCTACACTAACTATTAACCCTTAAGCCAGGAGAAATAAGTCTTTTCTCAATCTTACCTAAAATAAAATCTAGGGCTAATGATATAACAGCCACTATTATTGCTCCTACAAGAATCATGTCATAATTGGACCTTGTAATTCCATGCTGAATAAGTCTTCCCAAGCTCTGTACTCCAATGAACGTTGCAACAGTAGTCATGCCAGTTGTGAGAACAACTGTTATTCTAATACCAGCAAATATTACAGGTAAGGCCAGGGGTAATTCTATTTCCCAAAAAATTCTCCAGGAAGACATTCCCATACCCTTTCCAGCTTCCAAAACTGACTTGTCAACGGACTTAACACCTTTATATACATTCCTTAGTAAAGGCAGCATAGCATACATCACAAGTGCTGTGGCTGCCGATTTGATGCCCAACCCCAGGAATGGTATTGTTACAAATATACTAAATAATGCCAGACTTGGAATACACATAAATAAATTTGCTATGCTTAAAGATATCTGTGCTAAACGTTCATTCCTGGTGATAATAATGCCAACGGGAATCCATAATACTAACGATATAGCAACAACGATAAGTACTACATGGAAATGAACTTGGGCATAGGTAGCTATACGTTCAGTATTATTCAAAAAATACCCAATTGGGTCCATGCATTCACCCCCTCCCCCGTCATTAATGAGTGAAAGTCTAACCATAACATATTGTTAAGGCTTTAAATTATCATAACAACTACAATGTGGCATTACAATAAAAAACATTATCCAATAAACAGTATGCTAACCTTTAAATGCAATTATTGTTCCACCCAATGCAAGAACCAATGAACTGGTATTTTCTTTGTATTATTGGGAATAGTTTTATATATCAAAATTCTCTTGGTGCATATTTTTTGGCATCTTAAGACTGGTTGGCCATGTTCTGGGTTTATTCTTTTGATATTTCTGCAAATTATTTTGCAGTGCAAAAATAACATCTAAATTTCAGGTTTTTTTAGTGATAATTAATAACTGTACCCAAGCCTAGTTTTTTTGCCTTTTCATAAATTAAATGTCCCAATGCTATATCATTTAAAGATAGGCCACGATGCCAAAATAGGATTCTTTCCTCATCACTTTCACGACCAGCCTTTTTACCAGCTACAATTTCACCAAGTTCTCCATGCAGGGTTTCTAAAGAAAGCTTTCCTGCATCAACATGCCTTCTTAAGCTTCCAAATTTACCACCTTTGCACTGTCCCCAATCATCCACAACTAGCTTATCCATAACATCTGTCAAATCAAACTCAACTGCACTAATTGTTCCATAAGGAACAACAAATGTTCCAGGCTTTACCCACTCTGTTTTTAACAGCACCTCAGGTTCTATTAACCTGGTGGCCTCAACCATTATATCCGCTCCCCTTAGACACTCCTCACTTGTTTCTACGGCTTTAACAGGTTTTCCTAAATAATCACTTAGTTTAGCTGCAAATTCATTTCTTGATTCAGGTCTCCTGCTGTTAACTCTTATTTCCTCAAAATCAAATATTTCATCTAATAGAACTACATTCCACCAAGCTGTACCCCTTGAACCCAGGTGCCCCAGCACCCTGCTATTTTTATTGGCCAGGTATTTTGCTCCAATAGCTGTTAGGGCCCCTGTTCTCATTGAGGTGAGTTCTGTGGCATCTACTATTGCTATTGGTACACCTGTTCTAGGATCATATAGGTTTAATAAGGCCAGTTCTGAGGGTAAGCCTTGTTTATAGTTGTAAACATAATCTCCAACAACTTTTACTCCAGCCATATTAATAGGCTCTATATAACCTCTTAATATATTAAAATGTCCATTAAACTCGGGATTGGGGATAAGATGTTCTCTTGGTTCAATGACAACTTGACCATTTCCCTGGGCAAGTAAACTGGCTTCTACTGCATCCATTATTTCTTTATTAGTCAAATTTAACTTCTCTATGTCATTTCCAGTTATAAATAATAAATCAATTGACTTTTTCAAAATCAGCACTCCTTCTTTCTTTAATATTAGTTTTAAATCCTAGAATACTCTCTCCCACGTCTTAATAAATAAGAGGAATGCTCTCCTCAGAGTAACACCCCCCTTGCATATAAATATTTTACTGATCAGTTTTTTTATCTATAAATTAGACACAGAAGTTATCAAAAATACTTCAATTTAATTCAATTAATTAGTAATAAATATTTTTAAGCTAAAATTAGAAAAGTACTTCGTTATCATTTTGCATTAAATAGCTTTTTACCATCTGTCTACCCCTGTATAACCTGGTTTCTACTGTTCTAGCCCTCAGTCCCAGGGTCTGGGCTATTTCTACATAAGACATGTTGTTATGGTAATAGAGCTGTAAAACATCTCTATATTTTTCCGGCAGCATGTTAAATGCTTTCTTTACAGCAGCTAAATTTTCTTTTTTTAGATACATTTCCTCAGGCGTGTTGCTTTTACCATCTCTAATATCGGTTTCATATAGTAATACAGTCTTATTAGATTTGCGCAGCCAGTTTTTACACCTATTACTGGCTATAGCATACAGCCATGTACTAAATTTGCACTGGTTCTTAAAATTAGGAAGGGCGTTATATGCTTTAAAAAATACTCCCTGTGTTACTCCCTTGGCATCCTCTGGATTACAGCCCATTTTGCAAATAAATGTATATATTTGTTTTTCGTACCTTATTACAAGTTCATCATATGCATTATTATCTCCAGCTAACACAAGCAAGATTAGTTCCTGATCACTTAAATTCACTAACCCAACCCCTGTCATAATATAATTAATACTCATGCATATGATAACATTTATTGCTGCACTTTTTCAACTGACTCCCGTTTACCATGTTTATCAATAATCTTGCTGCACACATGTGTCACCTTTTTGGCTAAAAATCCACCTGAAAATCTGGTAGGTTCAAAGGCTATAATGAAAGCTTCCGGGTCAAAATACTTAACAGTTTCTTCAAGTCTGTCACAGCATTTTCTTTTAGCCAATATATTTAAAACTAATCTTTGACCATCTCTACCTTCTGCCACCCAACTGGTAACGCCAAAACCCTGTTCCCTTAATATATTTGGCAGGCCTTCTGACAGGTTAGTAGTTATAACTTGAATTTGGGTAAATCCTAGAGCCATTTTATGTTCAATATAACTTCCAAGTATAATACCAAAACCATAGCTAGCACAATAAACTATTAAATTAAACATATTATCTAGATTAGATAATACAATTGACAGCCCAGATATATAAATAAAAACTTCGATAACACTTATTACTGCCGCTACCTGGGTTTTACCCCTTACAACAAATATGGTTCTTAAAGTAAATAATGTCACATAGGTAATCTGGATTAAAAATATAATTAATAAAATCATGTTATCCCTCCATCCCTTTAATCTAAATCCCTATTGTGCAGAAAAAAGACCTTTGCCATGAAAAATGGCAAAGGTGTCTATCGGAATAAATTGCTCACCACAATTATACTCCCTAAATTTTACATTGTCTAGTATATAAATAACTCCAATATTATTTTCCCAGGTCAATTGTTACATTACATATTCAATAAACCCCTGCATTATTCACAGGGTTTTATTGTTATTCCAACGCCATCAGGTATCACAGTGACTACTGCATCCCTTCCCTTTTCTGCTATAGCCATTTCAAATGCCGCTTCTAAAGTAGGTGCAAATTCCATATGCATGTTCCTTACATACTGGGCAAGTGATGGATCAGTTACCAATATTACCTTATGCTTTAAAAGCACCCTTGCAAGTATTTGTGACTGCCACTGATCGGGCTCTGTTTCACTGTTAGGTGTTTCCATAATTTTTTCCATGGTTTCTTTAGGAGAAGAAGCATCAGCCATTTGATGATAAAATTTATCCCCTCCTAAGCCTTCCCTACAGCCTGCCACCATAATGATAATTGCTCCAGACTTAGCAGTAGCTTCTGCAGCAGTCATACCCTTAACTGCCTGGTACACATTTTGATCCAATGGATAACCACCATTTGTACTAACAATTATATCCGCGGGGATTGGTTCGACAGCAGTTAGCTTTTCTACAAATTCACAGCCTTGTTCATGGGCTTTTATTGGATGTCCAGCTACACAATGAATAATTTCCTTTTTTGAATTGATTATGACATTTACTATAAAAGCTAACTTAGACTGCTCCACAGCCCATACCATGTCTTTATGTATCGGATTATTTTTTAAAATACCTGTTCTAGCATGGGGACTATTTATAAAGTCGGAATTATGGTTAAAAAGTACAGTTTTATGTGAAGCAATACCTGGCAGAACACTTTTTCTTCCCCCTGAATACCCAGCAAAAAAGTGAGGCTCAATGAATCCTTCGGCTAATAACAAATCAGCTTTCATGGCAAGCCTGTTAATCCACAACTCACCACCTGATGGTAATATGCCAAGGAAAACCATGTCTTCGTCCTTTTCTGCCAGGTGGTTTACTACAGATACCTGCCTTAAAACCTCTTCACCAAATCTAAGGGAAATCTCCTCGTCACTCATGGGCCTGTGCATTCCGGTTGATATTAATAAAGTAATTTTAGCATTTTCATTGACTTTTCTTATCTCAGATAAAATCAGCGGCATGGTTATATGACTTGGGACAGGCCTGGTATGGTCGCTAGTGATTATAACTATGTTTTCTTTATTTTCAGCAAGTTTGCTCAAGGCTTCTGAGTTTATTGGCTCAGATAAAGCTTTTTCCACTATTTCTTCCTGTGTTCCCTCTGGTTTAAACCCACTTGAAGGAGGATTCAGCAGGTGTACTTTCTCACTCTCAGGCAGGGGTAATTCCAAAAAACCTTTATCATATGGAAGAAGTATCATTTTATCACCCTTTCACAATAACTGTTAATATAACAGTCATTATCTTGTTAAAAGCTTATTAATTGATGTTTCTTAGCTTTACTGCAGTCCCATAAACTAGTATCTCAGCTGCTCCCTGCATTATATTAGAAGTAGCAAATCTAACATTAATCACAGCATCAGCACCTAAATCACTAGCCTCCCTAATCATTATGTTTTCTGCGGCTGTCCTGGCCTCATTAAGCATTTCAGTGTATCCCTTTAATTCTCCACCAACTATTTGCTTCAAAACCGCGGCAATATCTTTTCCAATGTGCTTTGCTCTTATTGTGCTGCCCCTAACAATTCCTAAAATCTCACTTGCCTCCTTTCCTGGAACTTCACTAGTAGTGGTCAAAATCATATTTTTACCTCCAATCAAATTAGTTTAATTCATCAAGGGTTAAAGAAAAGCTTCCAACATAATGTTCCATAAAATATTGTACTTCAGGCAGGTCCATGTTGTTAATAGCAGCTAAAATGATCTTTTCTGCCTTGGAAAACTCCTGGTTCCCTGCCTTAAGTTCTTCTAAACATTTAATATAGGCAGAAATCTTATCTGCAGCCTTAACAATTTTCCAATGCTCCTTGTCCCCTTCTTCTATAAAAAGTAATGGTTGGTAATCCTCCCGCATATCTGGAGCAAGCATATTTAATAATTTTTCTTTAGCTATTTCTTCAATTTCAGTATATGCCCTTTTGATTTTGGGATTAAAATATTTAATGGGAGTAGCTAAATCACCTGTTATTACTTCACCAGCCTCGTGAAATACAGCAAGGACCAAAACCCTTTCAGGGTTTAAATCACCGTTAAACTTCTTATTCTTTATTAAAGCCAGGCCATGGGCTATCATAGCTACCTGCAAGCTATGCTCTTGAATATTTTCTGTGTAAGTGTTACGCATCAAGCCCCAACGGTTGATCAGCTTCATCCTGGAAAGATATGCAAAAAAATGACTCATAAACCTCCTCCCTTTCTCTCATGCTTCCTTCACATTGCCTTCATATTATCTTTATGAATAATGTTTACCAAGTACCTTTTCCCCTTTATAGATTTTTTAGCTGAGCATTTTTAGGCATTTTATGTATATTTCTGCTGCAGCTGCTGAATCAGACATTGATCTATGATGGTTTTCTAGTTTTATCTGCAGGTAGTCTGATACAGTATTTAGTTTATGATTATCTAAGTTGGGGAACATTATTCTACTTATTTGCAGGGTATCTATAATGGGGTTGCAAATTTTAACAGCAAACCTTTGAGCAGTATGCCGTATAAATCCCATGTCAAAGCTTGAATTATGAGCTACAATTGGACTATCCTTTAAAAAAGCAATAAATTGAGGAAAAACAATCTCAATTTTCGGAGCATTAATAACCATGTCATCTGTAATTCCTGTTATATCTGTAATTTTTCTGGGAATTGGCATCCCAGGATTTATTAGAGTGTGAAAGGTTTCCACAGCTGTTTCGTCTACAAATCTAATGGCTCCTATCTCAATTATCTTTGCATATTTGGGATTAAAGCCTGTGGTTTCCAGGTCTAGTGAAACAAACTCTCCATGATGTTTTTCCGCTATCTTTCTTTTATGACTATGTTTAACATCCGCCTTATGTATATTAACCGGGTTTTTCAAAACATGTGAACTCATCTTCCCACCTCGTTTTGTGCTTTGCTGTCACATCTTTTTGGCGCGAGCAGCAAAATGACTGTTATAACTACAATACTGCTCCCTGTAACTACAAAGGAAAACTGCATGCCTATAATGGCAGCTAATGTTCCAAAGACCAAAGAGCCTAATGCTACAAAGGTATCAATTATACTTTCTTGAATAGATAGGACTGTACCGCGCATCTTGTCCTCTATTAAATCAATTAACCAGGCAATAAAAGCTGCAATCCCACCAGACCAACCAATCCCAGTGAGCAGCCCACTAATAATTATGGTTGCTGGCACAATGGGAACAAAGGCTAGAACAATAAGACCTACTCCAAGAATTATAGCTGCCGGCCAAACTATTGCCTCTCTCCCGTATCTATCTGAGAGGTATCCAGCACTAATATTAGCCAGAACTCCCGAAATGCCAAAATATGTAAAATATATGCCAGGGTTAACAGCTTCACTTACCTGGGAAATATAAAGAGACGCAAAGGTCAAGATAGCTCCATAGCAGATGGATGTTAAAGCTAATCCAGCATAAATGGGCCATAATGCTCTATTTTTGAACACTGTATAAATACTGTTCATAAACCTCGTATTAGCACTAACAGCTAAGGGTGGTGCCTTGACAAGCATAATTAAACCAAGGGCTATAATACCCCCTATAAATGTTAAGACAAACCAGTAATTGTATCCATGGTTTTTGATAACCTCAAGAGCGCTAACAGGGCCTGTCAAAACTCCCAGGGTAATAATTAAGCGGTACATGCCTATATAAGTTCCTCGCGATTTTAATGGTGCCATGTCTGCAACCAGAGAACTTCCACTGGACAAAAAAGTTGCCAGAGCAATGGATTGGTAAAGACGGGCCAACGTCAAATGCCACACCTCAGAACTCAGCATGAAGAAAAGTCCTGATGTTGCAAACACAAAAGTCCCTATTAGCAGGGGAAGCTTTCTCCCCTTGCTATCAGCCAGGGGTCCAAAATAAAACCTTAATATTACAGCAAAAATAAAAAACAATGTGGTTTGCAGACCAGAATCAAACTCATTGCCGCCCAACTCAATGACATACATGGGCAGAATAGTTAAGGATGTAAAAAATATAACAAATACCATGTAAGCCGCTATGAAAAACATAATCAAAGAGCTATAAGATTCCTTTAGTTTCAGCTTCCACTGTTCCATGGTTTCACCCCTAATGTTATACTGCTATTATGAATAACATTCGTCAAAATTTAACAATTACCTTTATGTTTATTTCTATAGCTTTTTCAATTTTGTTTTTCATAAACTCAATTTGATTCCTGTTTAAAATTCTGCACCTTGCTAGGCTCATATTTTCCTCTCATATTTTAAAGGTCAAGAATGTCAGATGCTAAATTTTTAATAATAATACTAGCCTGTATTATATGTTCTTTAGTAATGTCCTTATGGGTAACAAAACGAACCACCCTGGAGCTTACTGGTACCGCCTTGACACCCGCTTCAGATAACTTGCCCACGAAAGAACCAGCATCCATATTCAAACCACTAATGTCAGCTAGTAGAATATTTGTCTGTACTCGGGATAAATCCACCTTTAATCCATCAACAGATGATAAGTGCTGTGCCAGCAGCCTGGCATTGTCATGATCTACAGACAATCTATCAACCGTTTTTAGGGCGATTAACCCTGCAGCTGCTAATATTCCAGCCTGGCGCATGCCTCCACCCATGGCCTTTCTATATTTTCGTGCAGCATTAATGAATTCCTTACTACCGGCTAATATTGAACCTACTGGTGCACCTAACCCCTTGGAAAGGCAAAACATTACAGAATCACAGTTTTCTACTAGCTCTTTTACATCACAACCTAGAGCAATGGCTGCATTAAAAATTCTTGCTCCATCAAGGTGCACAAATAATGACATACTATTGGCAGCCTTATATACTAACCTCATATCCGCTACAGGCATAACAGTTCCAGAGCCAATGTTAAAGGTGTTTTCCAGGCATAATAGTCTACACCTTGGTGCATGTATATTAGGTTCACGGTATGCACCATACAATTTCTTTACAGTATCCCCTTCAAGTAGATTGGGTATGGTTTTTAACTGAACTCCTGCAAACATGGAGGCAGCCCCTACTTCATATAGGGCAATGTGAGATAATTCGTCAACTATAATCTCATCTCCCCGCAGGGTATGTGTTAAAATTGCAATCTGATTGCCCATTGTTCCAGTAGGCACAAATAAAGCTGCTTCTTTTCCAGTTATTTCTGCAGACATCCTTTCAAGCTCATTTACAGTGGGATCTTCACCATATACATCATCACCCACAACTGCTTTTGCCATGGCTTCTCTCATTTCCTCACTAGGTAATGTGACCGTATCGCTTCTTAAATCAATCATATTCTCTCTCCCTGAATTAGTAAATTTATCTATGCAGTTGATTTCTAGATATGTTTCTCAAATCCTTCTCATTTATTCTGCAATAAAAGATGTTTTGCGTTTTTAATTGATAAAAGTTACTATTATTAATTTAGAACTTATGGTAAAATATATTTACGAAGCTTAACTAAATATACACAAAGGGGGGGAATTGTTATGGTTAAATTTAAAACCGTATTGAAAATATATTTGATAATATTTATATCCCTGATCTTTTTGACATCTTGCGCACAAGAACGAGCCAGGGAAGATGTAAATACAGATCCATATCAAGTTATACACTCTGACGAGAGAAGAAGCTGGAGCTTTGATGCTGCCACCATGGAATTAGTTGAAGATGAGGAATTAGGCATTTCTTACATAAATGTATGGATAAAAGTAGAGTACAATGAACCTGTACCCTCTGGTGGTATAGATATAATGCTCTGGCATTTGGATACTAATGTTAAACAATATAAGATTTCTGACAGCTATGCGTATAATATTTGCGATGGAGCACTGGTAGAAAGCTGACCTCTTAATTTCTCTGATGTCTCGTGGAGACATATAAGTCCTGGAAATCCAGAAGAGGTTATCTACGAAACCATTTTGGGGTATTTCAATTAATTCACTAAATTTCTTTTAAGCCCTAAAAATAAATGAGTAAAGGGTAGGCTCTATTCCTTAACTTCAGGAATGTGCCTACCCTTTACTCTCAAGAACGTACTGCAATTTAGCCTTCCTTTCTCTTTCTCCCCTGATTTTATTTTCCAATAATCAGTCTTTAGCTCATTACTTCTAAGCTAAGGCTCTTGCCTGCGATTTGCCCTTCTAGTCCTACGACTAGTAGTTAAGATTTAACTCTCACTCACTAATAATAGATGAACCTTAAACTTACTTAATACTTAAATCAATCTTGCCTTAAGCTTAATTAACCTTCATATAAAGTAACTTTGGTAAACTTGCTAATCCCAACTTTCTTAATTTGTTCTAAAACTAACATCCTTCATAATAGTGGAGTTAAAATCTTCTCTTTTTTGGCCCTCGCAAGACCATCAACTGTTCAGGGGAACTAGTAAATATTACTTACTAGTTAATTTTATTGTAAATAGTAATATGTCGTTTGTCAATATGTTTTTTGAATTTTTTTTATTTTCATATTGTCTGCTAATTTACACAGCTAGCTGTTATATTTTTCATATT
>NZ_KK211101.1:320889-392086 GCF_000620305.1 Desulfitibacter alkalitolerans DSM 16504 | reverse complement strand
CTGTTATATTTTTCATATTATACGTTGGTATAATTCTCATTAGTCTTAATTTACTGGCCCGGGTCTTTGACAGTTGAATAGAGAAAAAATCCTCGAAAGCCTTGATATAGGCCTTTTTTTTGTCAAAATTCATAGGATATAAATTGCACAATGTTGCACAATGTGTTATAATATGGGTAGTTGAAGAAGAAAGTCGGTGAGAAATGAGACTGCAAATTGTTAGTTCAAAAAACGCTGCGTCTTTTTATGTAGTCAAATCAATTTATGAAAATGGAAAGCGTTCTTCCAAAGTTGTTGAAAAACTTGGAACTTATGCTGACTTACATAAAAAACTAAATGGTGAAGATCCTGTTGAATGGGCAAACAAATATGTAGAGGAACTGAATAAGAAAGAGAAAGAAGAGAAACGAGAAGTACTCGTTAAATATTCTCCTACAAAACTTATCAAAAAAGATGAACAGCGCTCTTTTAAAGGTGGGTATCTTTTCCTCCAAAAAATATACCATGAACTCGGAATACATAAGATTTGCAAAAAAATATCTCAGAGGTATAAATTCGATTTTGATTTGGATTCAATTCTTTCTAGATTGATTTATGGCAGGGTTATCTTTCCTTCTTCCAAACTCGCAACTAATAAGCTTTCAAAAAAGTTTATAGAGCAGCCGAATTTTAATCTGCATCAAATTTATAGAGCGCTTGTATACCTTGCTAAGGAAACAGATTTTATCCAGTCCTCATTGTATGAAAACAGCCTAAAAGTTTCCAAGAGAAATACCGGCATTCTTTACTATGATTGCACTAATTATTTTTTTGAAATTGAACAGGAAGATGGTTTAAAGCAGTACGGAATTGCTAAGGATCACAAACCAAATCCTATTGTTCAAATGGGCCTTTTTATGGATGGAGACGGTATCCCTCTAGCTTTTAGCATTAATAGGGGAAATATGAATGAGCAGCTTACTTTAAAGCCTTTGGAAAAGAAGATTTTATCCGATTTTGAGCTTTCTAAGTTTATTGTTTGTACTGATGCTGGTCTTGCTTCTGAGGCTAATCGTAAGTTTAATGATAAGGATGGACGAGCTTTTATTACAACCCAGTCTATTAAGAAGTTAAAGAAACATCTTAAAGAATGGGCACTTGCTACAGATGGCTGGAGACTTTCTGGCAGTGAAAAAACCTATGATATTTCTAAACTGGATGAAATGATAGATAAAGCTGATGATGCAGTCAAGGCAAAAATACGAGCTAAAGTCTTTTACAAAGAGCGTTGGATCAAAGAAAATGGTTTTGAACAAAAGCTTATTGTCACTTACTCTATCAAATACAGGGATTATCAGCGTAAAATCCGCAATTCTCAAATAGAACGTGCTCAAAAAACAATAGATACTAACCCTACAAAATTAAAGAAATGTAGGCAAAATGATTACAAAAGATTTATTCATAAGACAAACTGCACTCCTGATGGGGAAGTTGCAGCTAATGAAATATACCGCATTGATACCGCTCTTATCCAAAAAGAAGAAGTTTTTGATGGTTTTTATGGGGTTTGTACTAATCTTGAGGATGATGCTACTGAAATAATCAAGGTGAACCATAGGAGATGGGAAATAGAGGAATGTTTTAGAATTATGAAAAACGAGTTTAAAGCAAGACCTGTACATTTAAGTAATGATGACAGGATAGAAGCACATTTCATCACCTGCTTTATATCGCTGATTATTTATAGGCTACTCGAAAAGAGACTTAAAGAGGAGTTTACCTGCCATGAGATTATTAGTGAATTGCGCGAGATGGATTTCAAAGAAATTAAGGGTGAAGGTTATGAACCACTATATACAAGAACTGATTTTACCGATGCTTTGCATGAGGCTTTTGGCTTTCGTACTGACTATCAGATTGTTACTACAACTATGATGAAAAAAATTTTTAAAAGTACTAAATCATAAAAACATTATGCACTTTTTACACTAACATTAAAACCTGCAAAACCTTTAATATCAAGGTGCTGCAGGTTTTTTATTTCTTTCAAGTGTCAAAGACAGGATAGTAATATGTCGTTTGTCAATATGTTTTTTGAATTTTTTTTATTTTCATATTGTCTGCTAATTTACACAGCTAGCTGTTATATTTTTCATATTATACGTTGGTATAATTCTCATTAGTCTTAATTTACTGGCCTTTTCCCCACGATTTACATACATCAACCCATTTTTCATTCATAGAATACTTCTCTAATTCTTGACAGGTAAGTTCAATAGCTGAATTGCTGCTGCCGCATGCTGGAAAGACCGTTTGAAATCTTTTTAAGGAGATGTCTAGATACACAGGAATTCTATTCTTTAACCCAAAGGGACATACCCCACCAATTGCATGACCAGTAAATTTATGAACCTCATCTGGTGTAAGCATCTTTGCCTTAAAGCCAAATTGACCTTTGAATTTACTATTATCTATTTTGGCATCTCCTGCTGCAACCACCAGGATAGCCCCATCTTCACTTTTAAACGAAAGTGTCTTGGCTATTCTGGCTGGTTCAACATTTAGAGCTTGTGCCGCTAATTCAACTGTAGCACTTGATGTATTAAATTCTAAAACATCCTCATCTCTACCCCATTTTTTAAAGCATTCACGGACTAATTCTATTGCCATTTTGTTTTTTCCTTTCATTTTCAGATTTGCATTTTATTATAACATTTCATTGTAAATTTCTCCAACTAACCTTTACTGGTACAGGCTGCACTAACCAACTAGTTCTTACAAAGCTTTTAAACCAAAAGGGGCAATGTTGTCAAATACGAATATTATGTTAAGATTAATTAATAATAGGAAAAATAATTTAAAAACATGCTATTATTTAGACATGGACATTTAAATGCGGGGTGATACAATTGAAAGGCTCTTTTGTTATAGGTAAAATTAAAGGAATTCAGATTGAAATACATGCCAGCTGGTTAATTGTATTTGGATTGGTAAGCTTTGTACTTGCTACTAACTACTTTCCTCAAAACCACCCAGATTTTGACCCTAGTCTAAGATGGTTTTTGGCAGGTATTATGGCCCTCTTCCTTTTTATTTCAGTTTTACTTCATGAATTGTCCCACTCTATTGTTTCAATTAAAGAAGGAATAGAAGTAAAGAAGATTTCTTTATTTATCTTTGGTGGGTTAGCCCAAATGGAAGGCGAACCTGATAGTCCAAAGAAGGAATTAAAGATTGCCATAGCTGGGCCTGCTATGAGTGTAATGCTATTTTTATTCTTTACAATCTTGGCCAGTGTTCTTTCTATTTTAGGGGCTTCAGAAATTATTCTCATTCCCATTTCTTATATAGGAACAGTTAACCTAATACTAGCCATATTTAATCTAGTTCCTGCATTTCCTCTCGATGGCGGCAGGGTATTACGAGCACTCATCTGGCATTATAAGGGCAACCTACAGCTAGCCACAAAGATTGCATCTTCTTTTGGCGGGTTTTTTGGATATTTTTTAATGTTTTTAGGAATTTTTTGGGTGTTTAGCGGAGCTTTCTTAAGTGGCATCTGGTTTGTATTTATTGGTTGGTTTATTAATCAGGCCTCACAATCAAGCTATCAACATACAGTCATGTCAGATATTTTTAATAAAATACCTGTTAGGGAGTTTATGACAAGCAACGTGGTGGTAGTTGATTATTATGTCCCAATTCAAGATCTTGTAGATAATTATTTTTACAAATATAAATTTACAAGCTTTCCAGTAAGAAAAAATGAAGAAATTATCGGCATTGTAAGTATCAATAATATCAGAAATACCCCTAAAGACACATGGTACCAAACTACAGTTGAAAGGGTCACTACCCCCCTGGAAGATAATTTGGTTATTTCCTCTGATAATTCTGTTTCTAATGCCATGCAAAAATTATTCAGCAATGGCATAGGCAGGATTCTAGTAATGGATGGGACTAAGCTTTTAGGTATTGTGTCTAAAACTGATATTTTAAACTATATTAGAATACACAGTCAGCTTGAGTAGATTCATTGTAAAAAGCATAATCATGAAACTATAATTTGTAAAAGATAATCCCAAAAAGCACCATGTTGACTCCAATTAATAAAGGCATACCGTATTTAAAGGATAAATGTTGGGTCTTATGTCTAAAAGCTTTCATGCCATAATAAATACCTAAAGAGCCACCCATTAAGGCCAGAGCAAAAAGCCTTGTTTCCGGAATCCTCCATTGTCCTTTAAGGGCTTTCTTCTTGTCATACCAAATAACTGAGTAACCGCTAAAATTTAATATTAAAAAGTATAGGACCAAATATGCTTTCCAGCTCTCCAAAGGCTTCACCTCTCCCAGTAATACATCTTGACAAGTGATAAGTATTTGTCATAAAGTTCTTGATTAAAATCAGACAATAGTGGATCCCTTTCTCTAAATCTCCTTAAAGCATTTAGATCCAGTTCTCCTATGACAACCTCTTCTTTATTATAAGTCTTTGCCTCTTGAATAACGCCATCCCCCCTGGGGGTTAAATCAATAGGAGCAAAAATTGCTGAACGACCTGTAAACACCAAATCCCTTAGATTTCCCACTAGGGCTGATTTTATTCCAAAAACCCTGACCTCCTGTACACGGTGCCAGGTTCCTCTAAATGCCTTGTAAAAATCATATTCTTCGTTGTTTGCAATGGGTATAATTACCATATCTGCATCTTTTTTTCTTGCCAGATGAAAGGTCTCAAAGTATGTAGCATCCATACATACAGGAAAGGCTGCCTTTCCAAAGGGAAGTGATATAACATTTAGCTCATCTCCTACTGCAAGTCCAAAGGCTTCTTCTGTAGTGGTCAGATGCAGTTTTCTTTGGATCCCCAGGCATTCTCCTTCAGGGCCAAAAAAGTAAGCAGTATTATAAAGTTTGTTTTGAAAAGGAGTAGTAATACTACCGGCCATAATATATACCTGATATTTCTTAGCAAGGTTGCTAAAAGTTAGCTTGTAAATCTTCTCTGTATAGGGTCCTAGCAGAAAAAAATTCTCCCTTATCTGGCTGTTAGAGCCTGGTTTTATGGGGCTATCATTTTCTGTCAATAATTTTTCAGCCATGGGGATTACTCCTATTAGAGGCAGATTAATATTTTCTGGAAAAGCAATTAGCTGTGCTCCCTTTTTAACACTTTCTTCAACTAGTCTTTTCATATGGTCATAGTATGTTATTGTAGTTTTATGAAGCTTAATCTGCACTTGAACTGCTGCAACCTTAATCCTGTCAGGTTTTATTGGTTCATTCTTTAAATCAACTTTTTCTTTTACAATATGTCTTTCCAAAGGTTTTGTACTATACAGCCAGTTAAGAATACCACGTACTGCTTCCTTTTTAAAATCCTTTAATATTTTCATTGCTACCCCACACTTTTTCATATAAGGCATGGTTAAGATATTTATATATGGGAAATTCCCTAATTATTTGCTCCCTGCTCTTTAAGTCGAGGTTTCCCTTTATAAGTCCATCCACGCCTGGTTTTAGCTTTTGCACACATCCATCAACATAAGCACTACATAGGGGGTGATGGATCATGGTTTCTCCAGCAAATTCAATGCCATCAATAATTCCATTGGCAGCACTTTCTACAGCAAAAAACTGATTATGCTGAACCTGCTGCCACACCCCAGACAACTGCAGCCACGGATTATAAGGTGCAGGCTGTTTGTAGTAGGCAATAACAATATCTACCTTCTGCAGGCCAAGGATTCTTCCAATTATTGGATAGAAGGAATCTGTTCCAATCATAAGCCCTATTCTGCCTATAGGAGTAGCGGTGACTTCCAGGCTGGTTCCCCTTTGCAAACCTTGATCAAATTCCTTACGAGACAAGTGGGTCTGCTGCTGTTCATGAATTATCTCCCCCTGTGTTGAGATAAGAATAGCTGTATTATATTGACCTTTCATAAAAAATCCAGGTGCTACAATACATGAATTGTTTACAGCCAAATCCTGGTGATATAAAAGATAATCTTCATAGCCCTGAAAATATCTAATGGTGCCTGGCGGGCATACTAGTAAATTCAAATCCTCCAGCGGCAGTTTTTGGATATAAGCCTTATAATCATGGAAATCTTCCTTTAAATCATATGGTAATTGAAAAGCACCTATGGTGATGGTAGCAGTCATTATTCTCATCCCCTCACTAAAGTTCCTCAGATTTAATAAAGCTCTCATAAAGGGCGAAGGCTAAATATCCTGCACCAGTGGCAAAACCTACCCCTGTTTTAGCTTCTCCTGAATGTTTATCAAAGCTTTCACACAACAGACCATGATCCAGATTAGCCTCCAAGACCATCTTTAACGCCTCCTGTTTATACAGGGGATTAAGCAGGCTGCCGCATAATCCAAGACCTGAAGGGGTATTTTGATGATGATCACAAGCCAGTTCTTTAAACCTAGCCTTTGAGTCATAGTACTTGTAGCAGTCACTATAATAGTAATCCATGGTGTTTTTAAATATATCATCATTGGGCATTCCATAGTAGACTAGTGTTCCTAAGTTGCCAGGTGGATCATTATACAAGACATATTGGTTGTAATTGTCTATTGCCCAAACATATATGGGTTTTTCTTCAACTAACCTGATAAATCTACACAAGTTCTCTTTAATGGTTTTTACCCTGTTTTCAAAAAGGGAGGTATCATGTTTTAAATTCTGGTATAAATAAATGAGGTTTTTGTAGGCCCTGAGCAGCAAAACATTATCAAATAAAACAAAGGGATATTCTGTAGGATCGTCAGATGGCAAAAGAAAAGTTTTATACAAACCTATTGTTTCATCAAATTCCTCTTCAATTCTTTCCACAATACCATCAAAAGCCTTTATTATCTGGTCATCAAAAAAGGATAAGGGAAACTCAAGGTCGTTAAAATAACTGCAGGCTTCATCCAACTCAAACCCAGGGTATAATACAGTTCCGTCAATGTAATGTGCATGGTCACCAGGGTTAATAGAGTGAATTAGTATCATTTCCCTTACTATTTTTTTATGCAGCATGGGATCAATACATTTAATGGCAGGAAATGACCAGTAAAAGCTGTCTCTTTCCCAAAAGGCACCAGATACATAATAGCGGGGGCTTCTAGATGTCATGGCAACCCATTCATCTGAATAAAAATCCTTGCTGACACTAAAAAAATAATTAAACAGACTATTTTCATTAAAAAGTTTTTCAACTCTCTTATCAGAAGTTTTGATTATTATCTTGTTCAACCATTCCTGCCACTGCGAAAAAATACATTTAAATCCTTTTCTCCTCAAATGAATAAGAGTAGTGCTAGCTCCGTCAGTATCTGCATTAATGGCAATGTAAAATGCATTTGGCACTTGAGCCTCAACTGCCAGGTTAATTATAAAGCCTAGTTGCATTTGATTGTCAATGACCTGTTCAAGGTCAGTCTGTGAAAGGCTGCTCCCAAATCCATCCTCACCTCCAAAGGCCATACCTAGTTGGACATTGTAACCCTCAATTGCTGCACATGGATTATTTAGCCACTTGTCAATTGACAGGCTTTTTCTGCCATGAGAGATATGGCTATTAAAGCGAAGGGTATTTACATGATCCATGTTAACCCTTAAGCGTATATCAATAGCTTTGCTGCTGACAAATTCGTAAACAAAACCTTTTTCCTGTATATCTGCATAGATTCTAGCCTGTACTTCAAAGGTGTCAAAAATAAATCTAAGCTGGGGAATATAGTAATATAATCTTTCCCAATACACCTTTTTAGGGTTAAGCTTTTTCCCCTTATAAAAAAACTCAGGTTTGAGGAAAAAATCCTCCCCAGATATTTCTAAAAGACCCTTGTTTTTTTTAGAGGTCACATTGATGCTTTTAATTCCACCACTATAAATATCTATTTGAGGTAAGGCAATGTAATGGTTTCCAGTACACAAAACAGCTTCATTTTTTGTAATTTCCAGTGGAACTGTCATAATACCCTCGTTCATTTTTACGCACTCCTAACTTATTATCATGGAAAATTGTGCTAACTACTCTATTCTTCACCTGTACTTATTATCCTCTTTTATCCAAATTTTAGTATGTTTTTTAAAAAACAAACAGAAAAACTACACCATATAGATGTAGTCATAAATTTTTATAGACTTTTAATAAAGTCTATCACTTCATGTATATCAGGCACTTCAGGAATTTCATAAAGTTTAATCCACCTTACAATCCCCTTTTCGTCTATGATAACGTTAGCCCTTTCAGAATGCCCCTCCACTTCTCTAAATAAACCATAATCCCTGGCTGCAGCTCCATGGGGCCAAAAATCTGAAGGAAGCTTAACCCTTGCTATCTCCAGATGCTTGGCCCAGGCATTTTTTGTTGGATATGGATCCACACTCATTCCCAGGGGCTCAACATTTAATTCATCAAATATATTTATATTTTTTTCTAAAGCAACCATCTGTTCAGCACATACCCGGGTCCAGGCTAATGGATGCCAGGATAATAAAACCTTCTTCCCAGCGAAGTCACTTAGACTAACCATATTCCCCCTGTTGTCTTTAAGTGTAAAGTCAGGGGCTGCTCTACCTATATCAATTGGTTTGGTTTTCATAATAATTCATCTCCTTGTTAGTTGACATTGCCTATTTTTTGTAAAAAATATTTTAAAAGAAATCCTTCATGTATTCTTGAGCATCTAGTGGACCATAATCTCTTTCTATTAACGGAGGCTTTCCTTTTAAATGTTCCAATCCATCCATAAATGGAGTTCTTTGTGTCTTGTAAATAACACCTATGGGAATACCTTCATCCCATTCTAGCGATTTACTAAAGGCATTAATCCTGTCTTTGTAGTCATATTCCTCATTTAGCTTGTAAACCCTTTCCTTGTACCACTTAAAAGTGTTAACCTTATTAAATACAACACAGGGCTGTAGTATATCCACCAGGGCAAATCCCTTATGCTTTATAGCTTCCTTCATTAAATCTACAAGATGCTCCCTTTCTCCAGTGAACCCCCGTGCAGCAAAACTAATGTTTTGGCTAATTGCCAGGGAAATTGGATTTAAAGGTGACAAAATTACACCTTCTGTTTGAACTCCTGTTTTTCTGCCAATTTCTGTTGTGGGAGAGGCTTGACCCTTTGTTAAGCCGTACACACCATTATTGTGTACAAAAAGCGTAATATCTACATTCCTTCTAATGTTGTGAAGTAAATGATTACCTCCTTCACCATAGCAATCCCCATCTCCCGTATGAACTATTACATTTAAATTGGGGTTGACCATTTTCGCAGCTACTGCTGGTGGTAAGGCTCTACCATGAAGCCCATTAAAGCCATTGGCACTTACATAATGGGGAAGTTTTGCTGCCTGCCCTATTCCAGAGCAAATTAACACTTGATAGGGCATTAAATTCAACTCTAACAAGGCTTGTTTAATACACTCCTGTATAACATGGTTTCCACAACCAGGGCACCAGGCTTTTTCTTCATTTATGTCATATACGTTAGACATTTCATAACCATTAGACATTATGCATCACCTCCCTTTTTAACCAGCGGTAGATTTCATTGCAGCCAAGCATCCTTCCATCATGCTTGAGAAGGCTCTTGTCACATGTAATGGAGGTTTCCTGCCGAATGAGCTTTGCAAGCTGTCCTGTGTAGTTCTGCTCTATGTTAATAAAGACCTTATTCTCTGCAGCCAGTTTATAGAGCCTCTTCTTTGGCAGGGGCCATAAGTCACCAAATACTAATGCCTCTAGATCATATCCCTCCTGGTTTAGCAATTCTACAGCCTCTTTAATAGGCCCATACATGGAACCCCAGGCAACTAAAACAACTCTACCGCTGGAACCCATGAGTTCAGGTTCTATAGTTTCTTCTTCAATAAGGCATATTTTATTCATGCGCTTGTTTGCCATTGCAATGCGTACCTGGGCAGACTCTGTTATATTACCCCTTTCATTATGCTCATCGCTATCAACCAAAACCACCTGTCCAGGAATTTTACCAGGTATAATTCTTGGTGAAATTCCACTTTCACTTATTTTATATCTCATGTATTCTCCATCTGGCAGATCCTCTTGAGTGCTTAAATGCCTTTCTATTTTAATCTTTGAAAAATCATATACCTCAGTACTTTGGGTATAATCTGCAAGGTATTGATCGGTTAAGATAATTACTGGAATCTGATATTTATCTGCTAAATTAAAGGCTCTAGCAGTCTGATAAAAAGCATCCTCTGGATTCTTTACAGCAATAACCACCCTTGGAAATTCACCGTGACCAGCTGTAAGAATAAAACTTAGATCCCCCTGTTCTGTTCTTGTCGGGAAACCTGTAGCAGGTCCTGGTCTTTGAGAATCTACAATTACTACTGGGGTTTCTATCATTCCTGCAAGACTCAAACCCTCAACCATAAGTGAAAAGCCTCCACCTGAAGTGCCTGTCATGGACCTTACTCCTGCATAAGCTGCACCTAATGCCATGTTAATTGCAGCAATCTCATCTTCAGCCTGCTCTACAAGTATTCCAGCATCCCTCTGTTTAGCTGCTAGATAATTCATTATACTTGTTGAAGGGGTCATGGGATAAGCTGAATAAAAGGAACACCCGGCGGCCAAAGCTCCCAGGGCAATGGATTCATTGCCATTTATCAATATTCTAGGCAGTTTTTCTATAGTCTCTGGAGCTTTTAGCTTGATGAAGCTTTGACTTAACTCGTATCCCTTTTCAGCTGCTTTAATATTTATCTCTAATATATCACCTGAAAAATACATTTTTAATACTTCGTGTAGATAACCCTTATCTAGAGTAAAAATCTTTAAGAGGGCTCCTAGCGCAACAGTCCCTGATGCCCTGCGGTCACCCATTTCTCCGGCAATGTCCTCAAGGGGTATAGAGATAATGTCCTCATGATTAATTCCCAGCTTGCTGTCACATATTATTTTTCCTCCAGTCACTAACCTGTCTCTATGAATTTCTATTGTTTCCTTATTTAAAGCCAGTATTACATTTACACTATCTTTATGAGAATATAACTTTTTACTGCTGATTCTAACCAGATTAAAATTATGGCCCCCGCGAATTCTAGACATGTAATCCTTATTTGAGAAAACAAAATAGCCTTTTCTATGTAATATCCGCTCCAAGATGCTGCTGATTGTTTCCATGCCCTGGCCTGCGGCACCTCCAATTAAAACATTAATATCCACATTTTCACCCCTTATATAATTATTTTTTATTCGAATCTATTTATAGGCAGCTTTAGAAAGGTGAAGAATTTTTCCTTAAAAAATTACTTTCTTTTTGCTTATATTCTTTCATTTCTGGAACATCTTTACACATGACATCCCACCCCTACATAATTAATGTTTTTGAACTAGAAGCTGCTAGAAATTGTTTTATCCACCCGGTAAGGCTCAGCTAAATCATTGAAGCTATAAAGGTCATGACCATCTTTTTGTAAAATGAAAAAGCAATTCTCAAGTCATCCTCTGGGAAATATTTTTCCAAATGATTAGACAAATTCTTATGTGCATCTAGGTAAGGTGCTGCAGCAATTAATTCCTTTTGAAACATGTCAGAGATACTAGCTGCTTTTCATCATTATACAGTTTTAGTACCTTGTTCCCCTTATACTGCAGCCGATACATGGGATCAACTCTTTTTAATGTCATGTAATCTTCCATTCTCTTGCCTGCTATGGCAAAGGTTTCCTTTAGCTTAGTTTGATATAATAATGTTAGCAGAAACAACAGTGCTGTCTTTTAAAACAATGCCATCTACCAGGTCACCTTTCTGGTTGATCTTTATAACTTCACTATTCAAGTGGATTTTCACGCCTAACTCAGACAAAAGTCCGCCTAAACCCCTGGCGGCAATATTATACATGCCGCCCTTGACATACCATAAGTCATATTTAAACTGCACATGGGCCATTAAGTTAAGAACAGCCGGAGCATCATATGCTGATGAACCAACATATTTTATTAAAAAATCAAAAATATCTATAAGGTATGGATTTCTTATGTGCTGTGCTACACCCGAATTTTTTATGGATAATTTAGATTTCTACATATACTTCCTGCTCCGAAATCTCCACCTTATAGGTTTCAAGGGGTCTGGCTAAACCGATTTTTTCAGTTAAGGCGCCTACCATTTTAGGCCAGTTAGGAATCCACTTTACAACCTGTCCATTTGTTACATCAAAACTAGATCCATGGCATGGACAATTGATAATCTGGCCCTCCAGGCTTCCTTTTTTTAACAAACAACCAAGGTGAGTGCATTTTCCATTTAAGGCATACAATTTTTCACTTACGCGAACTACTAGTATTTCTTTTCCTTCTATCTTAACACCTAGTTTTTCTCCATCTTTTAAACTTGCAGCACCATGAATTTGTTTAAGCATGAATTTACCCCCTGTTTACCTGTATTTATAAAAAAACCTCTATTTCTGTATAATCCGATAATATCTCCTAAAACTAAAGTAATCAACTTTTAACAGGGAATCTTCTTAAAATATTCAAAATTAATATTTGGGAAATTAATTAAAATTAATAATAGACTTTTGTTATTATTGAAGGTATATTTACAATAGCACATTATGGAATTATCCAGCAAAGATGGAAAATGTTTTTTAAATGATAATTAAAACAATAAAATTGCTTTCAGGAGGAAAGTCCATGATTAAAATACCAAACCTTGCAAAAAACCTGCTTAATTATTCCTGTGAATTAAAACCAGCCGAAAACATACTCATTACATTTAATGGTGAAAGTGCTATCCCACTGGTTAAAGAGTTAATTAAGCAAACATATGAACTGGGAGCTAATCCCTTTGTTCAACAGGGAAACTCTACGGTAACTAGAGAAGTTTTTAAAAAGGCTAATCTAGAGCAGATTAAACTAATGGCAGAATTTGAATTGCCAAGAATGCAAAAGATGGATGCATCTATAGGCATTGGAGCAAGTGATAATGCATTTGAGCTAAAGGGTATACCAGATGAAATATTGCAGAACTATAATAGGGTTTTTTCTGATACAGTTCTTAAGGAAAGGGTTGAGAATACCAAGTGGGTTATTCTTAGATACCCCAACAATTCCATGGCTCAACAGGCTCAACTAAGCCTGGAGGATTTTGAGAATTTCTACTATGATGTTTGCACCATGGATTATGCCAAAATGAGCAGGGCCATGGATAGCCTTGTTGAGCTAATGGAAAGAACGGACAAGGTAAGAATTGCAGACAACTATACAGATATAACCTTTTCCATCAAGGATATCCCAGTGATTAAATGTGATGGCAAGAGAAATATACCTGATGGCGAAGTCTATACTGCTCCAGTTAAGGATAGTGTCAATGGTCACATTAAGTTTAATTGCCCTTCTAATTATCAAGGCTTCACTTATGAAAATGTATTTTTTAAGGTAAAGGACGGAAAGATTATTGAAGCAATTGCTAACGATTCCAAGAAAATAAACGAACTTTTAAATACTGATGAGGGTTCAAGATATTTTGGAGAATTTGCCATTGGAGTTAATCCTTATATTACTGCACCAATGAATGATACTTTGTTTGATGAAAAAATAGCAGGCAGCTTTCATCTTACACCTGGCAAGTGCTACAAGGAGGCTAGCAATGGAAACTGTTCTGCCATCCACTGGGACCTGATAAGCATTCAAACCCCTGAATATGGTGGCGGAGAAATATATTTTGATGATGTTTTAATTAGAAAGGATGGACTCTTTGTATTAGATGAACTGAAAGAATTAAATCCTGAAAATCTAAAATCCTCTTAAACAGGCAACACCTCTATCCACTATTGAATTGGAAAGAGGTGTTTTTTCACACTCCCCTTGCTTGGGGGTCCCATAAAATTTTATGCAGCTGCAGTTGTAATGCAACATTGTTTAGCCTTTTTTGCTTTATATAATCAACAATTGCAACGGGATCTAACATCCCAAAAACCGGACTTAAAAACACTTTGACTTTTTTTGTTAACTCTTGTTCCTGAATTAGTTCATAAGCCCTGTTAAGGTCTTTTTCTGTACTACACACAAACTTTACTACATCACTATTTTTTAGATGCTGTAAATTTTTAATACACATCCACTCCTCCATGCCGCTCATGGGAAGTTTGTAATCCATGATGATACAGGCAATATCTTTATAAGGCAAAATGTCAATTGATCCGTTGGTTTCAATGTCTACCTTGTAACCCCTTGCATTTAAATTCTCTATAAGCATTAAAAGCTCAGACTGCTGCTGAAGCAGGGGTTCTCCACCTGTTAAAACAATATTGATAATGCCCTGTTCTTCAATATAGCTCAGGATGTCTTCTACACTTTCTTCTTTGTATTCAGCTGTAGTTAAATTGACTGCATACTGTGTATCACAATAAGAGCATTGCAGATTACAGCCTGCAAATCTAATAAATACTGCCAACATGCCGGAATGAGGGCCTTCTCCATTAATACTCACAAACTTTTCATTAACTCTTAGCATATTTAGGCACCCCTATTCCATATAAGTAACTGCATTTTTAGGCGTTTCAAAAACCTTAACCTCATGAACCTGATGGCCTTTTTCTTCAATTCTTTTATAAATGAATTGAGCCAGCCTTTCAGCTGTGGGTCTAAAGGGTACAATGACTGTAGTATCATTGACCTGAAACACCTTTCCCTCTTCAATTACTTTATGGTCAAAAATATTCTCCAGCTCCTTAAGATCTTTTCTCAGGTCTGAAAAGTCTATTACCATGTCTCTATCAGTGCCCTCTTCCTTTAGTTGTTGGCTTTTGATTTGAACAATTACCCTCCACCTGTGTCCATGAAGCCTGGCGCATTTTCCCTTATGTCCTATAAGTCTATGGGCTGCATCAAATTCAAATTCTGACTGTAGGATAAACATATTCACTCACTCCTTTAGTTTTGATTTATATAGCGGAGGAGGTTTCGAACTCCGCTTTTATTAATAACTTATGAACTCCTGGTTGTTGTATTATTGAAAAAATAAGATATAATTGTTCATATCATTGTATAAAGAGAGGGATTTACGTGAAAGTCATTGTAACATTATCTGGTGGATTGGACAGTACAACATGTATGGCTGTAGCTTTTAATAATAAAGAGGATATTTACCCCATTAGCTTTACCTATGGTCAAAGGCATTCTATAGAGATAGAAAGTGCTAAAGCAGTTGCCAAATACTATGGACTTGAAGCAAGACATAAAATTGTAGACGTTAATTTCTTATGTGAGATAGGCAACAGCTCCCTTACAGATAAAAGCCTTGCTATTCCAGAGGAAACAACCGATGAGAGCATTCCAAATACTTACGTTCCACAAAGAAATTTAATTTTTGCTTCATTGGCTTCAGCATATGCTGAAGTGCTTGGTGCCGGAAAAATATATCTAGGTGTTAATGCTGTGGATTTTAGTGGTTATCCTGACTGCAGGCCTGAATTCATAAAAAGCCTGGAAGAAACCATCAACCTTTCATCAAAGAACTTTGTTCAAGATGGTTTAAGATGTATAATAGATACTCCCCTGATTAACCTGTCAAAATCTGAAATTGTAAAACTAGGAAATAAACTATCTGCTCCCTATCATCTTACAACATCATGTTATAATGGTACCAATTGCGGAAAATGTGACAGCTGTGTCTTAAGGTTAAAGGGCTTTAAAGAAGCTGGTCTCGTTGATCCCATACAGTATTTAGAGTAAACCCACATATAGCATTTTACATGATTAAACATATAATGTCCAAACCTTTTCCTGAACTGTCTTTTGCAATTAGAGATAAAGGTTTGGACATTGTTATTCCACACTAAAAATTGTTTTTTTAAACTTGAGTGCTGAGGCACCTAACAATGATAAGCAACATTTCAAAGATGCTAAGGAGTTATAATTCTCCTGACAACTTGTTTTTCATTACCTAATGCCCCAAGACTTTCTCCGTTTTTGATAATATCAACTGCCGCTGCATTACCAAGTAATATATCAATCCTATTGTTACCTTTGAATACCATGCTTTCTTCCCCCATATAGACCATGCGATAAAGTACAAGCTCATCATCAACCCTTACCTCTATCCAGCAGTCTCCTCTGGACGGAATGATCTCTACCATTAAACCATGAACAATAGCTCCTTGCATTTTTCCATCTGCCTTTTCATCAGTTACATCTCCTGCCTCTTCAGTTGATACCTCTGAAGATTCCCCGGCAGGCTCTTTAGTAAGCGTAGTATTATTAATTCCATGGGTATCTTTTCCAGATTCAGCAACTTTAAAATCTTTATCATTGGTATACTGGACAGGTATATTAATAAAACTAAAGGCAATTACTGTAAATAAAGCTATAATTACTAGGCTGGTTATAATAACAGGGACCTTAATCCCTTTTTTCTTATCTGATGAAAAGGCTGCTTTAATATACTCCTTTGCTGTTATTGAATCGGCCCAACCTTTATTAAATTCAGCTATAAGAGCATCACGGTTCAGCCCTAAAAAATTAACATAAGCAATTAAAGCTTCCTCTCCCGCCTGTCTATTAGAAAAGACGTTAAAATTATCTTCCTCAAGGGCCTGGATATAGATTTCGTTGATTTTAATCTTTGATACAATCTCATTAATTGATAATCCTTTTTTCCCCCTGGCCAGTTTAAGCACTTCGCCCATCTTTGACACAGAAATCACATCTCCTTCATATGACCAATGTTTAAAAATTCTATATATAAGTTCATAAATCCTGCCTAAATATTCTTATCTATGAAATAAAAGGCAGAATCAGGAAGGAAATAGGCGCAATATGTTGAATATTGACAAAAAGTTTCACTTTATCTTTGGAGGGGCTGCTTGATGAATAAAAGTGATTTAATATCAAAAGTATCTGAGGAAGCTGAAATATCCATTAAGGATTCTCAAAAAATTGTTAACGCAGTACTTGAAAGCATTGAAGAAGCATTATCTAAAGGAGAAAAGATAAAGTTTCTTGGTTTCGGTTCCTTTGAAGTGAGACAAAGAGCAGCACGAGAAGGCCGAAACCCAAAAACAGGCGAGGTCATAAATCTGCCATCAACTGCTGCTCCTGTATTTAAACCTGGGAAAAAATTAAAGGACTCTATAATGAGATTTGAGCGCAGAAAATCAGGACTACCCAAGATAATTTCTATAACAAGTGGTAAGGGTGGTGCCGGTAAAACAAACTATGTTATAAATACAGCTATTGCTTTAGCCCAAAAAGGATTAAAGGTATACATAATTGATGCAGACCTTGGAACAGCTAATGTGGATGTGCTTCTAGGTGTAAGGGCAAAATATACTATTGAACATTTGGTTAATGGTACAAAGACTAGTGTTATGGACATTGTTATTGATGCACCTGGAGGTATTAAAATTATCCCAGGAGGTTCAGGAATTCAGGCTTTAGCTGATCTTTCGGAAATGGAGCTAAACAGGGTATTTAACATGTTTGAACCCCTGGAAGATCATGCTGATGTTATACTCATTGATACAGGTTCTGGTATATCTAAAAATGTGGTGAGTTTTTTGCTTCCGGCTGATGAAATAGTAGTAGTTGTTACCCCAGAGCCCCATGCTATTACCGACGCCTATGCACTAATTAAGGTTCTAAATGAAAAAAAAGTAGTTAAGCCTGTTAAAATGGTGTTTAACATGGTGGATGATATTGAAGAAGCAAGAAATGTGGCCAGGAGAATTTTAGAGGTGGTGGGGCGTTTTCTTGAGATTAAACCTTATCCCCTTGGATATATTCTTAGGGATAATAATGTAAACAAGGCAGTCAAAATGATGGAGCCCTTTATCCTTTGCTATCCAAATACCATAGCTTCCAAGAATATCTCTGAAATTGCAGAAAAACTTAACCCTAATTACCAGGGAGCTAATATTAGACTTGAAAATAGCTTTGTCTATGAGCAGGAAAAATCTATAGGCTTTGTAGCCAAGCTGAAAAAGTTTTTATCGAGATAAGGTGAAGGAGGTGGAGGTTATCGTGAAAAGTATTCTGCCAGTAGTTATCTCCATACCCCATGGAGGAACATTTATCCCAGGTGAAGTACGTAATCTTTGTAGACTAAATGCAAGAGAAATATTGGAGGATGGAGACACCTGGTCTAAAGAAATTTATACCCTGTCAGGTGAGGTGGCAGCATGCATTAAAACTTCTATTGCCAGGGCTGTATTGGATATGAACAGGTCTTGTAATGATCTTCCTCCCAATAATCCAGATGGTGTTGTCAAGACAGTTACCGTTTTTAATAAACAAATCTGGCCTGAAGCAAGTGGTTTGCCTGGTCATATAACAGAGTTCCTTATAAATAAGTATCATAAGGCTTATCACAGGGCCATCACCAATGCTTGCAAAGATAAAGATGCAGTCTTAGGATTAGACTGTCATACTATGCTTGCTGCCGCCCCGTCAGGATCAAGGTTTCCTGGTGAACTCAGGCCCTTAATCTGCTTGAGCAATGGTGGAGATGAGCATGGAAAACCTATAAATATGCCAGTCACAGCTCCGCCTGAATTACTATTTGCCTTTGGTGATGCTATAATCAAAGCTTTTGAACATGCAGATATTCAGATCCAGTCAAATATTCCTCTATTAGTCTACAATAATCCCTTTCGTGGCGGCTACATTACCAAACATCATGGGCTTAACAGCAAAATTCCCTGGATTCAAATTGAACTCAGCAAAGCGCTTTATATACCTGAACACCCTCAATTTGACTACATTATGACCAGTGAAATTGCAGCCAGACTTAAATCTCTACAAAATATGTTCAGGAATGCTTTACATGGTTTTTTAAAGGAGCTTAAACCCATGGTTTGATAAACAAAAAAAGCCCAAGATTTGGGCTGCTAGGTAAACACGTCTTATCTCTGGCAATTTACCATTAACTTTATGGAGTTGCTGCTGTCCACCAATGGACATTCAGATCCTTCAGGTAAATATCTTAAAAGTTTACAGGTGCTGCATGCAGAATGTCTAACTTTTTTCATTTTTTGTTCCTCCCAAAATTTATTTTCAAAAACCAAAGTTTTTAATTTCTTAAGTATATTATAACCAGTGTATAAATATAAAAGCAATACTTTTATAATTTTAAAACTATTCAAATTAGTACTGATAGTTATAAGTATTTCTAATGAGCTTCTCCTCTTCAATAATTCATGAAAACTTCTTAATTCATTGTGATAATTGGTACAATTGATTTGATAAAAATTAAATTTTATGTTGTTTATTAATATAATTAATAATAACCATCCGCACAACTTATTAGCAATATCGAGAACGAATATTTATTCCTATAAGTGTATAATTAAGCAACAGAAGGCAACTGTATTTTGCAGTCCTCTGTTGCTTAATTTAAAGACTACTTATCTCAAAGGGTCTTAGCTGGCTTTCAGGTAGCCATATCTATGTCTTCTTTTATATCTTTAACGCTTCTAATACTAAATTTTACATCCTTATACATGGCACAAAAAGAACATTGATTATATGGGCAGCCTATTGTAGCTTGTATTAACAGACTATTTGCTTCACTAGGCGGACGGTAGACAACTCCAGTATACCTCAGAAAAATCTCCCCTTCAAACAACACTGCAAATCCTGGAACATGGTTAAGCAGTTTAAATTATTTGTATACATTCAAAAATTCTCTCTTACAGTATATCTATTATATCTTGGTTTATATCCTGGTTGCAAATAAAGTCAAATTAAAACTGGAACAATTGGATGTTGATATGGGATAAAATTTTTGACATAGCAAAAACCCTATGGGAATAATATTATCCCTATAGGGTTTTTTAGTTTATAAAATATAATAACCAAATTATATCTGGTGTTTTAGTTATTTTTGTTGTTTGGAGTTATGCTGATATATTTTTATTGGTTTTTATGATTTTAACTTCATTGGCTTCCAATTCCTTAGCTCTCGGTACGGATAATTTAATTGCTATTAATACTGCAACTAATCCACCTGTAACTTTCCCAAGCATGATAGGTGCTACTAAAGTAGGCTGGAAGTTAGCGGTAAAGGCTAAATGATCACCAAATAAAAATGCTGCACAAACTGCAAAGGCAATACACTTAACTTTGTCTTCTGCAGGCATATCCTTTACTATTCTAAATAATGCTAAAATATTAGCTGCAGCAGCTAATATACCTGCACTTCCTTGAGGACTAAAACCAAATTTTTGTCCAATGACCTGTAAAGGAGCTGCAAGATATTTCTTAATTAAATAAACCATTGGAAAAGCTCCAGCGAGCATTATCCCTATATAACCAGCTATCTCCAATGCCCTAAACTGATCTATATCGTCAGCAATAATTGGATCAAATCCCCATGTTCCTAATATCAAGGAAAAGGCTCCTGTAAAATATTCTACTATTGAAAATACTAGTACAATTTTAATACCTGTATCCATAATCTTGCCAAACCACATAAAGCCCTTTATCATTGTATCTGGTATAAATCGCAGTCCGATAGCAATGGCTAAACATATTATTATTAGTGGAATTAGATTTAAGAATATGGTTCCAAAGGATAAGGCCAATTGATATGATGCTTCTGCATCTGTTGAAATAATTTCTCTAACTCTAGTATTTGTTAATGCCACTATTACGCTTGTTACAAAAACCCCAATGGGCACTGTTAAAATACCTGACATAACTCCCAAAGCCATATATTTATGGTCCTTTTTTTCTAGCATTGCAAGTCCAACTGGGATGCTAAAAACAATTGTGGCACCAGCCATATACCCGGTAATCATTGCCATTATCCAGCTTTCCTTTGTAGAGGCTAGAGCTTGTGCCAGATGATAGCCACCCATATCAACAGCAATGAAGGTAGTAGCTGCCATTGCAGCATCTGCCCCTATAATACTAAAAGCAGGACCAAATAGTACCTCTACTGCCTTGGATAGGTATGGGATGGATGCCATAATACCCGCAACCGGAACAAAAATTGGCCCAATGGAATATAAGCCCTCCAAGAATTCCTTTCCTATTTCACTTTCTTCATTCCTTATGGATGCAAAAGCCCCTACTACTGCGCACGCCATAATAATATAAATTACCACATTACCTATTAATTCCATTTTATAACCCCCTCATGTAAATTTGTTTCCTCCAGCCTTACAATTAATCTTAACTATGCAGCAATCACCACCACCTTTGTTGTTTTTTATGGTAAAAAAGCAAAAAGCTCCCCATTCACAAGTATCAAAAATACTTGCAAATGGAGAGCTTCTCTACTCTCACACAAACAGGACGCTCCGTTACGCCCTGAAATCTATAATATACTATATGTTTAATCTAACACAAAATTCGGAAAACGTCAATAACATTAATCATACTATTGATTCTTGCTGGACAAGCTAAGAATAATTGCTTCAGCAACATCTTTCATAGGAATATTTTGGTCCATGCTAATCTTCCTTATTTTCTTAAATGCTTTTTCTTCATTTAACAAATATTTCTTTTGCAACAATCCCTTAGCTTTTTCAATTACTTTTCTAGCTTCTAATGCCTCTTTTAAGTTATTAATCTCTCCCCTTAAAATATCAAATTCCTCATATCTGTTAACAGCAATATAGCAAGCTGGGATAAGTGTTGATTTCGCTACAGGTTTAACTAAATAGGCCAAAACACCTGCAGCTGTAGCTTTTGATATAAAATCAGCACTGCTATAAGCAGTTAATAACAAAACAGGAGCAATATTTTCTTCATTAATAACAGCTGCTGCCTGCAATCCATTCATAACAGGCATTTTAATATCCATTAAAACCAAATCAGGCTTTAAACACCTGGCTAGATTAACAGCACTTTCTCCATCCCAGCATTCTCCAACAACTATAAAACCCTCTTCTTCCAAGGTTTCTTTGATATCAATTCTAGTTATTGGGTCATCCTCAGCAAGTAAAATTCTTAGTTTTTTCACGTTATTCAACCTCCTCAGCATCTGCCTTAGGAAAACTTATAGTTGCAGTGGTCCCCTTGCTAGAACTTTCCACAGTAAATTTACCCCTAAGCTTCTGCTGGGTAATAGTATTTACTATTGTCATTCCTAAACTGCTTTCATTTATTGTTTTACCAGAAGCGAAACCGCTACCATTATCGCTTACAGATATTATGAAGTCTTGCCCCTTCTCGATTATGGAAACTTTTATTAGACCCCTGTTAGCATTTTTAAAGCCATGCTCAATACTATTTTGAATCAATTCAGTAACACATAATGATAGGTAACTAGCATAGTTAGCCGATAAATAAAAATCTTCTCCATGTAGTTCCCCAAGTATGGCCTTATGGGGCTCCACCATGTTGGAAATAATCATATTCATTATGGTGTAGACAGTTTGCTTTATATTAACACACTCAATGTCCTCCTTTGATAAAGCTTCATGAATTATGGCTATACTTAAAATTCTATTAATGCTTTCGTTGAAGGTTTTTTGAATGAATTTGGAATCTGATCTGCGCATTTGCATTCTAAGAAGACTGGTAATAGTTTGCAAGTTATTCTTTACCCTATGGTGAATTTCCTTAACTACTGTTGATTTTTCTATCAGTTCATTTTCCTTTTTTTTAATTAGACTGATATCAGATATAATTATTAATGACCCCAGACTTTTATCACGCCATATTATTGGGTTAATCATAATAATTAAGTCAAAACTGTTTAACTTAACAAAAAAACTAAAGAAACCACTGCTGTTTTTAAGCTTGGAGCATTGCCCCATTCCAAAACCATCAAATAGCCCACAGAGGTTTTGTGTGTTAATTCCTAGCCTTCTTAGTATATATTCACCTACATAATTTAAGTACGAAAAACTACCGTCTTCACCTGCCAAAATTATTCCATCTGGAACTAAATAGCCCCTAGGATAATTATAACTCAAATGCTCTATATAGTATTGTTTAAAGACTTCTAAAGAGAGATTAATGGATTTCTTTTTTTCCTTAACCAAAACCATGCCAAAAATCGTTTCAGTTCCCAACCATAGTGGTATACCTTTTTTGTCACCATAATCATAAAATGTAAAGTCTTCAATATTGGGAGGGCTCATTAAAGGATACTTGTAGTAATCGACTATAACTGCTTCTTTATCGGGATTTGATGATATAATTAATGCTTCTTTTCCTTTTTTTAGGGGAGTTATTATTTCTACACTTTCGTAGAAGGGCGTTAACACACTAAAATATTCAGCCATTTTTTCCAAAACAGTAATTTTATCTGAATTTAAGTCTGTATGCATCAGACACTTTTCTCTTATACTCATACCTATACCCCGTCCCGTAAAATTATAGAAATTAAGAATAAGACTTTAGTTTCTTCCTCATGATTTTGTAGTAAAAGACTAGTATTAATATTGCTATCACTAGAAAAACTTTACCAATATTGCCAATGGGGGGAATGACCATTATGGCCGAAATAAACAAAGCCCATATGAAGCTAATTATATGAATAGTCTTGCCATACTTCCCAAGGTGGAAACGGCCTCTATTAGACATAATTTTATTATAATTAAATACTGCTACCATAAGGACGATAGCATGGGACAAGTATATACCTAAAGTACTTAGAGAAGCAATAGTTGGTAGAAAAGAGGTGAATAAGCATAGTATTAAGGTTGCAGCACTTACTAATAAAACACTATAAACGGGAGTATCATACCTGGTAGATACATATTTCCAAATTCTAGACAAGGGAATACAATCATCTCTAGAAAAAGAATATAGGATCCTTATCAGCACAGTTTGAGAAGATAAACCTGCAGTAAACTGAGCTAATATGATAAATATTGCTACAAACTTATATACTGTAGGCCCCAAGGCATTATTAACTACAAATAACGCCGGTGGCATATTAGAACTGAGGGTTATTGATAAGTCCGGCAGGGCCAAGTTCAAACTTAGTAATAATAAGCTTCCCAGTACTATAGATGATAATACTGCAAAAAGCATTCCCCATGGAACTACCTTTGATGGATTAATACTCTCTTCTGACACATTGGCTGCAGCATCAAAGGCTGTTAATGTCCAAGCAGACATTAATAAAGCCATGGTAAAATTTAATACCAATGTATCCTTTGGGATATAATCATTTATAGTAATAATACTCAAAGGATGCTTTTGCCCAAAGATCAGCATTAGGCTGACTAACATAATTACCCCAATGATATGAATGTTAACACTAAAATCGTTAAACCAGGCAACGATTCTTATGCCAAAAATATTTATTAAACTGTGGGCAATTACTATTAAAGTTGTTACTAAAATGACTATATTGGTATTATTTATATCAAAACCAAAGTAAGTACTGATAAACAAAGCATTGCCATATTGGATAGCTGCTGTACATGCCAGCCAACCCAATAAGGAAAAACACCCACAAAACCATCCAATATGTGGATTGCTTAATCTGCTTGTCCACTGATACACCCCACCCGCTAAAGGATATATCGAAACGATTTCTCCCAATGATAGGGCTAGTAATAGCTGAAAAAATCCCACAACCCACCAAGTCCAAATATTAAGGGGACCTAAAAGTTCAAGGCCATAGCCATATAAAAACATTAATCCACTTAAAACAGAAATTACAGAAAAAGTAATGGCAAAATTAGAAAATCCGCCAATTACTCGGTACAGTTCTTGGGCATAACCCAGCTTTCGCAAGTCTTGAATATCCTTTTTTATTTGTTTTTCAACATTAATATCAAAGTCCATTTAATTACCCCCTTGGTGTTTGGGTAATTACTTTATATTTACTTTAAATCTATTCTGAACCATTACTGCCTTTAGTTCCTCTGGAGCCTCAGAACGAATAGACTTTCTTGCATGAAGCAAATAGTAAATTATAAAAATCAGCCAGATCGCAGCACCACTTAGAATTAGTTCAATATTGTATATAACAAAAGCCACCAGTAAAACTGAAATAATTATTACAGCAGTCATTAATAATAAAGTGAAAGGACGTTTATTCCCATAGCGAAACCACTCAGGTTCGTAGAAGCTTAAAAATATAAATGAATACATAATAATGAGATATAAAATTAAAGTAGAACTAACAGTAAGGAATATTAGAGTCTCTTTATTAATATTAAAACTTACTACCAAGGAGACAAGGATAGTAAAAATAAGTGATATATGTGGAGTTTGAAAGGTAGAGTTTAATTTGCTTAATACTAATGGAAGATATCCAGCTCTGGCCAAAGAAAATACTTGCCTTGACAAAGCATATATCAGGCCATAAATACTAGCTAAAAAGGCACTTACCCCCAAAAAGGAAAATGTAGTTAACAGAACTTTATCATTAGGTTGTTTTTGACTTAATAAATGCAGTAATGGGAACTGTTTTCCCGGAGCTAATGGCCAGTTTTGAATGTTACCCAAAAAATACCAAATACCCAATGATAACATTATTATAGTTGCAAATGCAATTTTTAGTCCAAGTGGAATATTTCTTTCCTCGCTATTTACTTCTTCAGCACTCATTACAACAGCATCTATACCTAAAAAGAACCATACTGCAAAGGATAAAGCAAGAATTATTCCCTTCCAATCGCTATCTAATACAAATACAAAACTAAAATTGCTATTGTCAATATAGTCTATGGTGCCAATAAAAAATAATACAATTAAACTTAAGGAACAGCTAACAAAAACAAACTGCATTGCTGAAAAAAACCTCACCCCCAGAATACTGAGGAAAAGCATGAGGCTAACCATTAAAAGTATAAATAAATATAAAGATGAATCTGAAAAAACAAATCTAATGTATTCACCTAGATAAATTAATGTTAGAGAGCTGGCACCTGTAAACTGAATACAGCTAGCCATTCCAGCTATATAACCCCAAAAAGGCCCTAATGCACACCTGGCATATGCATAATGGCCTCCAGTAAAGGGAAATAATGTTGACAACTCCGATAATACTAATACAAACAAAAAGTAAATTATTGCAACAAAAAATAGAGCAATTAATAAAGAAAATGGACCAGTGCTTAAGCCGCTATTCCAATGAAGAAAAAATCCACTTATAACTGTACCGACACCTAGTGTCCACAAATTTTTTGTGCCTAGTATTTTCTTTAGTCCATGTTTTCGTTGGAAATCTTCTGCATGTCTTCTCGTTATTAGAATATTTTCCTCACCAGGTACTTGAATGCCATTTTCATACGGATGCATAATATGGTCTCCCTAATCCTTGTTAAAATTTTGGCAAACATATATCTTATAATAGCATAATATTTTTATTTTTCCTCTAATTAAATTTTGGTTAGTCAGGTGAAAACTGCAGAATCATGGATGACTAAATGGCAGCAAAAAAACAGTTGCCTTTGGGCAACTATTCTAAATCCATAAAAATCGACATGCTATATTTTAAATGTCACTAGTGAAATCAGAACTACTTATTTATGAAAATGTTTACGTAAATATTATTTGACCTCCAGCTGAAAGCTCATAAAAATCTCCTACAGTTAATACATCTTCTACCTGATTACAAAAGTCTTCTTTTTTAAGTTTGAACATTTCTACACTAGCCAAGCATGCATACAGCTTTCCTCCTGCATCATAAATCATTTCAATAAATTCTGGTATTGGAGGAATATCTAATTGTTCCATTTGTTTTTTCATCATACCACTTGCTAGGGCAGACATCCCCGGCATAACTCCAATTAAGGATGGAATACCCATTGCTGGATTACCAACTGTTGCAACTTTAATTTTATTCATTTTCTTTTTTGTAATGGCGTCTAATCCAAAAAAAGTGAAAAATATATTGGCCTCAATACCTTTCATTCTCGCTCCATTAGCTAGAATTAACCCTGGATATACTCCTTCTAAAGAACCCTTTGAAATTATAATGGATACTTTTTTTATCTTATCGTCATTTGGCATCTTTTTATCCCCCTTCATTAAACACAACTAACAGGTTTACTTATACCTGCTATTTTAGCAGCTTTTAATACAGGTCCATCGGGAAACAGATCATATAAATCCTTTGTGGGAATATTGCCTACATTTTTTATTCTCCTGGTGGTTGGTACTTTTTCTGTTTCAGCAAAGTCCTTTCGCAAAAATTCAATTACTTTCCAGTGACCTTCAGTTAATTCATGGATGCCAAGTTCTTTAGCTATTGCCTCGGCAATTTCCTTGTTCCATTGATTCATTTGAGTCAAATATCCTTCTTCAGTAACATCTACAGTATAGCCAGCAATTATTTTTTCCATAGCTAAACACTCCTTGTATAAAAAAATTTTATAAAACTAATCTGGCAGCAGATCAAGATTCTTGCCACTCTTTTTCATATGCGCAGAGACAGTTGGAATAGGTATGCCCTTTAACAACATATTCCAGTAAATGTATTTAAAAGCCATCTTGCCAAGGTGGTTAACCTTAGTTTCTTTTAAAAGTGAGAAAGGCCCAATTCCTGGTAGCGGGAATGTTCCTGAAACAGGTTCATAATCATAGTTAAAATCAATCAAAAATGCTTTATTATACCCTGATTCTATAAAACAATTGGCATGGCCATCAAAATGTGCAGTTAATGGTTTCCTATTAGTATAATTCAAGATATTTTCAGTTAAAATTTCCCCTTGAAAATGGGCAACTGAACCGGCCTTTGAAGTTGGTAGATCTGTGGCATCTCCAATAACAAAAATGTTTTCATAGTCTTTGGATTGCAGGGTATGTTTATCTGTGGGTACAAAATTCAAATCATCTCCTAAACCAGACCGTCCTATGAGCTTACTTCCCATATTTATTGGAACTGTAACTAACAAATCATAATCTACCTCTTTATTATCAAAAGATACAAGTTTCCTGCTTTTGGGATCTACATGGCTGACGTTAAACTTATTAACTAAACTTATATTCTTTTGTGGAAATAAATCACCTAAAACTTCAGAGCAAATTGGTTTTGTAAAAGCACTATCAAGGGGAGTAACATAAACCAGTTCTACTTCTTGACGGTTTTTTTTCTTTTCAGTAAAGAACCAGTCTGCTAGAAAAACAAATTCAATTGGAGCTACTGGACATTTAATGGGCATTTCACTGACATGAACAACCAATTTTCCTCCATTCCAGTTTTCCAATTTATCTTTAAGAGCTAGCGCACCCCCAATGGTATAAAAGTCAAATAAATCTTTTCCCCATCCTTCATTTAGCCCTTCTGTTTCTTCAGGGGCTATGTCACATCCAGTTGCGATGATTAAAATGTCATAAGAAACCATTTCTTGGTTACCTAAAACAACTTGATTTTTTTCTGCATTGATTAATTCCACAGAAGCTTGAATATATTCGACACCTTTTGGCAAAAACTTAACTTTTCTTTTTACTACATCTTTTTCTGTGTAGATTCCGAAGGGAATAAATAGAAAACCAGGCTGATAGTAATGATTTGAGTGTTGATCAATAATTGTAATTGACCATTCTCTCTTATTTATTTTTTTATTAAGCATATTAGCCATTATTGTTCCAGCAGTACCGGCTCCTAAAATAAGAATCTTTTTCATGATTATCACCTAATTTTTTATTTGTATTTCAGAATATTTTCCAAAAGCTGGGCTATTTCTTGCTTCAGGTCTTTGCCTTCATTCAAGGCCTTTTCTAAACATTGTTCGGCCATATGCTTGCTTATCATTATCTCTACCTTTTTTATTGATCCTGTTACAGCAGCCATTTGAATCAGTATATCAGCACAATCCTTGTTATCTTCAATCATTTTTTCAATTCCATTAATGTGCCCCCTAATAGTCCGCAAACGGTTTAAGATAGTTGCCTTTTCACTTTCCACTTCCATCAACTCCATTAATTAGTATCCGCAACCCCTCCCCTGGGGGTGGGCTGTAGTTTAATTATAATCCAGTTCGATAGGAAATGTAAACTATTTTTTTGATAGTTTGAACCTAGTGAATATTTTAATCAGCAATTAAAAAACCAAGGCTCTCTCAGATGAAAACCTTGGGATTAAAATAGTATTCTTTTTCACATAACTCATGAGATTTCACTATTTTCACTATGACATAAGCTTTAACCAGAGCTTTCTTTGCCTTGGGCCATCAAATTCACAAAGAAAAACCCCCTGCCATGTTCCTAACCACAGTTTTCCATGAGAAACTATGCAAGCTTGAGATGCTCCCATCATGGAGGCTTTTATATGAGCATCAGAATTTCCCTCAAGGTGAGTATAGCCGCCTTTGTATGGTACAATCCTGGTCATTGTATTTAACATATCATAAACCACATCTGGATCTGCATTTTCATTAATGGTAACACCACAGGTGGTATGAGGAACAAAGATAACACATATTCCATTGGTAAACCGATTTTCTGAAAGTACTCCATTTATTATTGAAGTGATATCAATCATTTCTTCCTTTTTAGAAGTTTTTACTTTTATCTCCATGTGCCCATTCAAAATATCTAAACCTCCTAACCTGCAGCATTCCTTTACCTAAGGTTTATTGTTTTCACTGACTATTCATTCCTGGTATCTATTAATCTCTTTTTAATTTTCTTTACCTTTTCATTAGAATCTAGATTTATATATCTTTGATATTCTCTCTCAAAACCCTGGAGTTCCCTTAAATCGGCATCTAAAAATTCCATGAAAACCTTAAAAACATTTTCTATTCTCTCTTTATTAATAGAATAGAAGATCCAGTAACCTTCTCTGCTTTCTTTAACTAAATCAGCTTCTTTTAATATTTTAAGATGTTGAGAAACCCTTGGCTGCACTATGTCTAGCACTTGGCTCAGTTCACATACGCACATGCTGCGAACTGATAATACCTTTAGTATTCTTACTCTAGTAACTTCTCCAAGGGCTTTAAACTCCTTAAAAAAAATTTTATCCATAGATTGCACCTCCCGACAAGCCCTGATTACTTAAACATTTAACCCATAATGGTTCCATATATTAATCCGGAAATTGTAGACATTACCACCACCAAAAAAACGTATACCAGTGTCTTTTTTGTACCCATAATACTTCTAATTACAAGCATGTTTGGCAGACTAAGGGCTGGACCAGCTAATAAAAGTGCTAATGCTGGACCTTTTCCCATTCCTGCACCCAGTAGTCCCTGAAGAATAGGAATTTCTGTTAAAGTAGCAAAATACATCAGGGCACCAATCAGTGAGGCTGCAAAGTTTGCGCCCAGCGAATTTCCTCCAACAAAACTTGATATCCAGTGTGAAGGTATTATACCTGCATCTATTCCAGGCCTGCCCATGAGAAATCCTGCAGCGAGAACACCAACAAAAAGTAATGGTAATATTTTTTGTGCAAAATCCCAGGAGGAATCTACCCAGTTCTTAAATTCGTCCATGGTAAACCATTTTACCAGCATATAAGCTAGTATACCCAAAAGGGCAAGGGTTATAGGCCATTTGACCTGATATACCCCATACCAGAAACCGTGGACTGTATCTGGTTTTGCCCATGCTGCAAAGATGAGAATTAAAATTAAAGTAGCAAAATACATAATTATTTGCACACCACTTCTGGATGCCTGTTCTTCTAATCCATCTCCAAAATCTGTACTTTCCTCGTCTTCTTTACGAAAAATTAAAGACATTAGTATTCCTATCACAACGGCAAATACAACAGCGCCTATCGCCCTTGCAAGTCCAAATTCCCATCCCAGTATTCTTGCTGTTAGAATAATGGCAAGAACATTGATTGCAGGTGCAGAATACAAAAAAGCTACAGCAGGACCTATCCCGGCCCCCCTGGTGTAAAGCCCACAAAAAAGCGGCAGCACAGTGCATGAGCAGACTGCAAGCACGGTTCCAGATACTGAAGCCACAGAATAAGAGATCCATTTTTTAGCCTTGGCTCCAAAATACTTTAGTATGGCGTTTTGTGAGATAAATAATGCCATGGCACCTGCAATAAAAAAAGCAGGTATTAGACAAAATAGTACGTGCTCTCTCGCATATTCACCAGCCATCTTAAAAGCTTCTAAAATCGCACCTTCTAATCTAACATTATTAAATGGAGTTAAGTAAAGTATTAAAAAAGCACCAACGTATAGAAAAAATTTTCTCCATTGGTTATTCATTTCCCCATCTCTCCCTTTAACACCTAGTTCTTAAAGATTGCCAGGTAATACGGGTACTGATTAAAAACACCCTTAGGTGTTTTTAATTCTACTATAACTTATTTTTCTGCTGCCGCCGTTGTAATTAACTTACTAATTTCAGCTTTAGAAGGAAGTTTACCTGTTACTTTAACTTTACCATTTATAACTAAGCCAGGGGTGAGCATTATGCCCATTTTGGCAATCTCTTTGATATCAGTAATCTTTTTAAGATTAGCATCTACTCCTAACTCCTGTACAACCTCCTTTACCAACTCATAAAGCTTTTCGCATTTCATACATCCTGGGCCTAAAACCTTAATTTCCATAAAAAATCACTCCTTTAATTGTTTACATAATAAATCTTAACTTTTACTAAAAAACATTCCCAATTCTACTGTGAAAATGCTAGTAATATATAGAATATCCTCACTGAGAAACCTCGCCGCAACTATATAAGAATTAACTTATATAGTTATAATATACCTTATGGCGTTTTCTTTCAAGTACCAATTGTAAACTATTTTATTACAAAAGCTTTTTCCTATTGTAATTGATAAGGATGAAATAATCTATTAGAATATAAACAGGATCCATAAAATATGAGAGGTTGTACAAAATGAGATTGTTGGCCGAATTCTTTCCAAAGTTTGCAGAGAAACTTGAAGACTGAAGACATTGATTAGATGTATACTGAAAAGAGAATGATTGACGAAAAGACATATCAGTTTATTTGTTTCGCCCATTCAATTAAGGCGAGATCTAAACCCTGTGTTATAAAACACTCTTTCATTAAGCATATTATTAATACTTCTACCCTCAACCATAATAAATAGGTGGGTCGTTACTTACTCAGTTATTCCGGCGAGCAAAAACAGGGCAAATCTTTTTTATCTACCTGAGTATATGTTATAACTCCACAAGCCAACCTTCTTCCTGAGGCCCCCGTAGGTTGTGTCCTGTAGTCGTCAGGACTTTCATGAATTATTACTGACCTATCAATAATATCCCTTACCTTGAATCTGTTTGTAAAAAAGCACATTCTAGAAAAACCTCTGTTAGAGAATAGCACTGGAAAGTCTCCTGCATGGTTTCCATGTGGTTGATTATCAGGATCCCAGTGTCCACCTGCTGCCTGAAAAGGGTCGGTCGGGTCTCCTATTACACAGGTACCGAACTCATGAATATGAAAACCATGAGGCCCTATTGGCGGTTCTCCAGGTATTCTCTGAAAAGGTGGTAAACCTCTAATTTCTCCACATACATTTGTCCCTCCTGGAACATCTTGAAAGGTTACAATGCCTCTTATTTGAGGTCTTAGTGGCCCTCCATGTATCCTGGCAGCTGCAAAACCCCTTGAAGAGTTACGAATAGCCAAGACTTATTCCTCCTCTCAATTTCATATATTAATGAATTCCCTTTTTCCATAATACGTGTGCTACAACCGAAAGTTTCCAAATGCCATGGAAGATGGAAGAACTTAATATTATATTCTTTATCTACCAAATCGCAACAACAAAAGTAACATAATCATAATATATATCAAGCTTTAAATAAAAAGAGTAGCGGTAAGATTTTTTGTAAATAAGTTTTGATGAGATTATGACTATAATGAGTATTTTTATAGAAGAAGCTCACCTTATTTTAAGGCGAGCTCCTATTGTTAGTCCTTTTTATATCTGGTTTGGGTACCTCTAATCGAGTTCCTCTCTTCAAAATACCGGTTCCTCATGCCGTTAAATGTGTACATTCCGTGTAACTTTCTTTTTAATCTTCATTATAATCCTCTAGTTGGAATTTCATAAAACTCACCATTTCCCGCATAACCATAACTTATAACTAACTGACCTTCTTTGAATATATCAGCTTGGATATGGCATCCATAATCTGTGACCTTTACTTCAATTTCTGTGTCACCATATCTATCTTTATAATACGTCTCTGCCTCTGCCTCAATTGCTGTCAAATCTTTCTGTGCAAATGAAGTTCCACTACCACAGCCACCTCCGGGATTCATACCGCAGCTTCTCTGGCGTGAATTGTCGGTTCCACTGCAGCATCCCCCACCAAAACTAGGTGTATTATTTAATAGTTTTCCAAAGGATAAATCTCTAAAGTCTCCTTCTGCATAAGCCGCTCTTTGGTTGACAAGCCAGGCTCCTGCTATAAAGAGGGTAAATACCAATGCTACAATGCCCAATTTGCGCAACCGTTTCTCATTAAGTATCCTCATAAAGCTATGCACCTCCTTTCTATTTCTTATTGAAGTATCTTAAGTAATAAACTAATTATAATTTACAAATGTGATAAAAATGTGAATTAAATATAAATGATTGGCTTTAAGTAGTAAAATTATATATGCCATTGCTTTTAGCACCTTTTTTGTTACTTTATCATCCTGTTTTTTATGCTCATCCGAATATTCCATTCATGGTATATTCTGTGGACAGGCTCCCTTTTATTAAGCAGCCAGAGAAGCTTGATTACAAACAATTACTTTGTGAATACAAATCCCAGCACGGTAAGGAACTTAAGCCTGTAAAGTCTCGTGGTGATGATAATCCTGTACCTCTGATGTCACTTGCCATCGTTGTGGTGCTCCTCATACATATCTTTACGACAATACTGGTGGCCGTGGTCAGCTCTGGTTCAAGATCTGTGGGTTACGATTTAACAAGGATAAAAAGGATTCAAGAAAAAAATCCAAACCTTTTTTCGATGAAACACCTGAAATACAAGTATTTTTATCAAAAGGTTTGGATTTTATTTAGGTTTGGATAACGAAAATCATGGGAACATGAGAAAACTCTTTAGAAGTGCCTACAAAAAGCTCTCTTGCAGCAGCAAAAGAAATATTGTCAACAACCCAGTAACCGGTAATGTCACTAATGATTTTTAATTATCCCGATGTGCATTAAGCCATTTTCAAGATTACTCACAATTCATGGTGTATATTAATTTATAATGAAATATGATTTTTTACATTCTTTGGCTTTTTCTAGTGCTAAATTATAGGCTTCTTTAATAGCAGTAGTATTTTGTTCTATTAGCGCAGCAGCTGCAGTATACTTACTTTTTAAAACCTCGTCAAGGGCTGCGGTTGTTCCAGATGCAATAATCTTTGTTTTTCCAGCAAAACGCTCTTCAACTGCTTCAATAAATAATGTCAGGATAAAGGATTTCCCCCTTGTCATAAACAGGTTCTTCAGAAATGCGAACATAACTCTCGGCGGGAGCTAAACGCTTTTCTGCGCCAAAAAATGGATAGGCCACCAAGCCCCGCCATGCGAATATCCAAATTTGCCGGCATTGTTAAACCACCTCCTTATTTACCTTTTGAAATACTATAACCTTAAGTATTAACTTATTTCCAATGCCTCTTTCTTGCATGCAGTTACACACAGACCACAACCCTTACAGCGAGCTGGTTCAACCTCTACTATTTTTGTCTTGTGAATGTATTTAATGGCATTAGGTTCAGGGCAGGCAAAAATACACAGCTTGCATCCCGTACACTTTTCCATAGCGACTTTAGCGGCATAATACATGAATTATGAACCTCCCATCATATAATGTACTCTTCAATAGATCCATTAGCCTTAAGTATTACTTCAATATTTTTCTCAATTAACTGAGTAACTTTTTCATACTTTGTTTTTAAGGTATCGTCCAAGGCAGCAGTACTTCCTGATGCTACAAATTGTCCACCGCCAAATCTATCCATAAGTGATTTTTGGATGTTTTCTATGGAAGCTAATGGAACAATTCCTAGTAGTCCTCCCAGCATGGCCATATTTGTTGAAAGTTCTGTACCACCTACTTCAGATGCTATTTGTGTAGCCGGGATATAGAACAGCTTAGCATTAAGTTTATTTAGCTGTTTCAACTCATCACTACTCAAATTTAGTGGTACATCTGAATTAACAAGAATAATTCCATTCTTTTGCAGCCCATCAAAAAAAGGCATGGTGTAGCACTTTCCAAGGGTTATAACATGCGGGTGAAAAATCATAATTATATTTGGGGAAAGCACTTCACCTCGCTCACTAATTCTGGTGGTGGAAATACGCACATAACTTTCCGCTGGAGCCAACCTTTTTTCCGCTCCAAAAAAAGGGTTAACAGTGCTTTCTTTTCCCTCTAAAGTTGCAGCCAAACTTAAAATATGGGCAGCAGTGACTACTCCCTGGCCTCCCAGGCCAGACATCCTAATGCTCATTCTTTCAGCCATTATGCTTCCCCTCCTCCAGTTTGTTTAAAAATTCTTGGGCTGTAGGTGAAATATATTCTTTCACAGGGTAAGTGTTATCCTTTTCTCTACTTTTTGCCTTTATCAAGGTTTCATTGGGCCTTAACTTGTAATTTGTGGGGCAGGGAGCGAATACCTGCAGATAGGAAGGACCAATTTCTCTAGCTACTAAAATTGCCCTCTGTACCATTTTTTCAAATCTTTTAATATTTGAAGGGTTAACAGCTCCGGCATATGCACAACCGCTTTCCCGAGCAATTTCAGGCAGTGATACTTTAGAGAACTTTTTACCTGTTGGTGCCATGTTAAGAACTGCTCCCTTCTGGGACATTCCGCTTTCCTGTCCGCCTGTATTGGCATAAGCTTCATTATCCAACATAATGGTAGTAATGTTTTCTTCTCTGAACCAGGACTGCATTACCATATCTAAGCCAATATCAGCAGTTGCTCCATCACCTGCTATGACTACTATATCCTTTGTCTTTTCCGGAAATCTTAGTTTTAATGCCCTTTTTAAGCCTGAAGCAACTGCATTTTGATTCCCAAACAAAGAGTGTATGTTGTGGAGAGCAACCTGTGGAAAAGCAATTGCACTACAACCAGTACTGCCTACAACTATGGTATCCTCAGGATTAGGCAGTGATGCTAAAATCATTCGTAGAGATAGAGCCAATCCACAGCCTGCACAAAGTGGATGCTCTTCAATTAACTCTTTACCCCCACCTAACCCATTAACGCCTTGGTTATTATCAAAGGGGCTAGTGTTCTCCCTTACCAATTCTATATATTCTTGTGGCATAATATCTTCAAAACACGGGGAAATTTTAAATACATCCTTTTTCATTTTGAACACCTCCTGATTTCATCTAATATTAGTTCAGGGGGCATGGTCATACCTCCAAATACTTTAGGGCTACTTATTACCTTGTCGCTCTCATTTATAGATGCTTTAATCTCTCTGGCAAGCCACCCTACACGATTAAATTCTGGAACAATTACATATTTTGCATTACTGCTTAATTCTTTAATTTCTTTAGTTGGGAAAGGTCTAATGGATTTAATCTTGACCAAGCCTACATTTATTCCCTCTGCCCTTGCCAATTCAACTGCTTCTCTGCTTTGTGATACTGCAGTACCTGATGCCACTATTAATATCTCAGCATCCTGGTTTTCCGCTTCTATTAGGCTGCCAAAATAATGTTGAATATGTTTTCTTGATCTTTCTACGGCAGCCAGAATCTCCTGCTGCCAAGAAGCATGACAAGCATAGCTGATAAAGTTACTTTTCATAACAAAGGGGTCCCGCATATGTCTGATGGGCACATTTTCCATATCCATAACTGGAACCGGCGCAGAATATGGATTATAAGGAGGTAGTTTAATATCATCAGATGGTACTTTTATCTTATCCCGGGTGTGAGTAACAAAAAAGCCATCTACAAAAACCCCCACGGGTACATGAACATCAGTTTTTTCAGCAATTATAAAGGATTTCAAAATTGCATCATATAGTTCCTGGGCAGTTTCCACATGAATGACAATTATTCCTGTATCCAGCATAAAGGCCATTTCAATGGTATCTGGTTGAATACTTAATGGAGAATTTATTCCTCTGGTCATAAAAGCACAAACTATGGGAAGCCTAGCCCCCGCCCAGGTGGAAAATGCCTCAAAAGCTCTTAAAGTACCAGGTCCTCCAGTTGCAGTAAAAGCCCTAACTCCTCCCATAGCTGCACCGGCAACAGCGGACATTACAGCAAATTCACTTTCCCCTCTATAATAGTCTCGCAAGTACCCATCTCTGAATAAATCCCCTACCAGGTGCATACTCTCAGATTGTGGAGTTATTGGATAAGAAATAGCCATATCTACGTTTGCTCTTTTAACTGCCTCTTTAACTGCTTCACTTCCTGTTATAAACATTTCTTCACGAGGGGCTTCAAAAAAGAGATACTCCGGAGAAACTACCTTCTGATCAATCATGCACCATCACCTCTTTTAATTCCGCTACAACTGCAGTTAGTTTCTGAATAACAGCCAAATCTACATCCCTTAAAGAAATCATAGCATCCTCGTGACCTGCTTCACCGCAAAGGGCAATGGTATAACAATCAGTACCTCCCCTAATAATCTTTAAAGCTACATTAGCAAAATGACAATGAACACCTACAAAAACACAAACATCAATTTTATTATGCCAAATAGTTAAATTAGGATGGTTAGGGTTAATTTCGATGGCTGGATTAATCATTGGATACTTAGGCCTATAGTCCGGCATAGGAATAATTCTCGCACCTACTACTTCGGCTAGTTCTTTTATAGCCCTAGCCCTTTCTGCTACCCCTTCCTTCCAGGCCCAGAGAATTTGGGGACCAGGAAAGAATACAGGATTTTTTGCTGTTAAAAGCTTTTTCCCAATTTCTTTCATTGCCTCGTCCACAAGAGTAATTTCACCCTCAACTATCGCCTCGCCTTTTTCTGGAAGAACAACTCCCATGGAAGCTGCTGCTGGAGGCAAATAGCCCTCCGGCCCAGCTTGAACTCGGTAAAGATTGTTAGACATTAATAATCCCTCCTTGAATATTAGCTAGATGTTATATACATAGCTGTAATTAACCTGCTTTGGTTAATTGCAACAGTCATCTCAACAAAGCCCAAGTAAAATAAAAATCCAACACCAAAATAGGCTTCTAACCAATTGGTGTTGGACACGTTTCAACTGATATTTCTATCCTTTAAAATATTTCCAACTGCGGAGTTGTTTGGTACCTAAAAACATTTCCAATTAATAAATTAGCAAGAAAGTTATGTAAATTTATTAATCAAACCCATTACTAAGTACCATTTAGATTGTTTTGTGAATTATACCATTTTAAAGTAAAAAACAAATTCATGTCAAGATTAATAGCCGGGATAACATAGTAAAATACGTATCTTTTAATAAGAATTAACTAAAATAATCATCCCTAAGTACATAAACATCAATCACATGAACAATGATGATTATTCCTTGGTCAATACGTTTTTGCAGCCCAAAAAGTATTTTCTCAGCTGTTTCAGGACTGGTAATTGTGACAATTTCAATGTTCATCCCAATATCCCCTAGTCCTCCATAGTCACCTTTTATTCCATTTCTACCTTTGCCATAAATCCCTTTATAAAGGGTAAACCCACTTGCCCCTGATTTTTCAAGCAGTTTGATGATATTTTCTTTATATGTGCTCTCTACAATAATACTGATTCTCTTTTTTGGAAACAGTTTCATATATACACCACCTGCTCATATTATTTCATTTCAATTTCGTTGCAGCTACAGCCATTTCCTTCCTTTAATTATATCTTAACTAATATTTTTAACTAGACAATTTAATTAAATAGCTAACCAGAAAGTAATAAATTGGTATACCAGCTATTAAGTTAAAAGGCAAGGTTACGCCTATGGATACACCCAAGTATAAAGCAGGGTTTGCTCTGGGCAGCGAAATACGCATGGCAGCAGGAGCTACGATGTATGAGCTGCTGGCAGCAAGTATTGTGAATAATGTTGCTCCACCCAAGCTAAGTCCCACAGCAATTGCTATAAAAGCCCCAACTAACCCATTGATAATTGGCATTAAAACACCAAAAATAATCAAAAATAATCCTGATCTTCTAAATTCACCCAGCTTGCTAGCAGCTATTATTCCCAATTCAAGCATAAATAGGCCAAGCATTCCATAAAAAATATCCTTGTAAAATACTTCCATCATTTCCGTTCCCATGGGTCCCGAGAAATACCCCACCGCCATGGCACCCAGTAGCAAAACAACACTCTTGCTTAAAATAACCTGTTTAATTACCTGCCCTGTGCTGAATTCTTCATTAATTTCCGTACCCTTTTTTTCTTTTGCATAAGAAGCCAAGAATAATGCTACTGCAATTCCTGGAACCTCCATAAGTGCTGGAAAACCATTTATATACCCCTCATAAGTAATCCCTAGATTATTTAGAAATATTGTACCAGCCATAAAGGTCACAACACTAATTGAACCATAATGACCTGCAATGGCAGCAGAATTATCTGTATTTAACCTCCCTATATGTTTTAAAATATAAAAGGCAAAAATAGGTGTTATTACTCCTGCTAGCATTGCCCCTGCCACCTTCAATAGTATTGAATTCATTCCATATTCTGCAATGGCCGCTCCACCTTTAAATCCAATGGCAGTCAGTAAATAAATAGAAAGAAAATCACTAATGGCAGCTGGAAACTCCACCTTTGCCTTGGCAAAACCTATTGCAATGCCTAATCCAAAAAAGAGAATAATTGGCGAAGTTAAGTTAGCAATTGCCAAATCAAGCATGTTGTTCATCTGTTTCACCTCGACTCATTTGGTAGTTTATGCAAAAATAAATAGCCCAACACCAAAAATCTTTGGCGTCGGACTATATTTTAACTGATAACTAGTTTACCCTTTAAAATTTCTTCCAACTAGACGCAAATACTCCTATCTGTCACAAAAACAAACACACGCTCTCCAGTTTTTGTGCTTATATCTGTATGAAGACTTACAACTTTAGCTTTAGTGTGCTTTTCAATAATTTTTTCTAATTCAGCACGACCCTGTTCTACAAGCTGCTGCCGCAGCTTCTTTATTAAAACCATTCCTTCTTTTTCCCTGGCCAAGTGAACTTCAGACGCAGACATCACTCCTCGCAAGCTGACAAGCACCATATTTCTAATAATATCAGTTTTAGCCTCCGTTGGTCCCCTGCCCATATAATCCTTTTCCCATTGAATCATTGCTTTAGTTATTTCATCTTCTATTTGCCCTTTAGAGGTTTCCATGTCCACAGTTCCTTTCCACTTGCGTAATTTATATGATATAGCAAAAAATATAACCGGTCAAGAAGTTTTCTCTCTTCACCTTTTAACCTCTCGAGCCATTCATTAACAATATGGGGTTTGCTTTCATTTCCTGGACCAAAACCAATTGTTAATATTTTCATAATGCCAGTATGTTACAGAAATTGTACCGCATCATAGCTAACCTTCATCAGTTCTTTACGCAACCCTTCATCAAGGCACTTTTGGTTATACTCCATAATCTTTTCCTTATCAAACAATTTTCCAGTAATGCCTTCCACCATAGGTGATACAGCCAGATATACCCCTGTTCTTGCTCCTTCTTGAGCACTAATGCTGTTTCTCATCATGATTGGCTTCACAATCTTCATCAGCAGGCTGCTGCCATTCCATATATTTGTGGCAACCCTTCCAGGGGATACAGCATTGACCGTTACTCCACTATCTTTTAGCTCTTCTGCTAGATCAATGGTAAAAAGTATTTGCGCTAATTTAGATGTTGAGTAAGCCTTAAATCCATATATCTTATTAGAAAAGACCTGCTCATCGATTTTCAATTTCCCATATAATGCAGCCTTTGATGCAATATTTATTATCCGTGCTTCCGCTGTGTCCATTATTACAGGAAGTAAAAGCCGAGTCAGCAGAAAAGTACCCAAATAGTTAACCCCCATGGTCATTTCAAAACCGTCCTCGGTCTTTTGGAGTTTATCACAAAAAACACCAGCGTTATTTATGAGAACATGAAGTTTATCATATTGAGCTGAAAATGATTCTGAAAAAGACCTTATTGACTGCATGGAGGCCATGTCTAACGGAAGAACCCTAACATACTCGTTGCCACTTTTGTTAATAATTTCTCCAGCCAACCCTGCAGCTTTCTCAGTATCCCGGCAGGCCATAACTACACAATACCCTTTTTGGGCAAGGTCCTTTGCAGTTTCTAGCCCAATTCCACTAGTAGCGCCGGTTATTACTGCTACTTTTTCGTACAATATAATCACCATCCATAGTTCTTTATCCTTTTACATTCCCTGGACAACTGTGCAAAAAAGTAGAAATAGCTCAATTCCAAGGGCTTTGCGAATACAAAGACCCTTGGAATTTTTTTATGATGTTATTAGTTTATCCCAATTGACTTCTTTAAGTTTTTTGCCAACCCTGACTTTCATTTGATGACTCATGTTATTTTTCTTTAGTTCTGCTAAATAAGTTTCAAATATTTTTGCATATCCAACTCGTTCCCAGTACTTTATATTTACCTCTGGAACACTTTGTATTCTCAAACCTGTATTTTTGAGTAGTTGACTTGCTAATCTTCTTTTTTCAATAGACTCACTATTGACTAAATCCATTAAAGCAATTTTAGCATGGCCTACTAATTTTTTGGCATAGGGATCATGCTTTGATAGTTCTAGAACTCTATTTAATATTCTTCTATCTTTTAACATATAACCTACTAATAGTTTCTGCAATCTATGGTTTTTTGGAGCTTCTTTAACTATTTCTTCTAATGAATTTAAATTCGTTAATCTATTTTTATATGAAGTCATATATTTTGAGAAGCTCATTTTATTCACCTACTTTTTTATGGATTTTAGATAATTAACATCGGACCATAATCTTTGCTCATTAACTGCAGTAGCTAGCTCTTCTTTAATAATTGATTCTAGTTTGTTGAAATCTATTTTTTCAACCAAACCGGATTGCACTATGTCATCTAAATCTTTTGGACGACCCGTGCCTATTTTCGATATCAATAGATCATAGTCACCTAAAACAAATACTTCTATATGATTTAAATTCAAGTTAATTTTATTTACTCTATTTTCAAACCCTTCACGGATATTTATAATTGGCATGCATCTATCGTTTATAGCATTATCATCTAATATTTCCTTTATTCGCTTATCTGCCGTTATATATACATCAATATCTCTTGTTGTCCTGTTTAAGTATTTCTTTATAATAAAAGCACTAGAACCTACAATGGTTAGTTTTATTCTCTCATTTTTCTGTAATATTTCCTCAAGTTCTGTATCAGCAATGATTATTCTCTCAATTATATCTTTTAATTCTAATTCAGCTGTGCTCATAGAAATTTCCTTCCCTTAATCCCATAATGAGGAAATCAGTTCTTCTCCATTAATATCTTTTCCATTATAATCCAAATTATATCATTACACCTTCGTTATTACAATGACTGATACCATTATCTGTCTTCTACCCAACTACATTATAGCACGTTTCCTTCAAAATTTTTACATAATAAATAATACAAACGATTTCATAACCTATCTTCTTTCTTTTGACAAATCATCAGCCCAGTTAGCTTAAGATAAAGCAAAAAGTTTGTATGTCCTTATGGGAAATTACCTCTATTTGTTTCCCCTTTTTTTATTGGTATCCGCACTCCTTAACAACTTGATGTAATATTAGTAATAACTCTTTATTGAACGATTATTTCTTAGTACACTCCAGCAATTCACTTGCTATATATGGACTTTCTAGTCGCATAATGCTTTCTTCGGTTTTACCAAAACACAATAAATTAATGCTCCCATACCATACTATCCTTTTGTCAATTACAGCAAATTTTTGAAAAAGGTTTGGTTCACATACTACATTAATTCCTGCGGCTTTAAGAAAGCCTATTGTCTTCTCTATTACTGCTCTATTCTTTCCGTTTAATTCTTGAAATGATCTGGTGACAACTGTTACATTAACATTCCTGCTTAAAGTAGATTGTAAATATTTAAGATTTTCTACATGCTTCTTTGACACATATGGACTTGCGATTATAATTTCATCGACAGCGTTAGTAATATCTTCTTTGTAAGCTGGCAAAAAATTCCTTTGGTCAAAGATGATATTGATGATATTACTTAAGTCAGGAATATTTGTTTCCCCTTTAGCTTTATAGCCAATTGCTGAATACCCATTGAGTCTTTTACTATACATTCTCTCAAGCATTCTCACATGAATATCTACATAATCATATATTTGGACCTCGTTCTTATTCTCAAATAGTCTATGCAACCTTCCTATTGTTTAGTTGGTGGTGTATCAGCTATTTTTGCAAATATCTCTCTAGTTTTCTTTGTACCCATCCCGCCGGTAAGAGGTATTACCTCAGGGATTCTTTGACCAAGTTTCTTTGCCAGTAACTGGACATGGGAAGTTCTTTCTGTTAATATAATACAGTTTCTGCCGTTATCATAACTTTTAACTACATCGTCGACAATTAGGTTATTCCTGGTTTCATTATTTACTATTTCAGTATATAGTTCCTGAATAGTAACTTCCTTTTCATTCTCATCCAATGGAACTCTCATGGAAGTAAATCTTGGTAAGATATAATGCTCAAAAGGCCTTTTCTGAGCCTGCTTTTTCGCGTCATCCTTATAGCGGATTGGACCACATTGCATAAATACAATTGGGTGATGTCCGTCTTTTCGAGTTGGCGTCGCACTTAGTCCATAAACATATTTAGCATTTACGTTTTTCAATATCTGTTCAAATCTGAAGGCCGAAACATGATGACATTCATCAGCCTGTGTCAAGTAAAAACTAAAAAATTTTTAAATTTTTCACATAAAAAAATAGAACCGAGCGATTTCTTCAACGAAACCACCCGGTTTAAGATTATTAAGAATCATCCGTCCTTTGCTTTGGTTTATTGATATTTCTATAATTCATCTGCCGTAAGCAATTCAATACCTTGCTCCTTCCATTCTCTTAAAAGAGAAAGAACATCAAAAACATTTCTGCCAATCCTGCTCATATCTTTTACAATAACGGTATCAATCGCATTTACAGATATGGCATTCTCAATTTCCTTGAGTCCTTTCCTATTGAGATTCAGCCCACTGCCAATATCTTTTGAATATCCAACTATGCTAAAACAATGTTGCTCGGCCAATTTCTTTAACGATCTTTCTTGCCCAATCAGATAAACATCATTTAAATTTTCAGCATTAGCAATCCTGCTGTAGATCCATACTTTCTTCATTATAACATCTCCAATATTTTTTTATAATCATCAGCAAAGTTCCACACAATCTCAATCTGATTTTCACCGAACACGTATATTGAATCAACAAGTTCTTTCACTAAATCCCTGCTTAGTTCTTTGATTTCCTGTTTTCTTTTGAAGTGTTCGATAAATTGGTTTTCCGACTCCTTATTCTTTAGTTTTTGAAGTTCGTAATCGGCTTCCAGTTTGCTAATCTGCGAGGATGTTTGTTCAATCTCTTGATTGTACATTTCTCTCTGCTTCAGATAGTCATCTTTTCCGATCTTCCCATCCAAATATTTCTCATACTCTTCAATTTTTAAAGCATTTAGCCTTTCAAGATGTTGCTGAGCTTTCCTTGCAGATTGTAATAAATCAGCCACTTCACTTTCTGATTTTTCTTTTTCCTTAAGTACAAGCTTTTCTGCTTTGTTGGCTATTTGAGCCTGTTGCCGTATTGCTTCCAATAGCACTTCCAGAATCATTGGCTCCTCTGTTCTTCCATGATAGCAAAGGCTGTTTTCATCAAAATAGTTGCTCTTACAAATATAATAAGGCACCTTTGTATGTGAGCGTTGAAGGTTCTTCTTACAAATACCGCATTTTACTTTACCATAAAGAACTCTTGTATTATCAATCTTGTACTCTTTACGTTTGGATATCTTACGAATCACCTTCTGAGCTTCCAAATACAATTCTTCGCTTATTATAGCCTCATGCGTATCTGGAACCACTATCCATTGTTCCCTCGGAACAGCCACCGTACTCATACTGTTAACGTCAGGCTTTTCCCTCTTATGGTTGATTGTCTTTCCTGTGTAAGTTTCATCTTTAAGGATTTTTAAGACAGCCATAGTTTGCCAAACCAAATCTCCTTTGGCTTTTCTCCACTTTTTGTTATTATGATTTTTTTGGTAGTGCCTTGCAGGTGAAGGTACTCCATCTGCATTGAGTATTTTAGCGATCGCACTTGTATTGTTCCCCTCGGCTGCCAATTGAAAGATTCGCTTAACAACAACTGCAGCTTCCTCATCAACAACAATTGCATTTTTCTTATCCTTCGCTTTGAGATACCCAAATGGAGCGAAAGAACCAATATACTCGCCCTTTTTCATTTTAGCTGTTTTAGCTGTCTTTACTTTCTTTGATAGGTCTTTACTGTAAAGGTCGTAGATAAGGTTCTTCAACCCAATATCAAGGCCTGCCGTTATACCATTATCTTTTGCACTGTCATATCCGTCATTTACAGATATAAATCGAACTCCTAAAAACGGAAATACTTGCTCCAGATAATCCCCTAACTCCAAGTAGTTTCTGCCAAATCGTGAAAAATCTTTTACCACAATACAGTTAATTTCTCCTTGCCTTACTTTGGTTAACAACTGCTGTACTGCCGGACGTTCAAAATTCGTACCGCTGTAGCCGTCATCGCAAAACTCCAAGATGTTTGAATCTGCCAAATCAGGATGGCGACTTATAAAATCCATCAACAGATCACGCTGATTACTAACGCTGTTGCTTTCAATTTTTGCATCATTTTTTGAAATGTCCGCATCCTCATTGGAAAGCCTAATGTACATAGCTACTGAGACATTCTTGTTCATCAGGCTTCACCTCATCTTCTATAGTGTTAAGATAATCAAGTAATTCCTCATATTCGTCTTTAAACTTAAAATTGATCTGTATACTCCTATCGGCATACAGTTCCACAGTTTCTATGAGGGCTGCAACCATTTCTTTAGTTAATTCTTTTTCATCTCGGAATGCTCTAAAAGAAGATAACCACTGGTTTTCATAGGAATATGTTTGATCATACTTCTTCTGTTGTAACAACAATTCATTTAGTCTGTCTTTTAATGCAACTTCATCTTTCTCATACTTAATTTTTGCATATAGATACTCCTGTTCAGTAAGCAGTTGTTCAATATAATCATCATAAAGAGAACTTCGCAAGGAAGGCAGCCTTTCAATTTGTGCTTTAACCTTTCTGATTTCATTAGCCAAGTTGTCTTTCCTATTCTCATAACTCGCATCGGAATTTACTTTTCTCAGAATATCATCCACCGATGCAACCATATCTATTTGACTGCGAATAGCAGCATATACTGCTTTAATCATATCAGTTTCTACTATATGCTTTCTCGTGCATTTATAACCACTATTTGTTTCGTAAGTAGTGCATGAAAAATAATAATAAAGCTCATCATTTTTAATCCTTCTCCTGCGAACAAGTTTACATTTGCAATCTCCGCAAATAGCAATATCCTTAAAAATATTCTCAGTATTTTCAAAATGCTTGTTTTGCTCTAAGCGTTCAGTAAATTCTTTATATACTTCCAATCGTCTAGCATGGACAATATCAAAAGTTTCTTGATCGATAATCGGTTCATGGTCGTTTTCAATAATTGTCCATTCATCTCTTGGCACTCTTGATTTTCGCTTGCCTTCATAAAGGGATGCCTGAATTTTGCCATATATCTTGTGTCCTAAATATACTTCATTCTCTGTTATAGCTTTAATTGCCTGACGCTGCCAGATATTGTTATTATAACGGGCATTTTTCCACTCGCCCTTTAAATATTTGTACTTGCTTGGAGAAGGTATTCCCATATCATTTAAGCGACGAGCTATTGCAGTATCGCTCAGCCCTTCTACTTTCCACTGGTAGATTTGCCGAATGACTAAAGCAGCTTCCTCGTCAACTACAAGTTTATAAGTGCCGTCATCCGGCCTGCTGTATCCATAAGGCACGTGTGCACCTAAAAATTCACCCTTCGACTGTCTTTCTCTGAAGGTAGAGATGATTTTCTTGGATATGTCCTTTGTATAAACATCATTCAAAAGATTTTTCAAAGAAATAATCAAGCCTTCATTACTGTTTTCAGGGTTAAAGCTGTCATAATTATCATTGATAGATATAAAACGGACTCCAAGAAACGGAAAAATCTTTTCAAGATAGTTTCCGGTTTCAAGATAATCTCTGCCAAAGCGCGAGAGGTCTTTTACCACAATGCAGTTCACTCTGCCTGCTTTAACATCGTCCATAAGCCTGTTAAATTCAGGACGGTCAAAATTCGTTCCTTTTTCTCCGTTGTCCGTATATATTGAGTAAATCTGCAAAAATGGCCTTTCCTCAACGAATTGTTTCAACAAATATGTCTGATTTTCAATGGAATCACTATCTTTTCTGTCACGCACATCCTCAATAGAAAGACGGACATACAGTCCTGTTTTAAAAACCTTCTCCTGTGTTACCGTTTCTTTTTGTGCGATCACAGACTGTCTTCTGCTTTTTCTTGCCATGATTAAATCGCCTCCTTAAACGCAACACTCGCATCAAAGGAGTCTGATTTGCTGGCGCTTTCTATAAAACGAATAGCACTTTCATATTCCGCTTGATGTTTAAAATGAATATCGATTTTCCCATTTTCATATACATATATTTTCTCCATCAATGACACAACTACTTTTCGTGTAAGCTGCTCAATGTTTTGGTACTGCTTAAAATTCTCAATCCATAAGTTAGTTGGCGTCTTATTGTTTATAATATCTTCAATCTCTTGTTTACGCTTTAGTATAAGCTTTTCTGCCTTTTGAATTTTAGCATTATATCTGCTGACATGGTTTCGGTATTCTTCTTTGGTGATTACTTTATCTACAAAGTGTTCGTATGATGTCAGCTTATACTTTTGAATCTTTTCTATTTCCTCTTGTGCCTTGACAATTTGAGCATCCAATTTCAATATTTCTTCTTGCTTGTAAGGTAGTGTATCGATATATGTTAGAATACGTTCAATATCAAGAATACTGCGTATATGTACATTTAAAGCCACCAAAACAGCTTCTTCAAATGCCTTTTCACTGATATTATGGGTAGTGCAACTATTTTTATCATTTCGGTTGGTAGAACAAGTGTAGTAGTAATATTTTTTCCCATTAGCAGGAACCGTCTTGCGGATCATATTTTCTTTACAATCCCCGCAGACAATAATACCTGAAAAAAGATATACGGTTTCCTCAGCAGGGGCAATCCGAGTGTCATGGAGCAATAAACCATTTACTGTGGTAAATAGCTCTTTTGATATTATAGGCTCATGTGCATTTTCCACTCGCACCCACTCTTCTTTAGGACGTTCAACTCTCGTTTTTATTTTGTAATTCGGAGTGGTTCTTTTTCCCTGCTCCAACACACCGATATACAATTCATTTGTTAAGATTCGTCTGACTGCAACGGCAGACCAGAGAGCCTGCTGTTTTACTTTAAAGGTTGTTTTGTACCTTTCTCCCAATGAGCGTTTATATTCCATAGGGGACAGGATGCCCATTTCATTTAGTCGGTTGGCTATCCCCTGCTGGCTCATCCCCTCAAGTTTCCACTTGAAAATGTCACGGACAACTTGAGCTGCATATTCGTCTATTTCCAGCTTATTCTTATTATTCTCAGCTTTCTTATAGCCGTAAGCAGCAAAAGAGCCAATAAAATCACCCTTTTTACGTTTGATTTCAAGTTGGCTCCTTATTTTAATTGAGGAATCTCTGCAATATGAGTCGTTTATTAGATTTTTAAATGGAATCATGATGTTATCGGTAATATTTGAACCTTCCGCACTATCATAATTATCATTGATCGCAATGAAACGCACACCAAGAAAAGGAAATATCTTTTGAATATATTTCCCTGACTCAATATAGTTTCTGCCAAAACGTGAAAGGTCTTTTACGACAACACAGTTTACCTTCCCTGCCTTAATCTCTTCCATCATTTCTAAAAAGGCAGGCCGATTAAAGTCAACGCCACTATATCCATCATCTACGTGCACAGAAGCAATTTGGATTTCTGACTTTGACCTTAAATATTCACGAATTAGTTCCTTTTGGTTTGAAATGCTGTCACTTTCTTCTTTATCTCCATCATCTCTTGAGAGTCTTACATAAATAGCAGCATTATAGGTTTTGTTATCTTTTAAAAATTCCATGAGTAAAGCCTCCTGTTTGTTTAAAGTATTAGCAAAACTTTAAACACATTAGGCTTCACTGATTATAGTCCAATAAAAGCTTAGCATAAAATTAACTGCGCGTCCAGATTTCCGAAGCGCCAATTTGTAAAGTTTTGCCTTCTACTGTTCTATAAGCTTCTAAAGTAATTCTCCAACCTGTCTTCTAATGTTGCTGTTGTATCAGCGAAACTCATCTTAACCACAACCTTGCCACATCTGAAGCAGTAAGGATTTTTCACTTGTCTGATAAAATCTTTCTTTCGTTCTTCCACCGGTAAATCCGTATTGACTTTGACTGTTTTAATATCTACTAAGGTGGATGGATCAACTGTACGTATATCTATATTTTTCATGTCCGTTATGGTCATGGCTGTATTCATGAAACCGCTCCTTTCAAAAAAAGCGAGCAGCTATTCCCATAACCGCTCACTCAATCTTGATAAAAATATTCTTTTCTTTTTACTTTACGGAAAAATGCTTTTACCTCATCAAGAGAATCTGTCACCCTATAGTCTGATAGGGCACCAAGCACCCTCTTGCGGTACTTTCCTTTTTTACTGATCCTGAAATCTAAAATGGCAATGAGACCGGTATCAGTTTCACATCGAATCAAGCGCCCCATACCTTGCTTTAGCTTAATGAGCATTTCAGGAAAAATAATAAATTCTATAAACTCTTTCAACTCCGCATACTGTTTCTTCCTATGTTCCAAAATCGGTGTCGGTGTTGGAAACGGCAAGTTGACGATAATAAGTGAAGATAGAATATCTCCGGGACAGTCAACACCTTCCCAAAATGAGCCTGTAGCAAAAAGAACACTGTTTCCGCTGTTTTTAAAAGCTTCAACAATGTTCTTCTCACTTTTATCCATTTTCAGGACCGGATATTTGATTCTGTGTCTCGCCAATTCATATACTCTTGATAATAAAGAGTAGGAAGTAAACAAAATCACTGTATGCCCATAGGCTGCATCCACAATCCTTATAATTTCATCAGCTAAAGCCTCAATATACTCATTGCATTGTTTATCAGGAAATGGTACGTTTTCACTGACATAAAGCAATGCATTATTTTTATAGTCAAATGGAGAACGACAGCTCATCTCACTGATAAAATTTTTATTGACCTTATCTATTCCCGCATTGCTTTTGAAGTAGGTAAAGCCTCTATCATCTGATAATGTTCCGGAAGTCAAAATCTTTGGGATTCTGTTTTTCCATAGTACTTTGTGCAATTGATCCTCTAAATCTGTTGGGATGCAGCAGATAGAAACCAATTTGTCGCTCAAAGGGTTTTCAAGCCAATAAATGATATTCTCTGTCCGGAAAAAAGTTTCAATCTGTTCTTTTGCTTCCAAAAACATAATCTCTAATGTCCTGCTCTTTGAAATATCCACCGCACAATATTCCTGAATATTTTCAATGATTTTTAACATCTCCAAGAGCAGCATTTTTTCAAAGTGCCCTATGAATATACCAATTTGTGATGTTTCATCATCTACAGCATCCAGGTTAATTTTTGAAACTAGGCTTCTAAAAAATCTCGTCCTCAGAACAGATAAACTGTCTAACTTCATTTTTGCTATCTGTAAATATGCCTTATTACCTTTTAGATTGCTTTTTAGCACATTGGTCATGATCGTTATATCTTCACTTGAAAATCTCTTCCCAAATATTTGCATAGCTGCATCCGGCAATTTATGAGCCTCATCAATAATTGCTACTGAGTGTTCCGGAATAAGCGTATGCTTCCCTTTGGCACGTTTCATTGTATCTGCCAAGTAATAATTATGGTTACATACCTGAAAGTCATGAATTGATGATCTCGCATAATCCATATGCTTGATATATTGGCATTCCTTATAGTAAGGGCAGGAAATTTCACAGGCTTTGGGCACATTGATTTTTTGAACTATATGGTTTTTCAACCCTTTGTATTCATCCAAATCAATTCCGTAATCCGGTATCTTTAATGCGGACAATTTATAAAGCAGTTCTCTGTCCACAGCTTTTTGACTACTCTTTAAATAACTCGTTAACCGGTCGTATCGCATCTGACAAAAGTAATGTTCTTTCCCCTTTCTTAAAACTGCACTTAAAGGACGATCAATCACCTTATTCTTCAGCAATATATCAGATAAGATTGGGACATAAGTGCGAACAATGGCATTTTGCAAATCAATACTGGATGTTGATATAGCACAAGGGACAGAGCAGTATTCATTGTCCAAATATGTAAGTATACCTGCTTTGCTACGCTTTTGTCTTTCATAAAGAGCATAAACAACACAAGCAACTATGTAAGCATAGGTTTTTCCCGTTCCAACCTCTGCTTCGCAAATAGCAATATGATTCTGCTTAATTCCTTCATACATCATTTTAGATAGCTCAATTTGATTTTCCCTGATTGTAAATCCGCTTGCTGCCATCAGTTTTTTGAAGATAAATTCAATCATGGCATTCGGGTTTTCAGGAAGTGTGACTTGATAAGCAGGTGTAGCAATAAACTTCTCTATTAGTTTCTTTTTTATATCATCAGAATAAACTTGCTTGCTTTTAGCAATAGCAACCATACAATTTCTCATCAAGCAAATTACATAGTAGGTATTTATGCTTCTATTTTCTTTCACCATGAAAATGTAGTTTTTATCAAATGTAAAAAGATAACGAAATTCGTTTCTGTTTCCATGCTTTTTGAGATATTGTTGCATTATCGATTCGTCTGTCGTTTTTATCTCAAACATAATTTTCCTCTCCTTCGTATTATGTGGGATACTTGATAGCACAATGATACGGTGGCCTGTACTACTATTTGAGCGATTTTGAATAATCAGCTTTCGTACAGGCCACCGCATAGTTTCTGCTGTCAAGCAATTCGTTTGAACAGTAGAATTGGTGTGTATCATATTTGTTCTCAACGCCCCTGATACAACTGAGGGGATATATCAGTTTGTCTTTGGAAAACATCATATAAGCTGACATGGCTATAAGTTCTCAAGCCAAATGAGCGTTATCCCGTCATTCGTTGCGGGCTGCCCAATGCGGTGAGGCGTTCAAGGCAGAAGTATCATTATTTATCCCTTTGCCGGTCATCGCAATTAGCCATTCCACTGGCTATTTCAAGCCGGAGGTGTTCGCTCGCGTCCAGGACGGTCATGGCGCTCCGCTTTCGTTGCTTGCCATTTCTGGCTACAAAGGTGGTTTTCCTGATATACCGTATGTTCAGTTTTCAAGGAGCATAAGGAGAGTAAAAAATTACCCCCTCACTTCTAAGCCGGAAAAGTGAGGGGGGTGTACGGAATTATTTTTTATTTTCCATATATTTTTTTAGCTTCTTTAGGATTCTGTTCTTTCGATCACTTATGGTCATTACTGGTATGCCACTTTCCTCTGATAGCTGTCGCTGACTTTTTTCTTCATAAAATAACTGGGTGATTAAATTCAGTTCATCATCAGACAAAAGGGATAAACATTCCTTTAATTTTTCAATCATGATTTTGGTGACAATGGAATCGCAAAGATCCTCTGTAAGCCTATCAACTAGCATTTCTTCTCCCAGAATATCCTCATAGACATTATCAAGCTGTGAATACAAGAACCTGCCATGTGCCAAATCCCGTTCTTCTAAATAGCGCTCTCTTCGGAGCATTTTGAAATACTCTCTGTAGACTTCTTCTGTTACCTGCTCTACGTGATTATCAATGCGTATAAAAAACTTCTTTTTCTTATCCATTTTCTTAACCTCCAAATTTCGTTTTGATGAATGTTCAAACGAAATTTGAAAGTCATGGATAACGGGCGATAAATGTTTCCCACCGACTTGTGCTATAGATACAGGTCTTCATAAAGGCACCTCCAAAATTCCCGAAGTATGCCTTTAATACAAAAACGTCTAAAAACACGTCTTTTTGTTTTAAGGAATGCTCATGCTTTATAAGAAAATAAGACCTGTAAGTTCCCAGCCTTTTCATGCAACCTTCTCCTGTTTCCGGGCATGAAAAAAGGCCGGAAGTGAACTTAATCACCTCCGGCCTTAATCGCCGCCATATTAACTGATGAAAAAGGCATGAAAAAAGCCCCAAAATCCAATGGAAATTGAGGCTGTATGCTTCTATATTCGATTTAATTTATGCCATAATTCACCAGCATAAACAGTGTAACATGTTGGAAGTCGGAAAGCAGTAGGGATTTAATCGGAACTTTGTCGGAAGTTAGTCGGGATTAAGTCGGGGTTGTCCAAACAGTGAAAAAAGCTCGGTATCTCACTTCCTCCTTCGATTGCAGCAAAAATTCCTCTCATTGATGGAATAGTATAGCCCCAAAGGCAAATAGCAAATAAATCAATCGCTTCCCTTTTTTTATCGTAATATGTACTACGCTCCATATTTAATAATTCAAGCATTTCCTGCTCTGAGTATTTGGAAACCGTCAAATATTGCTTACTTAATATTTCATGATACATCTTCCCGTTATCAGGATATTCATAAATTTTATTCATTGTGGAATCAATCAATGAAATGAGCCAATGTGTTTCAAATAAGGATCGTACATTTTCTGAAAACCTATTTTGTTCAGTTTCAGGCGCAAAATTAGCCAGGTACTCTAATGCTCTCTCCAAATTTTTACCGCAATAACATTCGGCACTCTCACATATTTGATAGGCTCTATTTGATGTTGACCACACGACCGGACGATATATTTTAAGAAGCAGTTTTGTTTTATGTAGAACCGTAGTGCGCTCTATATTTAATCCTTTATACATTAGTGCGCATTGTTTCATTACTTTGCTCTCTTTACGCATAGCATCTGTCCTTCCTTAATTTTCATATTGACATCTGTTTCAATCAAGTGTAACATATATAACGAACGAAGTTGCATATCGTATATCCAAATTATACACGAACATATTTTCGTTTGTCAATAGAATTATTGTGTACGATATTGCATATCGATCATATAAAAACGTATTGCTTAGGAAGGAGCCAATATCATGTTGTTTGGTGATAAAATTAAAGAACTGAGAACTTCGGCAGGAATGAGTCAACAAGAATTAGCAAATAAAGCAGGGCTTTCCTTACGATCTATTCAAAATTATGAGAGCAACCAAAGATACCCAAAAGATGTAGCAATTTTAAACAAGCTCTGCAAGGCATTGAATACAACAATAGAAGAACTAATGAAGGAAGAAGATAATTTCATTCAGGAAGCATCTGAAAAATACGGCACCCGTGGCAAAAAAGATGCTCAAAAATTAGTTGATGAGTTAGGCGGCCTTTTTGCCGGTGGGGAATTAAATGAAGAGGATAAAGACAAAGTTTTTAGAGCTATCACTGAGATGTACTGGAGAGCCAAGGACAATAATAAGAAATATACCCCTAAGAAGTACCGAAAAGAGTCTGATGAATAGGTTACTGTCCGTTTTATAGTACACATTATTTGGTATAATGGGGATACTAAGGGGGTGAATCACGTATGCCGAACAAAGACTATATTCAATCGGTTGCTTCCGGGTTAATCAAGCGTTATGATACGAGAGATCCTTTTGAACTATGTAAAGCTATTGGAGTTGAAATTTTTTATGCTGATTTAGGGCATCTCAAAGGAATGTACAAATATCTTAAACGGAACCGTTTTGCAGTCATCAATGAAAAACTTGATGATTACATAAAAAAGTTGGTTTGTGCTCATGAGTTAGGGCACGACTTATTACATAGGGATTTGGCTAGGAGGGTGTGTTTGCAGGAATTCATGCTGTATGATATGAAAAGCCGTCCTGAATATGAAGCTAATCTATTCGCATCAGAGATTCTTCTACCGGATGATGCTATTTTTTCTTATGCACATGAAGGTTACGATATTGAACAAATAGCACGGATACTTTATACCGACATAAATTTAATCGCCCTAAAAATGGCTTCTATGAATTCAAGAGGATACCAATTTAGAACTGTTTATGACCCAAAATCTGATTTTCTAAAAAAATAAACAGAGTATTTTCTTCATTGAAAAGCTCTGTTTTCTATTTGACACCACCAACTACAAGAGCGATGTGATTGCGGTAGATATTGCTTATCTCTCATAAGTATCATAACAAAACTGATGGCCTCATTAAAATGTCGACAGTTTTAATATTTACCCTATTTTATTTAATATGTATGAGCCATCACATAAGGATTGTTCTTCACGTTCCCTCTCATCTTTAATAAAGGAAGCCCTATTTTCTAAAATCTTTAATATTTGTACAGTCCACGTATTAACCTGATCTAATTCAATCATCAATTAAATATTCCTTTCATTTGTCATTTCCATAGGAAAAATCTCAAAAATCCATTAAATATCTTGATAATAGAAAATAAAATCGAAAACCTCCACAGCTTTTTTATATTTCAATCCGGATATATAACAAAGTCTATCTGTTGTTGATACAATTCCCTTTATCAAGTAATCCTCCAAATGGTCATGGAAGCAATTCAGCTACAAAATACCTACCACCATTTTCTACTTTAACTTTTTCAATCCAAAACGAGTTTTATTCTTTATCATTAATTCTTTCCATTCAATATTTTCTACTTAATACATATGAACAAAAGTAAAGAAAAGGCTCTAAAAATACCATAGATCCTTCCGTAACAACATTTCAAATCTGCTGTTACTCCCTTTTTTTAATCTCTATTGTCAGAATGTTAAGCAAAGACGAGTAAAAGCTTATTAGAAACAGAGATTAACAATGAAATCTCATTCATGCTTAGTTTCCATTTACTATTGCAAATATCTTTGCATAAGCATTTTCTAAATTTTCCAGTGACTCATATATTTCTTTGAGGATATCACTACTTAACTTAAAATCCTCTTGCAATTTTGCAATCAAATTATTCTCTTGTGAATGGAGTATACCATCAGATTTTAAGAGTGCAATCAATTCGATTATAATTCTTCTGATGCTTTCCGGTGTGCTTATTTCAAGAATCTTTTTAACAATTTCATCGTATTCTAATCTTTTAATAGTATAAGCATTTTCATCAAGAGCCATCTCCTGACGATATTCTTGTATGTAATTCTTCTCCTGCTCAGAATAATCATTATCTATATTGGCAGCAAAGTTACATAATTCTAAAAATAACTCCTGTTCTGGTTTTGATAAATACTTTAATAGCATGAAAATCCCTCCAATAAATTTTTTAAATTACCATTCTAATTTTTCATCCTCTTGGTATAAGGAAATTGCATAATCTATGAATTCCATTAGTTTCTCTTTATTTATTGCATCAATACTTATTCTGTATTTTGCTCCATATTTCATGTTCAGCTCAAGTGCCGTTATATCCATTCCCAGAAATCGGTCTTCATTCATATATGTATAATCAATATCTTCATAACGTGCAATAAATTTAGAAGTGCTATTTGCAGAATCCTTAACACAGACAGAGTCCACTGTAAGTACTAATCCGGACTTACCATTGCTTGAAATACTGGTGTCAGTTATATCTATCAAATCATCTTTTCTATACTTTCCTTGACAAATTATTTCTCTAGCATTGCTTACACGTGGAGCATAATCATCTCCAGGTGCATAACCAAATATTTCTTCGAATTTCCCCTTTAAAGCTGATTTAATATCGCTCATTTTTATATCCTCCATTTTTTTTAAGTTCTCGCAAGCTTTATAGTTTTCTTCATAAAATTCCTGTAACGTAAAATCATTTCTATAAAATTTCTCATAATAGTCATCAATTCTACAAATGATAGGTCGTTCATCATAAATACTGCATAATTTTGTACTACAATCAAAATATATGCAAACTCCATCTCCTCTATCTAAATGCTTATAAAGATCGCTTCTGCTCACAGCCTTACAACACAAACCACATCTTTCACAAATAAACACCCTCTACACCTGGCCTATCATCTGCAAGTATTTGTTTCCGTTTTCTAACACTTGTGCAGTTGCCTCCTCAAGTTCACCATTCTGTTTAAGTAACGATGTGTCCAGAACGGTTTTAATTGTTTGAGCAAGCTGTACACACTTATAAATGTCTTGCTGTTCAGCTAAATTATACTTCTCCCAATCCGTTCCTTTATGATTGATTGTATCTGCCATTTTTGAGATGTATTCTACAAAGTAAGAATCAAGCTTTTGCAACAATTCTGTAAGCTGTCCTGCCCGTGTAAATATTGCCTTTAAAGCCACACCTATATTCTTAGCTTGAGCTTTAAAAGCTTTTGCTTTGTCATAATTACCATAAGAATCATTCAAAGCTTTACGAGCTTGGCTGGCAAAAATAGCTCCTCCAATTGCAAGTGCTGGTCCCGCAACAATACCACCAAGAACAATCATGCCCCCCATCATTCCAAATCCACCAGCTGCAAGCGCACCCCCACCAAGCCATGCAAGAGTGGCATTGACTGCTGCTGCACCAGACAGAGTTCCCAAGGCAGTACCAGTTGTAGCTGTAACTATTAATCCACCTAATCCACTCATCACGACACTGTATGTACCATATGCCAGTAATGCCCCAGACCCAATAGCTGCAAGGCCATTGATAGCTATTTGTTTTGCTTCATATGCCGCCTCTTTAAGTTGTTTAAATCCTTCACTTGATGGATTAAAATTCTTCAGTTCTTCAATCCCTTGACTATTTTTCAAGTTAATATTCTTTATTTTCTCAAAATTCATAACAAAATCATTAACAGAAGTTGAAAGTATACGTATCTTCTCTTGACCTAAAGCCTCGATTGCTCCTTTTGTCTTATCCTTTGCCATCGTTATAAACTCTTCAGCTTCTTTAGCCATTGCTTTTGCCGCTTCATTAACTTCATTAGCTTCATTCATATCATTCTTTGCATCTATTCCTTTCTTTACCCCTGTAATAGCTGCAGCAACAGCAATTCCTCCAACAATAAATGGTATAGGCATGTCCATCAATCTCCTTTTATATTAATTTAATTTTTTTAGAATTCGAGTGCCATGTTTTTATTACGCATAAATGTGTCAAACTCATTAAAATCCTTAAATTGCAATGCTTTACCCATCTCTAATGCAATATTATTTAATGCCGTAGTAAACAACTCAAGATTATTACTTTCAGTTGATTTTTCAATCATTTCAAAACTTTGTTCAAAAAGAATTTGCCTATTTTTATAATGGTTATCAATTAGTATACTTAATTCTCTTCTTTGTTTGTTCATAGCTTCTAATGCGGCTTCTGTTAATGCATGAATCTTGTTTCTTCTTTCAATTGAAACTCTCTCCTCCTGAAGCACCTGTATAGCTGATTTATATATGGTGGAAGATGTCATATATCCAATCATTCCACCAATAACCGTTCCAACTCCAGGGAATATTGCTGTGCCGATTGCTGCACCCCAGCTTGCTGCCATCATTCCTGTCCCTTTTTCACCAAGCTCCTCTACAAGCTCAACTTCATTGATTTCACCTTTTGCATAACGAACAATTGATTTTCCGACTTGAAGGGATACCGTAGCTATCATAGCGGGCATATTGGTTTTTGAAAGATTTTGAAATATACTGTTGCTGCTTGTCTGCATAACTCCTTTTATAGCAGCTCCCCCTGCTCCTATTATGTAACTGGTACCAGCTCCTTTAGCTGTATCTATTGCTGTATCTTTTAAAGCTTCTTTAATCTCTTTTTCACCTCTTATTACACTGATAATGTTTTGTGAAACAGAAATTGTAGCTGAAATTACAGCACCGGTTTTTGCTTGTTCAATACCGGCACGATTAGCTGTTTCAGCCACATACTTTGCTGTAGCTAACTTGGCATGTTCTCTGAGAAACATTGCTTCTTTACTACTAATCCCGCTATTTTGAACATCTTCTGCAACCTGTTCAAACTTCCGTGCATTTTGTTCCAACAACTCCGCTTTTTCAAAATTCCCGTTTTGTCTAAATTCAGCTGCTTTTTCATGGAGTTTTTGAGCTTCTTCGGTTGCATACTTTTTTACATGCTCATATTGTTCAGAAGGAACTAAAACCTTGTTTCCTCTGTATTTAGCCCATTTATCTCCGGCAAGCTCTTTTGCCAATTTTTCTGAGCTTTCTTTAATTTCTTGTGGTGTTTCATATTTACCACAAAATTTCATCTGTGCACTCCACAAGGGCTGTCCATTAACTGTGATTGGATTTCCATCAATATCTACAGCAAGAACATCAATCCTTTGGTCATTCCCTAAACCCACATCGTTTGAGCGACTATACCTAATATCTCTACCCTTAATAATGTTTTCAGCATTCTCTTTGCTTACAAAATGCCTTTCTGCCGAGAAACCAGCCTGCTGCTTCAGATTTTGATACTCAAAATCAGGGTTCACTTTAGATTCCGATATATGTCTAAGTCCTTTTGATATAATATTTCCTGCTTCATCAACAGACCCTTTATATCCTTTTATGTATTCTGCTGAGGCACTTCCAAATTTATCAACAACATCTTGCGCACCAACTCCAAGTGCCGCATCTCTCAACCCATCATTCTTCTTTTTTTTCTCTTCCATCCAATCACTTCCTTTAAACAAATATCCTGCACTAATACTCGCAGCCATAAATTTCATACATTTTCTTTATGTTCAACATGATTTCTTCTCTAAAGCTTTGAGGTTTAATCACTTCCAAGTTATCACTCTGGCTTAACAACCACATTTTTATACCCATGCCAAAAACCTCAGCTTCGATAATTTTTTTCTCTCCATCTTCTGCAATAATCTTCGCTGTTGGCAGACGATCCAATACTGCTTCCAAAGAATGACCCCAAAACTTAAACTGGATTTTCATAAGTTCTCCGGAGTACATAAACTGAACTCTTTTTCGGAACTCTCCATCATTGAACTTGTCTTTGTATGGGATATTAAAATGCTGTTTTATACCCTTCAAATCTGTAATTCGGTCTATACGAAAAGTGGTAGGGAAATCCTTACTTCCATCTGCCATAAAAGCTATTAGATAAAAATAGTATTCTGAAAACAATACAGCTACTGGCTTTACTAATCTTTCCTTTGTAATACCGTCTTGACGAGTATAATCAAACTGTATTATCTCATTATTGGTTATAAACTGTGATAGCTCCCACAGAATGGAAAACAGGTGTTTTTTATGCTGTAATGGCACATAGTGATGCAGCTCATTTCTTATCATGTTCTCAATCTTTTTACGATCATTTGGCACAACCTGTGTTAATAACTTACTGATAAGGCCATTGAGTTCTTCTTTACAGAAAGCACGGCTTTCCAATAGAATCTTACATAGTGCCATAACCTCTTCATTAGTGAGCCATTCTCTCTCAAAACGAACAAGGTAATAAACATTCCTAGTCTTATCATACTTTATTGCAACCTCATTTTCTGTCATATGTGTCTCCGCTAAATATGCACGAAGATCATCAATATCTCTCTGTATTGTTTTTTGAGTAACACCAAAAAAGTCCGCAAGCTGCGCTTTTTCTATAGCTTCGCCTTTATTTAGCCTCTCATAAATGCTCAGCAATCTAAAACCTTTATTCCCATTATAATCAATTCCTAAGTTCAAATCTTTCACCAACCTATTTACACGCTCAATATCATTATATCTGCCAAGATAGACATATAATGGGGTTCTTCAAGAATTTCTTTATAATCTTAGTTTTAATTCGTTGTTAAGTTCATCCGTATATATCTCAAGTATATTAAGTAACCTATCAGTTTCAGGATTTTTAATAAATACCAACAACAAACTCAGGAAAGTGTTCCATGATAACTTGGCTTTTTTATTCTCGACTTGCATGATGGTGTGTCTTGAAACTCCAATTAAGTTAGCCAGTTGCACTTGTGTTAACCCTAACTTGGTTCTTAGCATTGCTAAATTATCAGTCATATTGGTTAATACTTTTTCCCTCGCTAAAGCAACATTATTGTTTTCCAAAACACATACACCCCGCTAATCTAAATTTTACCAACATAAATAATATCATAAAATTTTACATTTTACTATACATATAGATAAAATGTTGAAAATAATGACTTTAGATAACCAATAAAAATAGGCCCTCTATGGAGCCAATCTCTACTGCTTCTCATTAATTTCTTTTACTCCACCGCCAAATGACCAATAATTATTTTCAATAAAATCGATAAACTTTTGTAGGAACTCATCCTCTGAACAGCTTTGAGGAACTGAAACACAGCCGTTTATTTCAATCTCCTTAATGGCTTTATACTCATCATCACCCTCAGAATCCATAGTCATTAATATCCTGTCTGCTGCTTTACGATATTTTTCTACTCTTTGATAATCTTCTTGGGTAGGATTTGAAATACGGGATAAATCCATGTTATCACTTAAATCTGCCAACTTAACTTTACAGGCTGTTTTATTCTCAAGAACCCTGCCAATGAAATCATCATAGTTTTCATTCTCACGCTTTGTCAGAGCATCTAATGCAATCAGAACTCCTTCAGAAAAACCTTCTTTTCTCAAATATTCAATAGTAATATCTGAATCCTCAATAGTATCATGTAACACTGCACAAATTCTTTCCGTTTCATTCCTTCGCATAAACATGACCCGCAGCGGGTGAAGTATATATGGCTGCCCAGCCTTGTCCAACTGTCCTTCATGCGCCTTAGCTGCGATACGAATAGCTTTATCAAGCATTTAGAACACCCCGTTTCATCTTTCCAATAAAATTATACTGCAAACTATATCTATAGTTTTTTAAACTCCTTATACTCCTTTAAAATCTGTTCAGGTTTTTCAAACTGCATTCTTCCAGGCTGAGCGTCAAACATATTCTGGATATCTACAAACGCACCCAAAACATTCAACGCAAGTGTAAGTTCTTCAACAGCCCTTTCTTTATCCTGAGCATTAATCGATTCTATAGCACTTTTTATAAGATACCTTACATCATCTGCCCATATGGCATATCTTGAAAAGGCAGCAACATTGTTCCCATCACGCTGGTCAAAGGCTGCTCTCTCCAGTCGGGAATAAATATATTCCTCGGTATTACCATTGTAGTGTTTTAATTCACAGAAGGCTTGATGATTACCGAGAGAAGAATAGAATTCAAGAACAGCCCGTATATTATCTGTTAGTTCCATCTGGTATCTCACCCTCTCCCATGCCAATTTTAAAGCTCTTTTAGCGGTTTAATGATCTTTTCAATTAATGCTTCGTCGTCTGTAATACTAATAAGTGGCAAACTGAAAACATATGCTTCATCAATATGTTTGCATTCTTCGGATTGGAAATGATTAACTTTGCCATCTAATTCATAGTTATTGTCTTCACTTGCACCAGACCAATAAAACCAGATATTCCATAAATCCCAATGATCCCTTTTATCAATATCAGAGTATACAATTTTCCCGGCAGTAATAATTGGTTGTTCCACTTCATCTCCCCAAAAAGTGATTGTAATGCATTTATTAACCAGTTTATCTTTATTGTTTTGATAAACACGGAAAATTGCTTCAACAATCCATCTATCAGCCTCCTGCAAGCTTGCGCTTACATCCTTTGTTATTCTATTACCATATAAGTTTCCCCATTCAGGAGCCAATTGGTTGTCAATCTTGAATATTAATCGCTGACATTCTTTAAATACTTGTTGAATATATTGAAAAGCTAATGTTATTTGATGGCCCTTTTGAATATCACTCACACTGATTCACCCCTATAAAAAATATTTTTTTCTATTGTAATGTCTAAGTTGTTCAATTGGTCAAAATAAGTTTTCTTCTCAGCAGAACTATTTCCATCATTATAAAAAATCGGGTACGGCAATGAAAAAGCCGAATTCAACGACTTATCCGGTAGAGATATTCCTGAAAAATCTCTCAACCCGAGCTTTTCCATATACTTCATCAAGTCGTCTACGATAATCTTTTCAAATGATGAATAAAATGGATACATTTTCTCAAGTATTTTGTACAATTGATGCCATCTCAGATGAAATACATTTTCTTTTATTTGATTATATCTGCTTTGTATTATTTTGGTAGTTGCCATTATGTCTGAGTAAGCTTCGGCTTCTGTTAAATAAACAATATATCCCTTTTTGCCTTTAAAGCTTGACACAGATGATTCAGTAAAATTCTCTATATCATTATTTATTGCTTCAAAATAGCGGACTAATTGATCATTTTCGTCTGTTCCACTTTTCCCTGATTTGAATTTAGCTTCAACAATAAGAAGCAAATCATCAAGACCATGTACATGGTCTCTAAATATAAGGATTAAGTCCGGCTCTCCATAATTCTGATTCCAAGTCCAGAATACATACTCTACTTCCCGGTAACATCTCAGCTCAATTCCTTCTGAATTTAGCTTTTCCCAAAAAGTTGTTCTTTCCTCGTTATATAAAAACGCAGACTCAATAAAAGGAATCAATATCATGTCTGGCCTTAGATATTTTAGAGTGCCAAAAACTGTTGAAGTAAGGATATCCTCCGTATACTCATAACCTAACGATTTGCCTTCAAGTACGGCTTGTATCAAATAATCACCCCCAATGGATACTCAGATATGCAAAAGAAAAAGCTCAAAATAGGTTTTATTATTTAAAAAACTTAAAAATATCAAATATACTAAATGTGGTTTTACGGTAGACCTTGTTATATAGGGCTTTTTTAGGGTTTGAAATCCAACCCCATCCTCTTGGAGCTTTCACTCCTAAGCTGTGGCGTATATATCTTTTTACACTCGTTCTTGCCGCAATACTCTTTTTAATACTTGGTTTTCTCATACCGAACTTCATTATTATCACCCTCTTTTTTCACTGTCAGGAGTTTTCAAAAATTCTTAAATTTTTTTCTTAAAAACTCTTGACTTTTATTAGCTGGTCTTTTATTTCTCAATTACAAACCCACTCCAGCTATCGGCATACTGCAAAAGCAGCGTGAGCCGTTCCTCATGGGTAGCGCAGGAACGGTTATCCTCCACATATTGTCCATCGTGATAGACAATTGCCTGCACTTCTTCCTCTGTAAGGTTGATGTGCTGAAGCGCCAAATATATACTTCTAACCGGTACACTCAAATATGTAAGTTCAGAATTAAAACGATATGGATAATCCGGTTTGTATCCGTACTTTTTCTGCTTTTCTGAAGGTTCATTTATAAGATACTGTGGATTTCCCGGCATACCCACTTTACCTAAATCATGCAACAATGCTACTATGACGCAGCTCTCATCACTTATTTCCGGTGCAATTGCAGACTTGATCTTCAACATAGTTTCAGCAACATTTACCGAGTGCTCTAAAAGACCACCCTCTTTGCAGAGATGGTATTTCGTGCTTGCAGGTGCTGTTAGCCAAGCGGTTTCTTTCTCGATGAAGTTTATTACCCTATCAAATTGTTCTTTTCGCTCTATAACAATGGATTTTAAATCTTTATATCTTTCCGATACACTTTTTTTCATAACAACGGTCCTCACAATGTAATTTCGAGTGTATTACTTTTTAACAATAACCTCTGTACGCCGGTCGATTTTATATTCAAATTCTACCTTTACTTCACTGTCAGCCGGTACATTAACAGAGAATTCAATAAGCCCCGATGTTTTCTTTGAATACTCATGTGTTGCATAAACCATTTCCCATATACCCCAGGCATAATGTTCAAAATGCACTTCCGCAGCTTCTTCCTTATGGTTCTTAATAATGCACTCATATTTGTAATGTTCAAATCCGTTTATTTTCTTTCGATCAACTTCATTGAAATCAAAGGTGATGTCAAACGCATTACCGATGGTGAGCTTAATATCTTCATCCTTTGGGGTATGCCCTATACTATCCTCACCAATGAACTCAAGAGAATTGTCTGCTTCATCAGCTTTATACAGTTTGATTTTCCCCTTGGGTATGGCGTAACCCAAGCCACACTCTTTCTTATTTGTAAACTCAATAATTACATTTGCCTTTTCTTCACTCATGTTGAGCTTGTAATATTTTTTATAAGGTATACTTAGACCATTTAAAATATTGATTTGCTTGGTCTGATTATCTTTCAGTGTTGCGGGATTTACTAATGTGTACATGTGATAATCAAAGAAAGCTTTTTCCTCAGCTTGAGGTGCAGCAGAGGACTCACAAATATACATGCGTTCTTCTATGTCATAGGTATCGTCCTGAATTCTGTTGACATCTCCGGCAATAAGTTTTATTTTGGCATTTTCAAACGTTGCACCACTTTGATTTTCAATTTCTGCCCAGCCTGCAATGTTTAAGGTTTTCTCCAAAATTTCTACGACATAGTTCGCATTCCAATTGAAACCCTTGCTAAGATAGGACACCTTAACATATTCAGATGTTGACTTCCCAATCTTCCATACAAGAGCAGGCTTTACGATAAGTCCTGATGGTAAAGAAGGAAGAACAATTTCTGCCTGGGCATCAATATATATCTCCTTTGTAACATTATCCTCTAATACACATCTTCCAGCACTCTCAACCGATAAAAGACGGCAGCTCTTCTTTTCACCGGTCTTCCGGTCCTTTAGATAGACTTCCTTATCAATATACTTTTTAAGGAGCTTATCCCTATCAACCAAGTCATAATCATAATTGAACTCCAATATATTCAGGCCTTGCACCAGGAGAGAATCCGTTTCAATCTGCTGTGCTACATCAGCAAAAATCAGCTCAGTCTCAGCTCCTGTAAGGCTTACGACACGTGTTTCCTTGACAGCGCCGAATCCTCCATTGTAAATAGTCAATGAAATGTCTTTTGTATCAGTTGCAGTAGATATTTTTTTCATGATCCAACACCTTCCTTTATAACAAATTATATCAAATAATATGTACAATAAAACGGACAGTAAATTTATATTCTATTCTGTTTTAACAATATCAATAAGCTGCTAAGCCTGCACAGAAAACTTCTGTTATAGCAAAAGAGAGAGGGATGCCCTCTCTTTCTCATTGAAAAACTATCTTTTCTTTTTATCAAGATAAATCAAGAATGCAAGAAGCACAATTATTAACAGAATGATAAGTGTGCCTTGAACAGGGTGTTGTTTTAGTGCTTCCAACAACTGCATTGTTTCCTTATACTGCAAAACCTAATCCCCCCATCTATGTTAATTTATATGATTTTAAATTTCACATAATGGAAAATTTGCTCCTACAACCTTATTCCTAACTGATTTTGCTTGAAATAGTGCCTTATCTGCTTCTGCAAATAAAATATCTATAGCAATTGGTTTATCAGTTGTTGCTACTCCAATACACACAGTAGCACCAAAACATTTTTCGGATTTCTCTATTGCCTTTCTTAACCTCTCCGCATATTTTAATGCTCCTTGGCTATCTGTGTCAGGAAGGATAATGGCAAACTCTTCGCCTCCCCATCGTGCAATAGTATCAATCTCCCTGGAATTTGCTTTGAAAACTTCCGAAACCCGTGTGAGGAGCTTGTCCCCAGCCAAGTGCCCGTATTTGTCATTTACTCTTTTAAAATGGTCAATATCTATTATGACTAATGAAAGTGCAGTTTTTGAACGATTCAGTCTTTTTAACTCTGATTCTAATTTTTCATAGAGGTATCTACGGTTAAAAAGATCCGTGAGTGGGTCTTTATAGGCATAATATATTATGTTTTTTATCCATAGGCCGCAGAATACACTAATAACAGTTGAAAATACAATAACACTTATCCAAAAAAAATTATAGAAGGTTGGTTGTATGCTGTAATAAACAAAGCAAACAATAAAACTTATTAACAGTCCCCCTAGACCTATATAAATAGGAATATTCCTATACAAAGCATTCCTCATATAAAATGACCACCTCACTTACCTATTCCCCCTATTCATTTACAATATTTTACTTTATTTATCTGAAACATTCCAATAACTTTTTACAGGTATTAGCATTTATTTACTTTATATTTTATATTTAAATTCCCTATGAGTAAATATTAATTATTACCAATAGTGCACATAGTATATATAAAATAAGGGTAGACTACCTACCGTTGTGTGTTCTACCCCTATTTTAATCCCTGTTTTTGTGAACTAACATGGCTCGAATAATATCGTTCAGCAAACTTATTTGCCCTTCCGATAATTTATTGGCTAATAGCTCCATTTCTAACCTTTCAGGACTTTTAGCACTATCTCTATGGCCAAACGCAAGATAATCAAGAGTTGTATTTAAAGCAATCGACAGATTTAAAAAAGTCTCGAATGAAAATCGCTTTTCTCCTCGCTCTATCTTGCCCTCGTATTGTGGAGATATATCAACTTTTTCCGCAAGTTGAAACTGTGTAAGTCCCATTTTGTTTCGTTCCTGTTTTATTCTTTCTCCAATAGCCTTATAGTCCATGTCTCAACCCCCTGTAATAAACATACAGGGAAGTTTTTGAAATAAAAACAGTCCATTGGTAAACACAACTATTTACTATATGGTCACATTCCACCCTCTTATTTGTATTGTTCTAAAATCTCCTGAATAGAGTTTTTGTATTTTTCAATAACGCTCTCCGGAGATAATATCTTCACTTTATTTCCAAACTGTGCTAACCATGCAAAAAAGGTAGAACTAATTGCAACGTTTATTCTAATTGAAAAGCTATTGTCATCAACTTTGTCTAAACTAACATCCTTTCCAAAACGATCGATGACCGCATTAACAAGGGAATTGTCGAACTTTAATTTTACCGTCTCTTCTTCTCCTCCGAACATATTGAATACTTTTTTTGAATAGTCAACAATGTTAAATTGCTCATTGTCCGGCAGCATCGCTCTGGGCTGATCTACGATTTCTATATTCGTCATCCTGTCAACTCGATAATGTGTAAAGTCATTATATTTTTCCGAGAAAGTAATCAGATAATAATTTTCATCATCCCAGGATAAAGCATAAGGACTTACAAAATAAAGTTCTCCATTCTTTCGATATCTCTTTTCTTTTTTGATATCGTAGTCAAAATACTTAAAAGATACCTGCTTGTTCTCTGCAATTGCTACATGAAGCCTGTCCACATTATAATAAATGTTTTCATTTATAGCCTTAACCCTGTTTGCCACATAAACTTGGCGATGAAGCAATGCAGCTTGATGAGAGCTTGCCAAGCTCTCGATCTTTTTTATAAGTTCATTACTCTTTTTATATGTAACAAATTTTGAACATTGAACAGCATCAACCAATAGTTTTAATTCCGGCAATTCAAAGACACGGCTTGCCACAAAATACTCCGTAGTTTTTGATTTCCGAGTAGTAATATCTATTCCATAATGCCGTAAGGCATCTATATCGTCATATATGGATTTTCGCTCAGCAGTAATGCCGTAGCGTTCAAGTTCTGCTATCATATCATTAATTGTCATTGTATTTTCTTCATCCGTTTTTTCAAGAAGCATTTTCATTATGTAAAGAATTTTCAACTTCTGGTTAGAGCTTTTTGCCATAACTGCACCCCCCTATAATTGCAACATTATTCCAAATAATTACACCTCCAATGATATCATAATATCACAAGAGGTGTCCAATAAAACGCCCACTAATAAACTTATTGTCAATTAATTCATCAATACATATCTTCATATTCCGCTTTAAGCATACCAAAATAATTATCATCTCTTATTTGTATTTGTAGTTCACTTTCATGTTGTAAGGGGACAATCTCCCCTACAGTAAAATCAAACTATTAGGACAATTTCACCTTCAGTAAGAAGTTTAGGTGGTTGGAAAGGGCACAGAACCACCCGTACCCTTTTTTATGATATATTAATATCATTATCAACACACAAAAACCAACCACAACCATTGTATTAGACATTGAGCTGCCTTTCAAGTGTTCCGCTGAGGATTTTAATAGAATCTATCAGGAACATTATCAAGGTACAATATCGCATACGTTTATTCGTGAAAGTTTGGGTCTTCCGGATAATATCAGGCTTAAGTTTAATGGTGGGTTTGAAAGATGGCTATTTCTTCTCGATGAAAATGATTGTATATACAAGGTTAGATTTGTAGTACAGACAGCGGTATGGTTTAACAACGAGTCGGACAAATGGCACTATATCAGCATATTTCCTAGTTTCATCAAGAAGTACTGCCAGCCAAGCCTTAATTTACTTGAGTACATTAGCTGCCAGGTAGGAGAGGGTGAGAATATATTTAGTCACATTGATGACCCGGAAGAAATCCTCGACAGCGAAGATCGTATAGTAAGGTCAATAAAACGGATAGAAAAAGATTGCAGAGAGTTTAACTACTTGGCATTACTTAACTCTAGATATGTATCCGTCTATAACAGACCACTTTTGGTATCAGATAAGCAGTATACAGAAACAAGAAGATTTAGTACACTGTTTAGCCTTGTATCAACAGCAAGGCAATTCTTCGGAAAACAGTATGGACTACTTAAACTTGTAAATACTGTAATCGTTGTATAATACCAACAGAGGCAAAGAATGCTTCTTAACTTCCAGTTAACAACAATAATGTAATACAATAGTATATTAGCTTAAAAAACCATTCATACTTTCCTTGTAAGACTGTTCTAAACCCATCCCAAACTTGCTCTTTTTGTCCCTTATCTAGATTAATTCCCCACTGTTTTAGTACTTTTTCTTAATTATTTAGTCCAGCAAGAATTTTACGTATCACGCTCCTGTATTGATGTAAGATATCATACACTCAGAACAAAACCTGGAGGTGTTACAAATGGGGGAACTCCCAATTAAGCGTGAAGATGCAGTTGCCTTTTTTAGATACCAGGTAATATCTGAGATGCTAGATGCAAAGCCTGGATTTATAGAAGCCACTGCTAAAAAACTTGCAAAGCAACAGTTTCATGATGCTCTAAACAAACGCATAGTTACCTTTTGCGAAAGAACGATTTTTAAGTACTACTCAAATTACAAAAAGCATGGATTTGATGGCCTAAAGCCCAAGATTAGAAGTGATAAGGGTACTCACCCTGGGATTGATGAAAAAGTAATCACAGATATCCTTGAATTAAAAAAGGAGCTTCCCAGTCGATCTGCAGCAAAGATTATCACCATGCTTACCCTAGCAGGTAAATTAGAAGAAAACTCTCTACATGTAAGAACCGTAAACAGGATCCTTAATCAGTATGGGTATACCAGAGATAGTCTAACTAAAGATAAAAGGCTATACATAAAACATGAAAAGGATAGAATCTGCGCCATGTGGCAGTCAGATGTCATGACAGCATTTTATATACCAGATGGTAACAATGGCAGAAAGCTCGCTTACCTTATTGGCATAATTGATGATCATAGTAGAAGGATTATGCACTCTGAGTTTTACTTAGACTCCAAATTACCAAGACTTGAAGATACATTGAAAAAAGCAGTGACAAAGTATGGTTCTAGTGATTCTCTTTATGTGGACAATGGAAAAATTTTTATATCAGAGCAGTTTAAGCTAATATGTGCAAGGCTTGGCATTAAGTTAAAGTTTGGAACCCCATACCACGCAGCTGGTCGTGGGAAAATTGAGAGGTACTGGAAAACTGTACAAGATTGTTTTATACCCGAGGTCAAAAAGCAGCCTGTTAAGTCTCTATCAGAGCTTAATGATCTGTATTTTGCCTGGATGAAGGTTGAGTATGATGATAAGCTCCACTCGTCTATTGGTATGTCACCTAAAAAAAGGTGGGATGAGTCATTAAATGCTGGCAATAAGCTTAGGTTCTTTTCACCTGTAGAGCTTGAAGAGATTTTTTTGCATGCATCTAAGCGTGTTGTAAACAAGTATGGCATTATTTCCTTTGAAGGTAATACCTATGAAGCTCCAGTTGAGCTTGTCAGTAAAGAGGTGGTTGTAAGGTATAACCCCTTCCATCTTGATTATCTGCATGTATATTACATGGATAAATACTTTGGTGCTGCTAAGATTATTGATTTACAGACCAAAAGGCATAAAAGCGTTGGGACAATACCTGAAGAATCTGGCTATGAAAGCAAGATATCAAAGATGTATTTTGAAAACATTAAAAGCAATTACCAAAGGTATCTAGAAAAACAGCTAGAG
>NZ_KK211100.1:493181-556319 GCF_000620305.1 Desulfitibacter alkalitolerans DSM 16504 | reverse complement strand
GCTTTGCAAGGATTATTGATAAATTTTGGCCAAAATTTTTATCACTAAGGTTATGGAACTGGGATTATTATCCTGGAAGTGCATAACTACTGTAATATATAAAAAAAGGAGTTGTATAAGAATGCTGTCAGGTATAGTAAATTTGTTTAGTTTTAAAAGTATGGCAGTTAGGTTGGCTGTTTGGTTTTCAATTATACTATTATTGGTCTGTGCAAGTTTAGGATTTATCGCGTATAAAATGTCATCAGATATTTTAATTCACAACACTGAGGAGGTACTGCCCAAGTATGCAGGGGACGCTGCAGAGATTATTGCAGAAAGACTAAATTCCCACCTTTCTTTTCTAGAGGCAATAGCAAATAGAAGAATTGTAACAGATGATACCCCATTGGAAGAGAAATTGGACATTTTACATAGGGAAGCCAACAGGGCAGGGTATGAAGTTTTTGGAATAATAGATAAAGATGGCAGCAACCAGAGAACAGATGGTGGCATTACTGATGTCAGCACTAGAGATTATTTTATAAAAGCAATGCAGGGAATACCTAATGTTTCAGATGTTTTGATCAGCAGGGCTACTGGTGAACCCATAATCGTGTTTGCTGTTCCAATTGTGAGAAACAATCAAGTGGAAGGTGTGTTAATTGGTATAAGAGATGGAAATGAATTAAGTAATATCACTAATAGAATAAATTTCGGTCACAATGGCTATGCATTCATGGTTAATGGTGATGGATCAATCATTGCACATCCAAATTCAGAATTAGTGCTAAGCCAATATAACGTTATTGAAGATGCTAAGGAAAACCCTGCAGTTAAGGAATTAGCAGATATAGTAGAAACTAAATTGACCACTGGAGAAAAAGGTGTTGCCCAGTATTTTTTAGATGGGGATAATCAGTATATGGGTTATGCACAGGTTCCAGGCACTACTTGGTCTGTGGCAGTTGAAGCACCTAGCAGTGAAATATTTGCAAATATCGTAGAATTAAACAGAATCATTCTTATTGCAACACTTGTTATTGTAGCTATAGGAATTGTCATTGCACTAATTATAAGCCGTCAGATTGCAGCGCCAATAATTCTTGGAGTTAAACATTCGGAAACTGTTGCAAAGGGTGATTTAATTGCGGAGCTTCCAAGAACTCTCATAGAAAGAAAGGATGAGATCGGAAGGCTGGCAAAAGCTTTAAATACTATGACAGCTAACCTTCGAGAACTTGTTAAGGGTGTTTCTAATACTGTAGAACATACCTTGACTTCATCCCAGGAATTAGCTGCCATCTCTGAGGAATCTACCAGTGCTGCTGATCAAGTTGCCAGTGCAGCCCAAGACGTAAGTAGTAGTGCTGAACAGCAGTTAAAAATAGTACAGGATACATCTGCCACCATTGAGGAGATGTCTGCGGGAATCCAGAGTATTGCTGGTAATTCTAATGAAGTTGCCGAGCTCAGCAGCAAAACTGTTGATGCTACCTTAAGAGGTAAAAAAGCCATAGAGGATACAATAAATCAGCTTCAGGTAATAGGTAGCGGCTCGGAAAACTCAGTAAAATCAATGTTGGAATTAGAAAGCAGTTCAGCAAAAATAGGTGAAATAGTTAATGTTATAAATGGTATAGCAGATCAAACAAATCTTCTAGCATTAAATGCTGCCATTGAGGCGGCAAGGGCAGGGGAAGCTGGAAGGGGTTTTTCTGTAGTGGCTGAAGAAGTACGAAAGCTGGCAGAACAGTCTACAGAGGCTACCAAGCAGATAGTTGCCATTATCAAAGAAAATCAAAATAATATTAAGGTCGCAAGTGAAGAAGCGAGGCAGGGTTCAATTGGTGTACAAAATGGGATTAAAGTTGCTGAAAATACTGGCTTAATCTTCGAAGAAATTGTTGGCCTTACAGATAAAATGTCTGAACAGATTCAAAACATATCTGCATCTATAGAGCAGATGGCTAGCGGCAGCCAAGAGGTTGTAACAGCAATAGGACAGATAGAAGCCTCCAGTAATAATGTAACGGATCAGATCCAATCTATTTCATCTGCGTCTGAAGAGCAATCCGCTTCAATGGAAGAAATCGCCTCTTCAAGTCAGAACCTGGCTAGGCTGGCACAGGATGTAAAGGAATTTGTGAAAAAGTTTAAGGTTTAAAGGAGCTCAGTATTGGTAAGTTGTAAAATTAAATGCCGTAGGGCATCAAAAATATAGACTCATGGTAAATCCAATGTATAATGTTAAGTGATCAAACAAAACATTGCAAAGGAGATACCATGAGCCAATATAATAATACCTTAGAAGCTAGAAAAAATAAACACCTTAGCCTAAGAGAAAGATACAGAATCGAAGATTTGCTAAGAGAAGGAATAGGGCCTCTTGAAATAGCTAATAGGCTAGGTAGAAACAAGCGAACCATTGAAAGAGAAATCTCAAAAGGAACAATAAAGCTTCAAAACAGCGATTTAACCTATCGGAAAGAATATTGTGCTGATGTGGGGCAACGGATTTATGATAAAAATGGGCAAAACAAAGGGCCTGGGCTCAAAATAGGCAATGACCACAAGCTAGTAGAGCACATTGAAAGGAAAATAATTAAAGACAAGTACTCACCGGATGCAGTTATTGGTGAAATCAAGGCAAAGGAACTGAAGTTTAAAACAAGCATATGCACAAAGACTTTATACAACTACATAGACCAGGGGATTTTCTTAAACATCACAAACAAAGATTTGCCTGTTAAGAAGGATAAGAAAAAAAGGTCCTACAGCAAGGTTAGAACCCACAGGAAGCTCAAAGGAACCAGCATAGAAGATAGACCCCCCGAGATAGAGACCAGAGAAGAATACGGTCACTGGGAGATGGACTGTGTGGTAGGAAAACGTGACGGTGGTGGACCTGTCCTGCTCGTATTAAGCGAGAGGCAGCGGCGGGAAGAAATCATTTTCAAAATACCCCAAAAGACTCAGGAATTCGTCAAAGAGAAGCTCGATTACCTCGAACTCCTGCATGGAGATGGGTTTAAAAAGAAATTTAAATCCATCACAGTGGACAACGGAAGCGAGTTTTTGGATTATGAGTCTTTAGAAAAATCACTCCTAAACCAGGAGAACAAACGGGTAACCGTATACTATGCTCATCCATACAGTTCTTGGGAGAGAGGAACCAATGAGAATATAAACAAACTGATACGTCGGTTTATCCCCAAAGGATCAAATATAGATGATTATACTGAGGAAGATATAAAAAGAATAGAGCACTGGATAAACAGCTATCCCCGGAGGATATTCGGTTATCGATCAGCAAACGATATGGCCGCTTAATGGATTAGCCTCCGAGTTTAAAGCAAGAGGCTGTGGATATGCCTCAGTTGTGGATTCTGATGGATAACTCTGAAGAGTTATCCACAGACTCCACAACTGCTTGGACAACGCAAAAGCAGCGTTGCCCACATACCCACAACCTCGACTACTAATTTTAATTATTATATTTAATTATATTTTAAATAAATAGGACAAAAAAGATACCCAAACATTATACTAATTACCATAAAATTCTAGGCATTTAATATTGCAATTTATAAAGGAGCTCAGTATTCACAAATTTACTTGACAAAATATATATATAATGCTAATATTTCTAGGTAAATATTTTATCCCATGACTATCAACGTTAAATCATCATTTGATTTATTTTGCACTATCAGAAAGTATAAGTTCCACAAGGTAGATAGTGGTCGGCTAAAACGCAGCGTCCTGCTGCATAGCCGACATTAGAGCGTCCTGTTCGTCATTCACAAAGACTAAGGCTTCCGCCAGCGTCAAAGACTTGGCGCAAGCCAAGTATTGTTTTATAATAATTGCGGGAATAACTCAGTGGTAGAGTGCAACCTTGCCAAGGTTGAAGTCGCGGGTTCGAATCCCGTTTCCCGCTCCAAAGTAGACTATTGCCTCGGTTTGTGGTATTATCCAAGCCGAGGTGTTAATATATTTAAGGCAAATTTACCCTTAATATGTTTACTTTGATAGTAGTTGTTTATAATATAATTATTCTAGATCATTGCTTTCATTGCATAAGGCAAAATGTATAAAAACTAAAGGAATAGAAGGTAGTGTTAACTAACGTATGAAAAACTATTGTTTTTAAAAAAACCAGGATACAGGACAAAAAAGTAGACCTAAGATTATACATGAAGGGTAAAAACAGACTAGAAAGCAGGAAAGAACCCTAGTCAACCTCATCAAAGAGCATAACAATGCAGGCACAATACCTGTCAAGGGGTCTAGCTTTGGGGAAAGCTTGACAGGTATTGCACCGCATGTTTAAGGATAATTAAGAGGTTGAAGGGTTAGTTTTAGGTGAATTATGCTAACTGCTTAGACAGAATAAGCTGTTGAGATAACTCAATCAACTTCTGCCATTTGGCAGGCATAGTAGGAATAGCTGCTAACTCTGGGATAGAGTTTAAAGGTTCCCAATAAGTGTAGGAATGTGGTCTTAAGAAGTTGTAATAGGCTACAAACAAGGCCACATGAGTATCAGAGCCTTCACCACTACCGTAGCCATTAGTAACCTGGTAGGAGAATTTAAAAGTCCTGTTAAGACGTTCAATAATCTGTTTAAGCCAACGATACTCTAAAGAAACAGGATCATCATTGGTAAGGCCAATTATTTGAATAAGAACAAAATCCATATCATTAAGCATAAACTGCTGCTGAGCAAGCTTATAAGCAGTATAACCATCAGCAGCAAATCTAAGAGCCATACCAGGGAACTCCTTAAACTTAGCAAAAGCCATGCGCATAGCCAGGATACAGGGACCTACATCTCTGGAGCTAGAAACACGATAACCTAAAATAGACTTTTTGAGGGCATCCATAACAAACCAGACATAATGCTTAATACCCTTAACCTTGATATAGGTTTCATCAGCAGCCAGATAGGTTGTAGGTTTGTAGTCATAACTATCAACAAAAGGCTGAACCAAAGCAGCAGCAGACTTAGCATACTTGCTTACAGTAACATGAGAAATTCTAACACCATGGATTTCCCAAAGAGCCCTGGCAGTAGCACGAGTAGAGAGTCCGAGGTTAACAAGATAAGTCATACAAAGCCCAAGAACATGAGGAGAAAAATCACGAAACCTAAGGCTAGCAGATCCTTTAGGCATAGTATTTAAATCCACTTCAAAAAAATTGGTAGTAAACTCACGGTAAATGTAGTGGAGCTTAAACTTATACGGATCCTTCTTGTACTCCTCCAGATCCTCAGGCGATAGTTTCTTAAGAGAATTAAGATAGAAAGAGCACTTTTTATTAACACACTTATGGATATTAAAACTCTTACGCTGTTTCTTTTTATCAAGGATACGGCCACAGTAAGGGCAAACCAAAGCACCAATCTTAAAATCACTTTTAACCTTGCTAAATCGCAAACCACAGACCTTGCACCAGAGCTGACCACGACCTCCAGTATTGTCGTAAAGATAAGTATGAGGAGCACCACAGCGGTGGCAAGTAACATCAGCTGATACAGGACTACCACCACGGGACTTTACAGGCTTAAGTTCCTTCCCGTGCTGGGACGAATACTCACGAAGTAACTGCTTGTAATCAAGCTTCTCCGGTTGCTTGATAAAAGGGAGCCTGTCCACAGTATGTTTACAATACTTTGGACTATAGATATCTTGCTTAGGGCCCTTTAAAGGAATATTTCTCACGATAAATAAAAGTAACTGACGAATTTGTTTAAGTAAAAATTGATTATATAGCAGTAAACCTGATATAATTGAGCTCACAATGACACACCCTTTCTTGGGATTTTTGTTTGGTGAGACACTCAATTATACCAAAAACAGGGGGGTCATTGTTTTTATTTACTAAAAAAACTTGAAACCCTTGATATATAAATGTTTTATTGTCTAGAGATTTAAAATAGGTTTACAAAACGGAATAGAATTAAGGGGGAACATAATGAAAACTAGTATTAAAGAAAAAGTAAACGGCAAAATCACACTAGAGGTTGAATTAGAGGCTGCAGAATTTCAAGTTGCAGTAAACAAGGCTGCCAAAAAGCTGGCAAATAAAGTTAACATACCTGGTTTTAGAAAGGGGAAGGTTCCCAAAACTGTTCTTGAGAAATTTATTGGAAACGAAGCCATATGTGCCGAGGCAGTTGATGATATCTTACCCAACACTTACATAAAAGCACTTGAGCAAGAAAAAATTGAACCAATTGATCAACCAAGCATAGATATGGTTCAGTTTGAAGAAGGGAAACCAATGGTATTTACAGCTGAAATACCAGTTAAGCCTGATGTGGAACTGGGAGAATACAAGGGCGTTGAAGTTGAGCATAAAAATGCAGTAGTAACTGAAAAAGAAGTGGAAAATTACCTTGGCACAATGCAGCAAAGACATGCTCAAATTGAAACTGTACCTGATAAGGCTTTAGAAGAAGGAGATACTGCAATTATAGATTTTGAAGGCTTCTTGGATGGAGAGCCTTTTGAGGGTGGCAAGGGAGAAAATTACAACCTACTAATTGGTTCAGGAACATTCATTCCTGGCTTTGAGGAACAATTAATTGGAATGCAGCCTGGAGATGAGAAGGAGATTGTAGTAACTTTCCCGGAGGATTATCAAAGTGAAAGCTTAAAGGGAAAAGAGGTAGCCTTTAAGGTCAAGCTTAATGAAGTCAAAATAAAGAAATTAATGCCTATTGATGACGAATTTGCAAAAGATATCAGCGAATTTGAAACCTTAGAGGAATTAAAGCAGGATGTGGAGAATAGATTAAAAAAGATTGCTGAACAGGAAAATGAGCAGCAGCTTCGAAATAAAGTATTAGGCAAGGTAGCCGAACGCTGTGAGGTGGAGGTTCCAAATATTTTAATTGACAGAAAAATTGATGATTTAATTAAAGAAATGGAATTTCGTATTAGACAGCAGGGATTAACTTTGGAAAACTATCTAAAGTTTACTAATAGTAGTATGGAGCAATTAAGGGAACAGTATAAAGAAAGTGCTTCAACCAGTGTTAAAGTGGACTTGATTTTAGAAGCTATTGCCAAGGCAGAAAACATTGAGGTTACTGATGAAGAGCTAGATCAGGAAATTGAAAAGATTGCAGAGCAGAATAATCAGCCGCCTGATCAGATTAAGCAGTACTTATTGGTGCAGGGAAGATTTGATTCCTTTAAAGAAAGCCTAACTTTTGATAAGGCTGTTAGATTCCTTTTAGAACATGCAAAGGTTATAGAGCCCCAGGCTGGAGAAGCTAAAGCTGAAGAAACCAATAAAGAAGAAATTAAAGAAGAAATTAAAGAAGAAATTAATAAGAAAGAGTAACCTAATTGATGTTTAATAATAAAAATACAATTAACAGGAAAGTTGGTGTATTACTATGTCTGTGCTTGTACCAATGGTAGTTGAACATACTAACAGAGGAGAAAGGGCTTATGACATATATTCCAGGTTGCTCAAAGATAGAATTATATTTTTGGGCAGTGAAATAAATGATTATGTAGCCAACCTGGTTATAGCTCAATTGCTTTTTTTAGAAGCAGAAGATCCAGAAAAGGACATACACCTTTATATTAATAGTCCTGGTGGATCCATTACTTCTGGAATGGCTATTTTTGATACAATGACATATATTAAACCAGATGTACAAACAATCTGTGTTGGTTTAGCAGCCAGCATGGGTGCTTTTCTACTTGCGGCAGGAACAAAAGGAAAAAGATTTGCTTTGGCAAATAGTGAAATAATGATTCATCAGCCCTTGGGAGGAACCCAAGGTCAGGCAGTTGACATTGAGATTCATGCTAAAAGAATTATTAGGATAAGACAAAGACTAAATAGCATACTGGCTGACATTACTAAAAAATCAATAGAACAAATTGAAAAAGATACAGATAGAGACTATTTTATGACTGCTGAAGAGGCAAGGGATTATGGTATAATAGATAAGGTAATGACAACAAGGGATTTGACGGGGAAGAAATAGTGAGCTCTTAAAAGGCGTGCTAAAAAGTTGGTGAGGTGAAATAATGTATAAGTACACCGATGACAAAGGGCAATTGAAATGTTCATTTTGTGGTAAACTACAGGATCAAGTTAAAAAACTTGTAGCCGGACCTGGGGTATATATTTGCGATGAGTGCATTGAACTATGTAACGAGATCATCGAAGAGGAGCTTAGCGAAGAGCTGGGTTTAGAGATGGGCGATGTTCCTAAGCCAAAAGAGATTAAGGAAATACTTGATCAATATGTAATTGGACAGGAAAGAGCAAAAAAGTCCCTGGCTGTAGCTGTATACAATCACTACAAGCGAATTAATATGGGGATGAAAATTGATGATGTTGAGTTGCAAAAAAGCAACATTGTAATGCTTGGTCCAACTGGTAGTGGTAAAACTCTTTTAGCTCAAACATTGGCTAAAATATTAAATGTGCCCTTTGCCATTGCAGATGCAACTTCCTTAACAGAAGCAGGTTATGTTGGAGAAGACGTAGAAAATATTTTGTTGAAGCTAATACAGGCGGCGGATTATGATGTTGAAAAAGCAGAAAAGGGAATTGTATACATTGATGAAATTGATAAAATAGCTCGCAAATCTGAGAACCCATCTATAACAAGGGATGTTTCTGGTGAAGGTGTTCAACAAGCCCTGTTGAAAATTTTAGAGGGTACAGTAGCTAGCGTACCTCCTCAAGGCGGTAGAAAGCATCCTCATCAAGAATTTATTCAGCTTGATACTACCAATATTCTCTTTATTTGTGGTGGAGCTTTTGATGGAGTTGACAAAATTATTGGCAACAGAATTGGCAAAAAGGGAATTGGTTTTGGCTCAGAAGTAAAGGGTAAAAAGGATAAGAATATAGGGGAGATATTAAACAGCATTCTACCCATTGACTTATTAAAATTTGGCTTAATACCTGAATTTGTGGGCAGATTGCCTGTGATTGTTACCCTAGAAGCGTTAGATGAACAGGCCCTTGTACGGATTCTTACTGAGCCTAGAAACGCTCTGGTCAAGCAGTACCAAAAGCTCTTTGAAATGGACTCTGTTAACTTGGAGTTTGAAAAAGAAGCTTTGGAAGCTATAGCCAAGGAAGCCATTAAGAGAGAGACAGGTGCGAGAGGCTTAAAGGCCATACTAGAGAATATCATGTTGGATGTAATGTACGATATCCCGTCTAAGAAGGATATTAAGCATTGTACCGTGACTAAAGCAGTTGTAGACGGCAAGAAGGCGCCCATATTAACATTAGAGAAAAAGGAAGAAACAGCATAATATAAAAAATAAAAAAAGAAGGTTCTCACATCAAGTTGAGAGCCTTTTTGTTTGCTAGACTACAAAACCTGTTTATCTATTCGGATAAAAAACATCCCATTGGCAATAATATTTAAATAACAGGACTTATGCAGTTGATGGAAAATAACACCAAAGCATAATCCAAAAATATTTTCAAAATGCAACCAGATAATCCCAAAAACACTTGACAATTGCAAAATGTCCCCATAATCGAAATGGATGGTATTATTTACCATACCCTAACGATATGGGTGATGCAAATGAAAAAACTCTGTAAACCAACTTTCAAAGAGAAGGATCACGGTCAAGGTGCCGGGATTCCAGTACTTAAGACCATCTGGGATTTGTTTGATCTTTCTTTGCTCTTTTCTCAAACAGGAATCCGTAAGCACTCCGGGGTTCCAACATGGCTTTTGGCTTTTGCCTACATCTGTGGTCTGGTAAGTAATGCGAGCTCTGCAAACCAAAATGCTAAGTTTTCAGCGGATGCCCCTTTCTTAAAACAGCTTCTTTCCGGGCAATTAATCTCGCAGAGTGCTTTTAGCCGGTTCCTGTCTAAGCCTTTTCAGTGGCTTCAGTTCTCTATTGGTAGAATTTCTAGACTGCAGGAACGTACAGAGACCCGGTTGACCGACGGTGATATAATTGCCTTAGACGATACTAAAATTGAACATCCTTATGGTAAAAAAATCCCCTTTCTCTGTTGGCTTTTTGATAGTTCAGATAAGCGACATGTATGGTGCATTAATCTTGTATCGACTCTAGCTGTCTTAAAAAACGGCCTTGAATATCCTATGTTGTGGCGTTTCTGGGTTAAAAAAGACCAGGATAATGAAAAACAAACCAAACTCAATCTTGCTATAGAGATGTTAAAAGAGCTACGTCAATTTAACAACGCTAGACTATGGGTTGCCATGGACCGCTGGTTTTTATGCAAGAAGTTTTTAACTTGGCTTATGGATAACAATTTTGATTGGGTTACCAAGGCTAAACGCAACACAGTATTATTTAGGAAAATCTATGACCCTGTTCTAGGTAAGGAGCGCTTTGTCAAACTTAATGCTAAACAATTACTGCAAGAGATTTATCCTAAAATTAGGGTTATTGGCAAAAACTCAGTTCTTAGTATTCCCGATATTTACATCAAAGTGCCTTATGAGACACTGACCCGCAAAGGAAAACCTATTACCAGACAACGATTTTTACTCGTTGCTGCAATTGGGGCCACTTATGGGGAACAGGTGGTTGGGAAACTTGTGGTTCTTCCAGAAGAAGAATACCAGGTGGCAACCTTTAAAGGTACGTATCTCCTGCTAAGCAATCGAGCAGATGCACCAGAAGAAGCAGCTAAGGCCTATACTAAACGATGGAAAATTGAAGTTTTTTATCGTACAGCTAAGCAGAACCTAGGATTAACTTCATGTTATGCTCAATCGGAACCAGCTCACTTCGCACATGTGGAACTATTGTTTACGGCGCAAACTCTTCTTTGTTTTGCTACTTGGGAATGCAATAAAGAAGGCGTCGAACAAGCCCCATCCCTCTGCGAAGTGGTAAGGTACTTTTTCAACGCCGGTTGTCGGATCCACTGTCACAATCAGCTGATCCAAGTCTATTTTGACATAGCAACCGAGCGCTTTGCAAGGATTATTGATAAATTTTGGCCAAAATTTTTATCACTAAGGTTATGGAACTGGGATTATTATCCTGGAAGTGCATAACTACTGTAAATAAGGGAAGATAAAAGTTTTATTGGGAAAAGGAGTTGTTTTGCAGCCATGTATCCATATGGAACAGGATTGGGAAGTATACTGGGTTTTGTACAAATATTTTTTGCCATTGTTATAGGGCTCTATTTCTGGAATCTCTTGAAGAATCAACAGGGTAATAAAATTGCTGTAGAAAGAGAATCAAAAAAGGAGCTGGAAAAACTCCAAAAAATGCGTAGGGTATCCCTAAGTCTCCCACTTTCAGAAAAAACCAGGCCTACCTGTTTTACTGAAATTATTGGCCAGGAAGAGGGACTTAAGGCTTTAAAAGCAGCCTTATGCGGACCTAATCCCCAGCATGTGATTATCTACGGGCCACCCGGTGTAGGAAAAACTGCCGCGGCAAGACTGGTGCTGGAGGAGGCAAAAAAATCTGCGGATTCGCCTTTTAATAGTGACGCAAAATTTATAGAGATTGACGGGGCTACTGCAAGATTTGATGAGCGGGGAATAGCAGACCCTCTAATAGGGTCAGTTCACGACCCAATATACCAGGGCGCCGGCGCCATGGGCATGGCGGGAATTCCTCAACCCAAGCAGGGTGCAGTTACCAAGGCCCACGGTGGAATGCTCTTTATAGATGAAATAGGGGAATTACATTCTATTCAAATAAATAAGCTTCTTAAGGTACTGGAGGATAGAAGGGTCATTTTAGAAAGTGCTTATTATAGCTCTGAAGACAATAACATACCTAGCCATATCCATGATATATTCCAAAATGGTCTGCCGGCAGATTTTCGCATGGTTGGAGCCACCACTAGACTGCCAAATGAAATTCCACCGGCAATAAGGTCAAGATGTATGGAAGTTTTTTTTAGGCCTTTATTAAGCAATGAAATAGAGAAAATAGCCGGTAATGCAGCCAAAAAAATAGGTTTTGAGATAGAACAAAATGCAATTAGGGTAGTTGCCCGATACGCTACTAATGGTCGTGATGCTGTAAACATAATACAAATAGCTGCTGGCTTGGCTCTTGGTGAAGGACGCAAGAAAATTTTCTGCTCAGATGTAGAATGGGTTGTAAATAGTGGACAATATTCGCCAAGACCAGATAAGAAAGTGCACCCCAAGCCCCAGGTTGGACTTGTTAACGGTCTTGCTGTTTGCGGGCCTAGTGTTGGAATGCTGTTGGAGCTAGAGGTAAGTGTTTTACAAGCAGAAAAGGGACAGGGTAAGGTCATAGTTACAGGTGTAGTGGAAGAAGAAGAAATGGGTTCCATTGATGGTAAGAAGCTCCGTAGAAAAAGTATGGCTAAAGACTCTGTTGAAAATGTTTTAACAGTACTTAGAAAAAATCTTGATGTAGATCCCTATAATTATAATATTCATGTAAACTTTCCTGGAGGTGTACCCATAGATGGTCCATCTGCCGGAGTAACAATAGCTACGGCAGTATATTCAGCTATAAAGGACCTTCCGGTAGATAATAAGGTTGCCATGACTGGAGAAGTATCAATAAGAGGCTTTGTTAAGCCTGTGGGTGGAATTGTAGCTAAAGTAGAGGCTGCTCGTCATGGAGGGGCTCAAACAGTAATTATACCAAAGGATAATTGGCAGGAGATGTTTAGCCTTCTAGATGACATAGAGGTGAGACCTGTAGAAACCCTTGAGGAAGTATTAGAAATAGCTATTCCACAGGCAAATCTACAAAAATCCCATGACGCCGCACCAAAGGTAGAGGTGCTGTCAGCCTCCCAAATGTAATTTAAGCTTTATGCATTATTAATCCAACAAAGGAAACCTTTGCAGGAAATATTAATATCATGTAGAATAACACTAGGATTGTTTTCCCTGGGTATTTAAATCTAACTGTTATATATTTTGACCATTTATTTACTTGAAGTCACCAGGAGGTGTTCATATGAAAATTAAAGCATCTAATGTAAGAAAAGGCATTCCATTACTTCCATTAAGAGGGGTCTTAGTATTTCCATATATGGTTATCCATTTAGATGTTGGCAGGGAAAAGTCAATCAGTGCAATTGATGAGGCAATGCTGACAGATAGAGAAATCTTATTGGTAATGCAAAAGGATGCCCAGACTGATGAACCTGCAGTTGAAGATATTTATCATACCGGGACTATTGCTGAAATAAAACAGTTGTTGAAGCTGCCTGGTGGTACAATTAGAGTGCTAGTTGAAGGAAAAGCAAGAGCAAGAATAATTAATTTCATAGAAAATGAAGATTATCTGCAGGTTGATGCAGAAGAATATCCTGAGGAAACTACTATAAACCCTGAGGTTGAAGCCTTAATGAGAACCTTGGTGGACAAGTTTGAGAACTATGTAAAGGTCAGCAAAAAAATACCACCCGAAGCTGTAGTATCAGTTGTTACTGTGGATGAGCCTAATAGGCTAGCAGATGTAGTAGCAGCTCATTTAACCCTAAAACCCAATGACAAGCAGCTGGTATTAGAAAAACTTGTTATTACTGACCGACTAGAGTTTTTGTGTGAAATTATTACCAAAGAGATGGAAATCCTTGAACTTGAACGAAAAATCAACATGCGTGTAAGAAAACAAATGGAAAAAACCCAAAAAGAGTATTATTTAAGGGAACAAATGAAAGCTATTCAAAAAGAACTTGGGGAAAAGGATGATTTAAAAGCCGAAACAGAAGAGCTAAAAGAGAAGATAGAAAAGGCACGCATGCCAAAAGAAGCCAAGGAAAAGGCATTAAAGGAATTAGACCGTTTGGAAAAAATGCCTCCAATGGTTGCAGAGGCGACAGTTGTAAGAAACTATCTTGACTGGATGCTGTCAATTCCATGGCATAAACAAACCAAGGACAGACTTGATATTAACAGGGCTCAGGCAATACTTGATGAAGACCATTATGGACTTGAAAAGGTCAAGGATCGTATTATTGAATATCTTGCTATTAGACAGCTTGCCAAAAAGATGAAGGGACCTATAATATGCTTTGTTGGTCCACCTGGGGTTGGAAAGACATCATTAGCAAAGTCTATTGCCAGGGCCTTACAGAGAAACTTTGTAAGAATGTCCTTGGGGGGTGTAAGGGACGAAGCTGAAATAAGGGGGCATAGGAGAACCTATGTAGGAGCCATGCCAGGCAGAATAGTCCAGGGTATGAAGCAGGCAGGTACAAAGAATCCTGTATTCTTATTGGATGAAATTGATAAGATGAGCATGGATTTTAGAGGAGATCCATCTGCTGCACTTTTAGAAGTATTAGATCCTGAACAGAATAGTACTTTTAGTGATCATTACATAGAGGCTGCCTATGATCTATCCAAGGTAATGTTTATTACAACGGCCAATGTTCAGTATAATATACCTAGACCTTTATTGGACAGAATGGAAATTATTTACATTTCAGGCTATACTGAAGAAGAAAAACATAAAATAGCAAGTATTTACCTGCTGCCAAAGCAGTTAAAAGAGCATGGTTTAACTGAACAGCAGTTGGACATATCCGAAAATGGTCTGCGTAGAGTCATTAGAGAGTATACAAGAGAAGCAGGTGTAAGGAATTTAGAAAGAGAAATTGCCACCATATGCCGCAAAACTGCCAGAGATATTGTTGCCAAAAAAGAGGAAAGTGTTAAGGTAACTGCTCAAAATGTTGAAAAGTATCTTGGGGTTCCACGGTACAGATATGGGATAGCCGAAAAGGAAAGTGAAGTAGGAGTATCTACTGGTTTAGCATGGACAGAAACAGGGGGAGATGTTTTATTTGTTGAAACTACCCTGTATAAAGGAAAGGGTAATTTAATGCTAACTGGTAAATTAGGGGATGTTATGAAAGAATCAGCATACGCTGCCTTTAGCTATATTAAGTCTAGAGCTGAGAAGCTGGGTCTTGATCCTACGCAGTTTGAAAGTCAAGATATTCATATTCATGTTCCTGAAGGTGCAATTCCCAAGGATGGGCCTTCAGCAGGTATTACAATTGCAACTGCAATGGCATCTACATTATCAAACAAGCCTGTGCTAAAGGATTTGGCAATGACAGGGGAAATAACCCTTAGAGGTAGGGTACTCCCTGTGGGAGGAATAAAAGAGAAGGTTATAGCTGCCCATAGAGCAGGAATTCGAAAAGTGGTTCTTCCTAAAGAAAATGAAAAAAATCTTGAGGATGTACCTCAATCAGTTAAGAGAAGGATGGATTTTCACTTGGTGGGACATATGGACGAAGTCCTATCCCTTGCTCTATTAGAAGCATCAACAGAAAAAGCAGCTAAAGAGGGAGAAAATGAAGGTAAATAGTGCTAGTTATATAGGAAGTGCTGTAAAAAAGGAACAGTATCCTTTAGGTGAAAAACCGGAGGTTGCATTTGTAGGAAGATCTAATGTAGGTAAGTCATCCCTTATTAATACTCTGGTGAACAGGAAGGGACTTGTAAAGACCAGCGGAAAACCTGGCAAAACCCGTACCATTAATTTCTTTGATGTAAATGGTGAACTTAATATGGTTGACCTTCCAGGGTATGGATATGCTGCTGTATCTGGAGGTATTAAAGAACAGTGGGCGGGATTTATAGAGGAGTACTTAAAGAAAAGGGAAGAATTAAGGCTGGTTATACAGCTTATAGACATTCGTCATGAGCCTACAGTCCTTGATGTGCAAATGCATTCATGGCTGCAGAGCTCTGGAATATCCTATTTGCTGGTTGCCACAAAAGCTGATAAAATAGCCAGGGGAAAGTGGGCAAAACATTTAAGTGATATAAAGAAAAAACTGTTACTGCCAACTAACTTCAAGATTATACCCTTTTCATCAGCAAATGGTGAAGGAAAGGCAGATGTATGGAAGGTCATAATGGATCATATAAAAACTCCGTGATTTCAACGGAGTTTTTGCTTTCTTTTTATTACAATAAGGTTTCTATCATCACTTGGTGCTTCCTGACTAACAGCTTCAATATATTTAATAATGGAATTAATTGTATCATTGGCACTTAAATCCTTTAATTCCTCAAGCTTGGCATAAAGTTTTTCAATTGAAAGCTGCTGGTCCCTTGCAATGTTAATCTCAAAAAAACCATCTGTAAACATGCTAAGCTTACCTCCTACAGGGAAGGAAGCAACAGCTTCTTCATAATGAATGTCTTTGAAGATGCCTATGGGCAGGGTGGTGGTTTTGTTAAGGATGTGGCTGGCAGAATCACTCTGTAAAATTGGTTCAGGGTGCCCACCATTTACTATTCGTATTTTCCAGTTTTTAGTATCAATAATCAAATATAAGGCTGTAATAAAACTGTCACTATCTGTAAGAGAGAAAAAGTCCATCAGTCCATAGTTTAATGATTTAATTAATCCCTTGGGTGAGTTCCACAAGTGTTTATTCTGAAAAAGTCTGTCCTTTAACACCATGCTTTTCATTGCGGCAGAAACACCATGTCCGGAAATATCTGCCATAAAAATGCCAAGATTATGCTCATCTATTTCCATAAAATAATAAAAATCACCACCAATTTCAATGCTGGGCTCATAAAAAACAGCAATGTCTAATGAAGCCATATCTGGAACAGATTGTGGAAGGAGGCTTTCCTGTAAATATTTTGCCATGGCAAGCTCTTCCTTTAACAACTTAAAATGATTTTCCAGGTCATCATAGAGTGATTTTGTAAGAAGCAGAGACTTAACCCTTGTAATAAGCTCAATTCTATCCACAGGCTTGGTGAGAAAATCATCTGCGCCTACTTCTATTCCCTTGATTTTATTCTCCTTATCGTTTAATGCTGTAATTAGTATGACCGGTAAAAACCTGGTTTCTGGATTGTTTTTTATTGTTGCACAAACATCAAAACCATTTATTTCAGGCATCATTATGTCTAATAGGACTAAATCAGGCCTGTGCTTTGAAACCTTTTCTAAAGCCTGAGAACCGTTAACTGCGCTGATAAGCTCATAATTCTCATTGGCAGCTGTCAAAAAGGCCTCTAATAGACTTAGATTCATTGTATCGTCATCAACTATTAGTATTTTATTTTTCTTAGGAAGCTTTTTCATGTATCAACTCCTCCCTGGACTTTGTGATTAACTTCCTGTGTCTCCCCTTTAAATTCAACTAGCAGAATACCCATGAGCATAAGAACAGCACCTAGGAGGTGTCTGGTGGTAAAAATCTCTTCCAGAAGCATATAGGCAAATAAAGCAGCAAAAACAGGCTCAGTGGTTATAATAATAATGGTTCGTGTGGGTGTGGTAAATTTTTGGGCCCAGGTTTGTATCATGAATGCCAGACATGTAGCAGGAATTGCACAAACAAGCAAGGCTATTATTATTGCTGAGGTCATGGTTACTGATGGGGTTTCCAGTGTAAGTGAGCATATTAGGCTTAAAAAGGCTACAACAAAAATTTGCATGGCTACCAACGGTATAGTATCAAACTGCGGAGAATATTTTCCCAGGAGTAGGATATAGACTGCAAAACAAATAGCGCCAAACAATGTTATTATGTCTCCAATGTTATAGGTTAAGGTACTGTCCACAGAAAGAAAGAATAAGCCTGCGGCTGCCAATATCGCTCCAGCTATGCTGTACATACCCGGCAGTTTTTTTGTAAATATTGTAGCAAAAAGAGGCACAAAAACTACTGCCAGACCTGTAATAAATCCAGAATTAGATGCAGTTGTATACTGCAGACCTATTGTTTGAGAGCTATAGCCAAGAAATAGAAAAAAACCTATTATTGTACCAATTTTTAGTAAAGGCCCGTCAAACTTGATTTTGTAGAAGATACATATAATAATCATGAAGATTCCTGCAATCAAAAATCGATAAGCATTAAATGTAAATGGTTGAATATCATCAAGAGCATTTTTTACCACTACAAAAGTCAAACCCCATATTGCTGCTACAACTAACAAAAGAAAATCTGCTTTTACCTGTCTAGTAATTACCATTTAAACGCTCCTTTTTACATGTTAACCTAGGTTCAATTTTTTCATATAGTTATTTAAAAAGTCAAGAAAAAGAATTATTATATATCCTCCATGGGCATAAAATTTATTAAATCATTTTGACAGCCAATAATTTTCACACTAACAGAGGAGGGATCCCCTTGTGTAAAAGGATAAAGCTTAGCCTTATTATTATGTGGATGGCCACTATTATTTTCGGTACTTTAATTTTACTGCTCCAACTGCCCCTTGAGGAAGGATACATTCATTTAGCTGCATGGAATAATGTCCTGTGGAGTATTTTACTAGTAGGGTTGGGTGTTTTAGGATATATTTTGGGAGATTGGAAGAACCTGCCCATGTATGCCAGTACAGCTTTATTATATCAACTACCTTTTGCTCTATTGTATTTAATTTTTGGCGTAATGCCCTTAGAAATTGGAACTGATTTTTTAACCAAAACTTTTTTGGGGATAGGGGCTGGAGTTTGTGGTTCTAATCTAAAGAGGCTTAATATTATAGAAAAAAGAAGCGAGAAGCTCAAAAAGAAATACTCAGTAAAAATATAATTAAAAAATAATATATGTTACAATAAATAAAGTAATTGAGCATAGGTGGTGAACACATGAAAATAGTAGATTCTTTGCTGCAGGGTAACGTTAGAGCCCTAGCTAAGGCCATAACTGCTGTTGAAAACGGTCTGCCCGAAGCAGAAGAAATTTTAACTGCTTTGTTTCCCTATACAGGGAAGGCTCATGTTATAGGAGTTACAGGGTCTCCCGGTGCCGGCAAAAGCTCCATGGTGGATTGTATGATAGCATACTACAGAAAATTGGGGAAAACTGTAGGTGTTGTTGCTGTGGATCCAACAAGCCCCTTTACTGGTGGTGCCCTTCTAGGAGACAGGATTAGAATGCAGGAGCATTTCTTGGATGATGATGTTTTCATAAGAAGTATGGGTAGTAGAGGTGGTTTGGGAGGCCTGTCTCAGGGTGCAAAAAATGCTGTAAGGCTTCTAGATGCCTTTGGCAAGGATATTGTAATTGTTGAAACTGTTGGTGTGGGACAATCTGAAGTGGAGATAATGAATGTAGCTCAAACAACCCTTGTAGTCCTTACTCCCAATGCAGGGGATACTATACAGGTACTAAAAGCCGGAGTTATGGAAATAGCTGATATTTTTGTAATAAACAAGTCAGACTTAGATGGTGCACATACAGTCAAAATAGAAGTAGAGGCATTTCTGCACCTTAAAGAAAAGCTTAAAGACAAAGATGAGTGGGATATTCCTGTTATGCCAGTTGTATCAATTAAAAATCAAGGCATTGACAGCTTATGTACCAGTATAGAAAAACATAAAGCCCATCTATTTAGTACCGACAAATGGCTAGAAGAGCAAAAGCTAAGATTGAGTAGAGAAGTTCAGGACATGGCGGCCCTAAAAATTAGAGAACATATTTTCAATGAACTTAAAAATAATGCCCAATGGGAACAATTACTGGACAAGCTCTACAGTAAATCCTTGGGTCCCTATGAGGTAGTAGACTATATTCTTGACAATTTTTTTAATTCTGTATATGATAACAGATATAAATAAAGAGTAGAAATTTGTCAATGATAGGGAGTAGTATTTATTTTTTAAGCTTCTACAGAGAATTGGTCCTCTGGCTGAAAGACCATGAAGCTAGTAATAAAGAAGTCACCCTGGAGACTAAATACTGAAATCAGTAAGTATTTTCGGGTCAGTCCGTTATCGCTGGGTAAGTGTCATTTAATATGAAATTAAGGTGGTACCGCGAAGCTTTCGTCCTTAAAAGAGGATGAAGGCTTTTTTTGGCACCTTTTACATACCTGGTGTTTACTAGAATTACTTAAAAGAGCTTTGAAAATAGGAGGAAGATTTAATGCAAAAAACACTAGATACTAAATATGATCCTAAACAGGTTGAGGAGAAATGGTATACCCATTGGGAGCAAAGTGGGTATTTTCATCAGGAACCCCAAAAAGATAAAGACCCATACTGTATAGTAATGCCCCCTCCAAATGTCACAGGCTCTTTACACCTGGGCCATGCTCTCAATAATACACTGCAGGACATCCTAATAAGGTTTAAAAGAATGCAGGGCTATAATACTCTCTGGCTCCCTGGAACTGATCATGCAGGTATTGCCACCCAGGCCAGGGTTGAAGAGCATATTTCCAAGGAAGGTTTGGACAAGTATCAGTTAGGCAGGGAAAGATTCCTGGAAAGGGTATGGGATTGGAAGCATGAATATGGAAATACAATTACTAGACAATTAAGGCTGTTGGGTGCTTCCTGTGATTGGCAGAGAGAAAGGTTTACAATGGATGATGGATGCTCAAAGGCAGTTCTGGAGGTTTTTGTACGCCTTTATGAGAAGGACTTGATATATAAGGGTAACTATATTGTAAATTGGTGTCCTAAATGCAAGACTACAATTTCAGATATTGAGGTTGAGCATAAGGATTTACAGGGAAAGATATATCATATTGCCTATCCCTTTGCCGATGGCAGTGGGCATGTGGTGGTTGCAACAACTAGACCTGAAACAATGCTTGGGGATACTGCTGTAGCAGTTCATCCAGAGGATGAACGTTATAGTGCTTATATTGGCAAAAATGTAATCCTACCGCTGATGAATAGGGAGATTCCAATTGTTGCAGATACCTATGTAGATCCTGCATTTGGTTCGGGTGCTGTGAAAATAACTCCAGCCCATGACCCAAATGACTTTGAAGTAGCCTTAAGACATGACTTGCCCCATGTTGTTGTCATAGGCAAGGACGCATTAATGACTGAGGAAGCAGGCCCCTATAAGGGAATGGATAGATATGATTGTAGAAAGCAGATAGTTGAAGACCTGGCTAAAGAAGGGTACCTAATTAACATTGAAGAGCATGAGCATGCAGTAGGTCAATGCTATCGTTGTGATACTGTTATAGAACCCCTGGTATCCCCTCAATGGTTTGTAAAAATGAAGCCTTTAGCCGAGCCGGCAATGGAAGCTGCCAGAGCTGGCCAGGTGAAATTTGTGCCAGAGAGGTTTACCAAGATCTATCTTGGATGGCTGGAAAACATTCGTGACTGGTGTATCTCTAGGCAGCTGTGGTGGGGACATAGAATTCCAGTATGGTACTGTGATGAGTGCGGCAAGGAAATATGCAGCCGTACAGAACCTGCAAGCTGTGGTGATTGTGGTGGAAGCCTAACCCAGGATCCAGATGTGCTGGATACGTGGTTTAGTTCAGCCTTGTGGCCCTTTTCAACACTAGGATGGCCTGAAGCCACTGAGGATTTAAAGCATTTCTATCCCACAAGTGTACTGGTTACTGGAAGAGACATTATTTTCTTTTGGGTGGCCAGGATGCTGTTTATGGGAATCGAGTTCATGGAGGAAGTGCCCTTTGATGATGTTTTTATACATGGTCTAGTATTGGACAGTCAAGGCAGAAAAATGAGTAAAAGTCTAGGCAATGGTGTTGATCCAATAGAGGTTATAGACAAATATGGTGCAGACACCCTCAGGTTTATGCTTATAACTGGAAACACTCCCGGAAATGATTTAAGATTTCATTTTGAAAGACTAGACGGGGCAAGAAATTTTGCTAATAAGATCTGGAATGCCTCTAGATTTGCCCTGATGAACCTGGAAGACTATGACCCAAAGCAGACTAACGGCAGCAGTAACTACACCCTTGCAGACAAGTGGATTTTAACTCGTTATCAGGAAATAGTAAATAGGGTAACTGAGTCCATGGAAAAATATGAATTAGGGGAAGCCGGCAGGAATATTTATGAGTTTATCTGGAATGAGCTATGTGATTGGTATATAGAAATAGTTAAGCCCCGATTATTTGGAAAAGCTAGTATTGAGAGCAAAAGGACTGCCCAGGAGGTCTTGAATAAAACATTATCAGGTGCAATACAGCTGCTCCATCCCTTAATGCCCTTTATTACAGAAGAAATCTGGAATCACCTTCCCGGCAAGGATGGTAGTATTATGCTGTCAGACTGGCCAGAGGTTAGAGATGTTAATGACAAGTCAGATGTTGCAAAAATGCAGCTGTTAATGGAAATTATCAGGGGAATTAGAAATATACGCAATGAGATGAACGTACCTCCTGGCAAAAAGGCAGAAGCTATGATACTTATTAAATCTCCTGAGGCCAGGGCTGCCCTTGAGGGTAACCTGTCATACATTGAAACCCTTGCAGGGGCTGCTCCAATAAACATAATGGATAATGTGGAAGAAAAGCCCCAGAAAGCTGCTGCAGTTGTTGCCTATGAAGTGGAAGTATATGTACCCCTGGAAGGCTTAATTGATATACATGTTGAAATAAAACGCCTGGAAAAGGAAATGGCGAATATCAGCAAGGATTTGGAAAGGGTTACTAAAAAGCTTGGCAACGGGGAATTCCTGAGCAAGGCTCCAGATGAGGTAATAAATAAGGAAAGGGATAAGGAAAAAGAACTTACAGCAAAATATCAAGGTCTTAAGGAAAGACTATCAATATTTCAGCGAGGATAGGAGAGTTTGATACTAGATGAATTATCAGGAAGCTCTTGATTATTTGAGGAATTTAACTACATTTGGCATGAATTTTGGCCTTGATCGGATTAAAAAACTCATGGAGCTGCTTGGAGACCCTCACAAGAACTTAAAGGTTGTCCATATAGGTGGTACAAATGGTAAAGGGTCTACGGCTTCCATGTTAAGTGCAGTTCTCGCTGAAAGTGGATATAAGGTGGGCTTGTTCACCTCGCCACATATCCACTCATATAGGGAAAGATTTAGAATAAATGGAGAAATGATAAGCCGTCATGAAGTAACTGCTTTAATTACCATGATAAAGCCTCTCTTAGAAAAAATGGTTGAAGAAGGTTACGAGCATCCAACAGAGTTTGAAGTAAATACTGCAATGGCGTTTCAGTATTTTTACCAGGAGAATGTGGATATACTAGTGTTAGAGGTAGGTCTGGGTGGTGAAATAGATTCTACAAATGTCATAGATAATCCATTATTATCAATTATTACAAATGTGGCAATGGACCATATGGATTATCTTGGTGATACAATTAAAGAAATTGCCACGGTAAAGTCTGGAATTATTAAAAAAAACAGACCCATCATTACTGGTTCAGACAAACCAGAGGCTCTGGAAGCTATTGAAAAAAGAAGTAAACTATGTGTCAGCCCATTGTATATACTTGGCAGGGATTTTAATTACCAAACAGATGCTTTAAGCAAAAAAGGCTCCATTTTTTCTGTTGCAGGATTAAAGGCTAGCTATGGAAAAATTAATCTGCCCTTGCTTGGAGAGCATCAGGGTAAAAACCTTGCCTTAGCTGTAAGTGCAGTAGAACTGCTGCAGGAGATGGGATATTCCAAAATTACCAAAGCTTCAATATTTGCAGGCTTAAAAAAGGTTGTCTGGAATGCGCGCCTGGAAATATTTAGGCAGGAGCCGCTGATAATAATAGATGTAGCTCACAATGTGGATGGAATAATTACCTTAAAGGAAGCTGTAAAGAGTATTTTTCCAGAATATAAGTTAACCCTGGTAATAGGAATGCTTGCTGACAAGGAAAGAGAAAAGGTAGTTGAAATAATAGCGCCTTTAGCAGAGAAAATAGTAGTAACTAAGCCTTTAAGTCCACGGGCCGGAAACTGGGAAGAGTTAAAGATATTAGCACAAAAGTATTGCCCCGAGGTCTTATTGGAACCCAATATAGGATCTGCACTAGAATTGGCGTTAAGTAGCATCCACCCAGCTCAGGAGGAAATGATTATTGTTACAGGATCTTTTTATATGGTTAGCGAGGCTAGAAAATGGCTGCAGGAAAATGTATAAAACTTGTACCTTAGTGCACAAACATCTGATATAATAAATGTGACAGATGGTACAAATAGAAAAATGGCTGTAAAAAAGGGGGGCATGTTGGCCGCATGAAAGCTTTAAAAATACCAGAAGCAACAGTAAGTAGATTGTCAGTTTATTCTCGATTTTTATTTCAAATTGACAAAAAGGGCATTATTACTATATCCTCAGGTGATATTGCTCAAGGAGTTGGGGTTAGTCCAGCCCAGGTTAGAAAGGATCTGGCTTATTTTGGGGAGTTTGGCACAAGGGGTGTAGGTTACAACGTAAAGGATTTGCATAATAATATTCTAAAAATCCTAGGACTTAATAAACGGTGGAAGGTTGTCCTGGTAGGTGCAGGCAATCTTGGGTCAGCACTATGCATCTATGGTGGTTTCAAAGAAAGGGGATTCGATATAGTAGGCATTTTTGATAATAATCCCAAAAAGGTTGGCTTTAAAGTAAATGATTTAGAAATCATGCCCATGGATGCATTGCCAGAAGTAATAAAAGAAAATCAAGTTAAGATAGGCATTATTACAGTACCTAGTGAATATGCACAAGATGTTGCAAACCTTCTTATTGAAAATAATGTAACTACCCTATTAAACTTTGCACCAAAGGTTCTTTCTGTGCCAAGGGGTGTTATTGTAAGAACTGTTGATCTATCAGTCAACCTGGAAATACTAACCTTTAATATTACTAATCAGAAAAGGTAAGAAGAATAAAAGGGGAAACACCCCTTTTTTTTGACCATTTTTTATACCATTTTTTAGAATATTATGCAGGATGGTGACATTTTATGGCGAAATTAATATTAGCTTCAGCCTCCCCAAGAAGACGAGAGCTGCTCAGACAAATAGGAGTAAGCTTTGAGATTTTTCCAAGTGAGGTTGATGAAAATATATCTATTAATGACCCAATGGAATATGTAGAGGATTTGTCTTATAAGAAGGCGTTATGGGTAGCAGAGAGGGTATCAAAGGGAGTTATTCTAGCTGCTGATACAATAGTAGTTCATAAGGGGGAGATTCTAGGTAAACCAACGGGGTGGAAAGATGCAAGAGCCATGTTAGAAAAACTAAGTGGAGATACCCATGATGTGATAACTGGAATCGTATTACTTGATATGGAAGGAACGAAAAAACAGGTTTTAGACCACTGCATTACTAAGGTTCAATTTAAGGAGCTGACAAAAGAAACTATTGATAATTATGTTGCCACCGGTGAGCCCATGGACAAGGCTGGTTCATATGCAATTCAAGGTTACGGGGCAGTGTTAGTTGAAGAAATCCAGGGTGATTACTTTAACGTTGTGGGTTTGCCTATATCCAAACTGGTAGATTACCTGCCAGTATTTAATATTAAGGTTTTTGGGGGTTGATCTTTAGTGAGTGAAGAATACCGACTGACGGTAAAGGAAATGCCTGAGGATACTCGACCCAGAGAGCGTTTACTACAAAAGGGAGCCGCAGCATTAAACTCTAGTGAGCTTCTGGCAATTCTGATAAGGACAGGAAATAGAAAAGAAACAGCTATTGATATGGCTAATAGGATTTTGCATCATTGTAGTGGTTTAAAGGGACTAGCCAATATATCTATAGAAGAACTTAGCGGTTTTCAGGGGATAGGTTTGGCAAAGAGTGCCCAGATCAAAGCAGCAATTGAGCTTGGACACAGAATATATAAGGAAGCAGGTATGGCGGCTAAACCTAAAATCACAAGTCCATTAGATGTGGTTGATTTGGTCATGGAAATGCAGTTTTTGGATAAGGAGCATTTCCGGGTGATCAGCTTAAGTACAAAAAACCACGTTATTGGTATAGATGAAATTTCCATTGGAAGCTTAAATAGCTCCATTGTTCACCCAAGAGAGGTTTTTAAAAAAGCCCTTGAAAAAAGTGCGGCTTCGGTAATATTGGCCCATAATCACCCAAGTGGTGACCCTGAGCCCAGCAGAGAAGACATACAGGTAACCAACAGGCTTGTTAAAGCAGGGGAAATATTGGGAATAGAAGTTCTTGACCATATTATTATTGGGGCGAAAAGGTACAAGAGCTTAAAAGAATTATCGATAATTTAGTCCCAAATCTTACCCCTTGATAGCAGATTCAATGCTATACTATAATTGTCTGTAGCAAATAATCTAGAGCAGCCTAACTTGGAGAGGAGTAAATATACATGTTTTTTGCAAAAGATCTAGGAATAGACTTGGGTACAGCCAATACGCTTGTTCATTTACGTGGAAAAGGTATTATATGCACAGAGCCTTCTGTTGTAGCTATTCAAAGAGAGACAGGAGCAGTTTTGGCAGTTGGAGAAGAAGCCAAGAAAATGATTGGTAGAACACCAGGTAACATTGTTGCCATTAGACCCATGAAGGATGGCGTTATTGCTGATTTTGACATAACATCAGCCATGCTTCGATATTTTATCAACAAGGCATTAAACAGAAAGGGCAGAAGCACCATTGTAAGACCCAGAGTGGTGGTTTGTATTCCTTCAGGTATTACTGCTGTTGAAGAAAGGGCAGTGAGAGAAGCTGCAATGCAGGCAGGAGCCAAAGAGGTTTATTTAATAGAAGAACCAATGGCTGCAGCCATTGGAGCCGGGCTTCCGGTTCATGAGCCTACCGGCAATATGGTTGTTGATATTGGTGGAGGTACTACGGAGGTAGCTATTATTTCGTTAGGTGGTATAGTTACATCCAGGTCCATTCGTATTGGTGGAGACGAAATGGATGATGCAATTGTTCAGCATATTAAAAGAAACTATAACCTCATGATTGGTGAAAGAACAGCAGAAGAATTAAAGATACAAGTAGGAGCAGCATATTTCCCACCACATGACGGTGAGGGAAGGGCTAACATGGTAGTTCCCGTAAGGGGTAGGGATTTAGTGGCAGGCCTCCCAAAGACTATTGATATAACAGCAAAAGAAATTAAGGATGCATTAAATGAACCTGTAACAGCCATTATTGAGGCTATTAAGGTATGCCTGGAAAAAACCCCGCCAGAGCTTGCGGCAGATATTATGGATAGAGGTATAGTCATGGCTGGGGGCGGTTCTCTCTTATGGGGACTAGACGCACTAGTCAGCCGTGAAACAGGTATGCCTGTTCACCTGGCTGAAGAACCATTATCGGCTGTTGCCAATGGAACTGGAAAGGTATTAGAGAATATTGAGATGCTTAAGAGAGTATTAATACCTAATAAAAAACTGGGTTAGAGATGTAGGTGTGTGTAAATGGCGCGTAAGATTTCCAGAAAAAAAAGTATAATTGCAGGCGTTATGCTTGTAGTTATACTCCTTGCTGGTATTAGATTTACTGCAACAACCAACAGGACACAGTTGACCCAACTAGAAATTATTCTTCGTGATTTTATAGCCCCGCTGTATAGCGGGGTTATGCAGGTTTCTAGTACAATAGTGAATGTAAGCAATAGTATAACCCTATACAATGAACTTTTGGAAGAAAATAGATATTTAAAAGAGCAGGTTAGGCATTTATCCTTGCAAAACAGCACAATGGAAGAATACCGTTTGGAAAATCAACGGCTTTCTAATCTTTTAGGTTTTAAAGAGACCCATGGAGATCAACTAAATCTGGTTGCTGCAAAGGTGATAGGCAGAAATCTAGGCAATTGGTTTGATACAATTATTATAAATAAGGGCACAAATCATGGTATTAGAGTTAACATGGCGGTTATTAATCATCAGGGCCTGGTGGGTAGAGTAGTTGCCACTTCAAGAAACACTGCTGAGATAATGCTTTTATCAGATAGAGAAAGTGCTGTTGGCTCAATGGTTCAAAGAAGCAGAACTCTTGGAGTGGTTGAATCCACTACTACTGGAGATTATCCGTTGCAGATGATTCATATGACCCATGATGCCCCTGTGGACGTGGGTGATGTTATCATAACGTCCGGCTTAGGAGAAATTTTCCCAAAGGGATTGAAAATCGGTTATGTTGCTGAAGTAAAAATGGCACCTACAGGTCTTGTTAAACAAGCAATGGTAATTCCCTATGTGGAATTTAATAAATTAGAAGAAGTAATGGTTATTACGGAGGTTAAGGAGCTCCCAGATGATGAAGAATTGGGAGAGGGTGAAGATCATTGAAGCATGGATTTTGGATGGGATTTTTGCTGGTTTTAAGCCTGGTGCTGCAGGCAACTGCATTTAACTATCTAACAGTAGCTGGAGTAAAGCCTGATTTGCTGTTGATTATTGTAGTTTTATATGGACTCCTTTACGGAAAGAAGGCAGGGATTCTAGGTTTTATTTATGGTTTAGTGGAAGATCTGGTTGTTGGCAGATTCATAGGCTTTAATGCTATAACCAAGGGGCTAATGGGATTATTAATTGGATATTTGGAACCAAAGCTTTTCAAGGACCATATCCTGGTGCCCGTTGTAGTCCTGCTGCTGGGAACCTTCGTATATGGAGCATTTGCCTATATAATTGGCCTTGTAGTTGGATTGTATTCAACTTTTGAATATGAAGCCTATTTAAGAATTATAATTCTGCAATCCATATATAATGCTTGTTTAGCTCCCTTTTTATATGGGAGATACTATAAGATTAGCATGGAAAGATTTGTTAAAAAATTGAGGAGGTAAGGGCCATGACCCTTTCTCGTAAAATACTACAAAAAAAATTAACTGTATATATATATATAACCGTTCTAATATTTGTGATTCTCATTGCACGACTTTTCCAGCTGCAGGTAATAAATGCCCATGAGTTCAGAACACAATCTGAAGAAAATCGTATTAGAATCATTTCCAAGGAAGCAAGACGGGGAGATATAATTAGTACTGATGGTAAAGTTTTAGCCACCAGCATGCCAGTCTTTACCATATCTATTTCTCACTTGACTGATAGGAATAAGCTGCAGAAGGTGATTGAAAACCTGGTTGAAATTCTAGACGACCCTAATATAGACGAAGAGATTATTAATGAAAAATTAAAAGGCCACACAAGAAAATTTGAGCCTTTAGAAATAGTTACCTTACAGTGGGATGAACAAGGGATTGAAACCATTACACGATTAGAAGAGAGAAGGGGTGACCTGCCAGGAGTTGTAATTGAGGAAGTGCCCCAGAGATATTATCCCTTTGATAGTATTGCCGGGCATATCTTGGGGTATGTAGGACAAATTAGTCAAAGGGAGTTAGAAATATTTCAAGAGCATCATTATAGTTTGAACGATAGAATCGGTAAGACAGGGATAGAGAGGGTGGCGGAATTAAGGGAAATTAATGGGACTCCTGTAGGATTAAGGGGCAAAAAAGGTGTACAACAAGTAGAAGTTAATGCCGGCAATAGACCCATTAGAGAGCTTGTTAATATTCCATCAACACCAGGAAATAATGTTCTTCTTACCCTTGATATTGAATTGCAAAAGGTAATGGAAACTGCCATGGATGAGGTTATTGAAAGGGTGAAAAAAGAGAATCCCAAAGCCGGTGCAGGTGGTGCCGTGGCTATAGATATTAAAACAGGTGCCATCTTGGCCATTGCCAGTAAACCAGATATGAACCCAAATGATTTTGTTGACGGCAGCTTTAATGAAAAAAGAGATTATTACAATGATCCCGCAATCAAGCCGGAGTTTAACAGGGCTGTTCGTGGTACCTATCCTCCCGGTTCGACATTTAAGATGATTACCCTTTTGGCGGCCCTGGAAGACAAAGCTGTTAACCTAAGTGATGCCGTTGTGTGCAGTGGTGCGTACTGGAGGCCTCCCTTCATCAAGTGCTGGGGAGTTCATGGCAGGGTAGATTATCATAGGGCATTAGCCGTATCCTGCAACACCTATGTACAAAACGCGGCCCACCTTACGGGAATTGATAGTATTGTCAGCATAGGCCAGCAGTTTGGCCTGGGTATGAAAACAGGCTCTCCAGATATACTTGGTGAGGAGGCAGGAATCTTGCCTTCTCCTGAATGGAAGAAAGCCATAAGTGATATATTGGTTAAAAGAAAGTTTGAAAATAGAAGAGATAATATAGAAAAAAAATATCAAACCTTAAGGGGAGAGGCCAAGACCTTTGAAGAGTTTCAAGAGCTTGATAGACAAAAGGATAGAGAGCTTGCAAATCTAGAGGCACAATATAGGATTGAATATAACTTTGAAACTAACTGGCATCCCTTTGATACCTATAATACATCAATAGGCCAGGGTTCAGTAAACCTTACTGTACTACAGCTTGCAAATTATACAGCAGCCATTGCCAATAGGGGTACCAGATATGTTCCCTACCTTATAGATAAGATTTTATCTCCACAGGGTGATGTTGTGGTGGATTATGAGCCAGAAATAGCTGGTGTAGCTGAAGTTTCCGCAAGAACCATAGAAGAGGTCATAGAGGGTATGCATGATGTTGCCAGGCCTGGAGGAACAGCTTATTATTTGTTTAGAGAGTTTCCACCCCATGTCACTGTTGCAGCAAAAACAGGAACTGCACAGACTGGTAGAGTGGGAGATGATAAAAGGAAGGATTTCCATGGAGTTTTTGTAGCCTTTGCTCCAGTTGATGATCCTCAAATAGCCTTTGCAGGGTTAATTGAATATGGCCGAACTGGTGGTGGTAGTGCAGGATATGTTGCAAAAGCCGTATTTGAGGAATATTTTGGACTGAATAAAACTGAATTGGATGAAGAAATGTTAATGAATTTAGTAGAATAACCAGGAGGTTTCTCCATGCTGTCATAAATTGATGTAAAAACAAGGAATTTTGTTCCTTGTTTTTTTCTCAATTTGCAGGAATTGGTGTTTATTCGTAGAAAGTTAATTTAGTCCATTCATGGAGCGTAGAAGCATAAAGCAAGAAAGGAGCATTTAGTTTTGCATTTTGCCTTTTGCTGGAGGAGCTGGTGAATATTATGTCAGATAAAAAAGCAGATTATGTAAAACAGGAGATGACAGAGCTGGCAAAAATAACAAGTAATTGTAATATTCCAGACAATGAAACAATTTTGGTGCAAAGAACTATTCGTTCTGGACAAACAGTTCAGTATTCAGGACATATTGTCATACTGGGAGATGTTAATCCTGGAGCTGAAATTATTGCCGGTGGTAATATTATGGTACTGGGCTGTTTAAGGGGAATTGCACATGCAGGTGCCCTTGGTAACCAATTAGCAGTTGTAGCTGCTTTTAGGCTAGAACCTACCCAGCTTAGGATAGCCAATCATATTACTCGGGCACCAGATGGAGAAAAGTGGCAGCCCCAGCAACCTGAGGTAGCCAGGATCAAAAATGGAGTAGTGGTTATAGAAAAGCTGCAATCACTGGGTGAACGTTACCTGAATTTTTGTTAACTTAAACTACTAACTTAAGGGGGAAATAATATGGGAGAAGTAATAGTTATTACATCTGGCAAAGGAGGAGTGGGCAAGACTACTACAACAGCCAATATTGGGACTGGGTTAGCATCTTTAGGTTACAAGGTTGTTATGGTTGATACAGATATTGGATTGCGTAACCTTGATGTTGTTATGGGATTGGAAAATAGAATTGTTTATGATATTGTTGATGTTGTTCATGGGCACTGCAGATTAAAACAAGCCTTAATCAAGGACAAGCGCTTTGAGGATTTATTCTTATTGCCTGCTTCCCAGACCAGGGATAAAACCTCAGTAAATCAAGAGCAAATGCAAAAGCTGTGTAAAGACCTCAAGGAAGAATATGACTATGTTTTAGTTGACTGCCCAGCGGGAATAGAGGGTGGGTTTAAAAACGCTATAGCAGGTGCTGATAAGGCTATTGTAGTTACAACTCCCGAGGTGTCGGCTGTAAGAGATGCTGACAGGATAGTTGGCTTATTAGAAGCTAATGATTTGAAAAATCCCAAGCTAATCATTAACAGAATCCGCCCCCACATGGTGAAAAAGGGCGACATGATGGATATTGATGATATGATTGAAATTCTGGCAATTGAGCTTTTAGGTGTTGTGCCAGAAGATGAATTTATAGTTGTTTCAACCAATAAGGGTGAGCCTGCTGTTTTGGACAAGGATTCAATGGCTGGACAAGCCTATAGAAATATTTCTTTAAGAATAACTGGCGAAAATGTTCCCCTTATGCAGTTAGATGCTAATGTAGGGATAATGAAGAAACTTCGTAAACTTATAGGATTTTAAAGAACATAAAGGGGGCGTAGGTTATGCTACAGTTATTACAGCGGATATTGGGGGTTGGTTCACCCTCAAGCAAAACAATTGCAAAGGAAAGGCTACGCTTGGTATTGCTCCATGACAGGACAAGCATTCCACCCCATGTAATTGAGGCTCTTAAAGGGGATTTAATACAATGCATTTCAAAATATATGGAGATAGATGAAAATAATCTTGATGTTAGTCTGAGTGATAGTGATGAATCTGTAGCCTTAGTTGCAAATATTCCAATACTAAAGGTTAGACAAATGTAATACATATTAAAAACACACTTAAGTCCCTGTACAGTGCAGGGATTTTTAATTCCAATTTTTCTAATACTAAATGTTCCTTTCCATGTGGTATAATTACATGGATGGGGGTATGGACCATGAAGCTACCTGAAAAAAAGATGCTGAAAAATATAGATTACCTTTTTGTTTTGACCCTGTTGGCTATTCTTGGGCTAAGCATTGCTGTAATGCCAAGTGCATCAGCAACAATCACAAGTGATTCAACCTACTATGCAAAGAAACAATTAAGCTGGATATTTATTGGCATCATAGCAATGATCTTTGTTTTATCCATTGACTACAAACAGCTGCAAAAGTACTCAAAATATTTATATGTCTTAAATATAATTATTCTGCTTTTAGTTTTAAGCCCTCTAGGACATACAGCAAAGGGTGCTCAAAGATGGATTAATATTGGACCCTTTGTATTTCAGGCATCAGAATTTGCCAAAATACTAGTCATCATTACCTTTGCTGATTTCCTTGCCAAAAGGCAGGGCAAGCTGGAAACCTTTAAACAGTTCCTACCCTGTTTTATTTTTGTTGGCATACCAATGCTGCTGGTGCTAAGGCAGCCTGATTTAGGAACATCTCTTGTCTTCATTGCCATCCTTATTGGTATGATGTTTATAGCCGGTGCAAATCCAAGGCTTCTATTTGGCTTGGTCACAGCAGGTGTAGCAAGTGGTATAGGGCTTATACATGCACACCTAAAATGGGGAATATGGCTGCCTTTAAAGGATTACCAGCTTATGCGGCTAATAGTATTTTTAAACCCCTACGAGGATGGTATGGGAGGCAGGGGTGCAGGCTACCAGCTTATTCAATCTCAGGTGGCTGTGGGATCCGGTGGACTAACTGGTAAGGGATTGTTCCAGGGTTCCCAGGTACAGTTAAATTTTCTGCCAGAGCATCATACAGATTTTATTTTTTCAGTAGTTGGGGAGGAGCTTGGCTTTATAGGAGCGGTAATAATATTGGCCTTATATTTTTTCTTAATCTATAGAAGCATCGATATTATGGCCCATGCCAAGGATATGTTTGGGGTGTTAATGGTAGCAGGTGTAACATCCATGTTGGTGTTTCATATTCTTGTAAATGTAGGCATGGCAATAGGCATTATGCCTATAACAGGATTGCCCTTGCCCCTGTTTAGCTATGGCGGCAGCTCAATGCTGGCCAACCTGATTGCCCTGGGAATAATTCTAAACGTTAATATACGGCGAAAAAAGATTATTTTTTAATAAAACTGAATCTTTTCCACTAGGGGAGCCAAGAGGCTGAGACAAAAACTTAGGTTTTTGACCCTTTGTACCTGAACTGGGTAATACCAGCGTAGGAAAGTGGTGCTATAGAGAGTTTGGCACCACAGTATGGGACCTGTGGTGTTTTTGTTTTTTATTTAATTTGAAATGGAGGTAAAGTAGGTATGGTAATGAAAAAAGTATTGACAATTGCAGGTTCAGATTCCGGAGCAGGGGCAGGGATACAGGCCGATTTGAAAGCTATTGCTGCCATAGGTGCGTATGGTACTACGGCCATTACATCCATCACAGCACAAAACACCCTGGGTGTAAAGGGTGTTTACAATTTGCCTTTGGAAATGATAGAAGCCCAAATAGATGCGGTTATGGAGGATATATCTGCAGATGCAGTGAAAACAGGAATGCTTGCCACAAGGGAAATAATACTCCTTGTGAGCAAAAAGGTTAAGGAATATAAAATGGATAAGCTGGTTGTTGACCCTGTTATGGTAGCAACAAGTGGCGATATTTTGCTGGAAAATGATGCCGTTGATACATTAATCCAAGAACTAATGCCCCTGGCAGAGGTAGTTACACCTAATATAAAAGAGGCTGAAGTTTTATCCGGGCTTACCATTGATACTATACATGATATGGAGGCTGCAGCAAAACAAATAGCAAAAATGGGCCCTAAATATGTAATAGTTAAAGGGGGCCATAGAAGAGAAGATGCCATGGATATTCTTTATGATGGAAAAGAAACCTTTTATTTTCCAGGCGAAAGGGTAAATACTAATAATACCCATGGTACAGGCTGCACTTACTCTGCTGCCCTGGCCGCTTGTATTGCCCAGGAAATTACAATGATAGATGCAGTTGGCAGAGTAAAACAATATATTACAAAGGGCCTAGCTAATTCTTTAGCCATAGGAAAGGGAAGTGGCCCTGTAAATCATTTTTGGATGCTTAATACGTTCTGCAGGGAGGGAAAGATTTGAGAAACTGGCATGTGTATCTAATTACTTCTCAAGAATTATCCGGGGGCAGATCAACTCTCGAAGTTGTTAAGGAAGCTGTAGCTGCTGGAGTAGATGTTGTTCAGCTCAGGGAAAAGACCATGGAAGGTAAGGAATTATTGGAACTCGGACGAAAAATACGTGAGATAACAAAAGAAGCTGGTGTAAAGTATATTGTAAATGATAGGGTTGATATTGCACTACTAACTGATGCTGATGGGGTTCATCTGGGTCAAGGTGATATTCCGTATAATTATGCCCGCTCCCTTGTGGGTGAGAAAATGATTATAGGAATATCTGTTGATACAGTGGAACAGGCAGTAAAGGCAGAGAGAGAGGGAGCAGATTATATAGGAGTAGGACCTGTATATGCCACAAACTCAAAAAATAATGCAGGACCTTGCCTGGGTCTTGAAAATCTTAAGAAGATTCGCAGCAATTCAACCATCCCCATTGTAGCTGTTGGGGGAATTAACCAAGGAAATGCCACAGAGGTTATTCTAAATGGTGCAGATTGCTTATCAGTCATATCTGCAATTACCCAGGCAGAAGACATACAAGCAAGTGTTAGAGAATTAAAAAGACAAATAATATCTGGGAAGGGTGAGTTGAACAAATGACAAAGGATCTGTTAAAGCTGGTAAGGGAAAAGAAACCCCTGGTACATCACATTACTAATGATGTAACTGTAAATGACTGTGCAAACATTACCCTAAATACAGGTGGCCTGCCTGTAATGGCCTATTCCATTGATGAGGTTCATGAAATGGTTAAGGTTGCTGGAGCCCTGGTGCTAAATATTGGCACATTAAATAAGGACCAGATTAAGGCCATGATAAAAGCAGGAAAGGCTGCCAATGAAGCAGGTGTACCTGTAATACTCGATCCTGTGGGAGTAGGGGCCACTACCCTTAGAACTGAAAGTGCATTGGAAATACTAAAAGAAGTTAGAATAGACATTATTAAGGGCAACAAGGCGGAAATAAATATCCTGGCAGGTCAGGGCGGACAAATCAGGGGTGTAGAATCAATTGGGGATTATGATGATATGGAGGATGCTGCTTGCAGTCTTGCAAAAAAATATCAATGTATAGTAGTAGCGTCTGGAGCAAGAGATATTGTAACTGATGGCGAAAGAATTATCTGGGTTGCCAATGGCCATGAATTAATGAGCCGGGTGGTAGGAACAGGCTGTATGGCAGCTTCTGTTTTGGGCTGCTTTGCCGCTGTTCATGAGGACAAGCTGAAATCCTCAACAGCAGCTCTTGTGACATTTGGAATAGCTGGTGAAATTGCAGCTCAAACAGAGGGAGTTAAAGGTCCTGGAAGCTATAAGATTGCCCTGTTTGACAGCATGTATAATCTGGATTATGAGCAAGTTGAAAAGAGAATGAAAATAGAAATGGTAGTGTAGCTAAAATGAAAATTTCTGAGTATGGGGAATTTAAGTTAATAGAGAAAATTGCCGGGGACACCATTTATGACAGCCAGCGTGTTATTGTGGGAATAGGTGATGATACAGCTGCAGAAAAGGTTAATCCAGGACATTTACTTTTATCCACATGTGATGCCCTTGTGGATGGTGTTCATTTTCTCCTTGATAAAATATCTCCCGGGCAGTTGGGAAGAAAGGCTGTTGCAGTTAATTTAAGTGACATTGCTGCCATGGGAGGAAGACCAACTTCTATACTTATAACACTGGCTCTACCCAGGGATACTGCTGTGAACTGGGTAGAGGATCTATATGTTGGCATCAAGGAAATGTGCAGCTTATATAAGGTCAATATTATGGGTGGGGACATGGTTTCCTCACCGGTTGTCTCTATAAATATAACAGCCCTGGGAGAGGTTAAACCAGAAAATATCATAAAAAGAGCAGGGGCTTGTATTGGAGATGCTATCCTGGTAACTGGGCCTCTGGGTGATTCAGGGGGTGGTCTAGAAATAATAAAAAGGGGTTTGGAAAAGGATCCTTACTGGAGCAAACTGGTGGAAAAACATCTAAACCCAATGCCCCAGGTTCTTGAAGGCCAGTTTCTAGCAAAGACAGGCTTTGTAACATCCATGAATGATATTAGTGATGGATTAGCTTCAGAAATCAGGGAGATCTCAGATGCAAGCAGGGTAGGTATTGAACTCTGGGAAGAAAGCATCCCCTACAGCAGCCTTCTATTGGAAGCTGCAGAGGAATTTGCAATTCCTCCTATTAATCTAGCATTATCAGGAGGAGAGGATTATCAATTAGTATTTACATGTAAGGGAAAACGGGTCAAACAATTGATGAAAGGCTTTGCCCAGGAATTTTCCAGAGAAGTGCATCTCATTGGTGAGATCAAACCAGTGGAATATGGAATTAAATTAAGACATAACAATGGTCAATGCCAGGAGTTACTTACAAAGGGATACAATCACTTTGCTTAATGCAATCATTAATGGTTGCATTTTTTTCTTTAATGGAAGCATATTCCTTTAAAACATGAATATATTTACTATTGAACTTGCCTGTCCGAGGAGGGAATATGCTAAATGGATAATTGGGGTTTTAAACGAAATGATACTAATAGATTTTTTGCAAGGGGCATAGTAAAACAGCTCCTGACAGCTATAGTAATATTCATTATTTGTGTGGGAATCTTAAGCTTTGACGGAACTTTTTCAAAAAAATTTCATAGGCAGGTTGCATATTATTTGACATCCCAGGAGGGTGATTGGGCTCCTGCCATTGAAACAATGGTTGCTACAGGCCTGTGGATGGACAGTATAAACAGGGGTGCCTTCCAGGTGGTAGCCCCCAGAGATGATACATTATATTTAACCCTGCCTGTGTCAGGTACAATTGTTAGAGAATTTGGATGGATAGAGGCTGCTGGCGGCAGCCAAAAGCTCTTTCATTCGGGAATTGATATAGAAACAGAAATAGGCACACCAATTAGAGCAGCACTTGACGGTCAGGTTGTCAAGGTTGAGGTAAATGACAGCCTTGGCAGACTAGTTATGGTAGAGCATAGAGGTGGACTTACTACAGTTTATGCCAACTGTAGTGAGGTCCTTGTTAAAGAAGGCGACGTAATAACCCAAGGCCAAATTATTGCCAAGGTAGGAAAAAGCATTTCTGGAATGGGGCAGCTCCATTTTGAAATCAGGGAGGGGCAACAACCGGTAGATCCCCTGAAATATCTAAATTTCTTAAATGAATCACCCTAGGAGCTGTTATAAGTGAAACTATTTCAATATCAAGGAATAGATGTCAAGGTAGATAAGCTGTTTTTGCTTATGATGGTGTTTTATGGCTTTGCAAAGGTACTTCCCCAGGCACTAATTATCTTTCTGGTGGTTTTGATCCATGAACTGGCCCATACAATAGTTGCAAGGGGTCATAAGGTAAACATTAAAGAAATAGAGCTGTTTCCCTTTGGTGGAGTGGCGAAGCTGGATTTTCTAGAAGTGGATTCCAATGAAGAGATACGCATAGCTTTAGCAGGTCCCCTAACTAACTTTTTTATGGCTGGTCTAGGTTTGGCAGCCCAGTATTATTATAATACAGATTACTGGCTGCCATTTTTTATAAGACTAAATATTATAATGGGCTTATTTAACCTTATACCAGTTTTGCCCCTTGATGGAGGCAGAATATATAGAGCCTGGCATGCCAAATCAGTGGGTGTATTTGCTGCTACCAGAAAAGCAGCTTACCAGGGAAAATTAATGGCTGTGCTTATACTATTAGTAACTGTTAGCGGCTTATATTTAAGACTATGGGACCTTAATGCTGTTACCATGGCCTGCTTCTTGTTTTATTCAGCAGGTGAGCAGGATAAGACTGCCTCTTTTCATTTCATCAGGTATCTCCTGAAAAAGAGGGAAATCATTTCAAGGGAAAACATCCAACAATTAAGGCCATATTATGTAAGAGAAAGCACACCCATTGGAGAGTTATTGCCCCATCTCCATCCGAATTCGTATAATGTTTTTCATGTTTTCAACCAATCAGGAGTACAAATAAAAACTGTTTCAGAAGAAAAGCTGATAGAGGAATACTTTAAAAAGGGTGATCAAATCCTAATGAGGGATATCTAAACAAGACACTCTGACGGTTTTCTGTCTTATTTTTCATTGTTAGAAGTATAAATTTTCACCACAATAACATTTATTAAAGGAAATATTTATAGTGTGGCGAATAGCCTTTTGGTAGACTACTACTGAGAGGTTATTTTTTATTGTATTATATAATAATAGAGTTATAACATAAGTTAGGAGGATTGGCTTTCGTGAAGAATATTTTGGAATCTGAAGTGCTGCCTTTGGTTGAAAAGCCTGCCAGGTATTTAGGCAATGAATATAATTCTGTACATAAGGATTGGGACCAGGCACGGGTTAAGATGGCTTTTTGCTTCCCGGATGTTTATGAGGTTGCCATGTCTCATCTGGGTTTAAGAATATTATATGGTTTAGTAAATGAAAAAGATGATTATTTAATGGAAAGGTGCTTTGCGCCCTGGGTGGACATGGAAAGTGAGCTGAGAAAAAGAGGGCTGCCCCTTTTTAGTCTGGAATCTTCAAAACCATTAAGAGATTTTCATGTGATAGGTTTTACTCTGCAATACGAAATGAGCTATACAAATATATTAAACATGCTTGATATGGCAGGGATTCCCCTATTGCAGACTGAAAGAGATGAAACCTATCCCCTTGTAATTGCAGGAGGTCCATGTGCCTTTAATCCGGAGCCCCTGGCAGACTTTATAGACTTTTTTTTATTAGGGGATTCAGAAGAACTACTCCTTGAGGTCCTTGCCCAGGTTAAGGACAAATATCTCCAGGATGGAATGAAAAGGGATGATTTCCTGAGAGAAATTGCCAGTGTTCCTGGAGTATATGTTCCTCATCTATATGAATTTAAGTATAGTGAGGAAGGAACCATAGAAGCTATCGTGGATGCCACTGGAATGGGTGCTGTCAAAAGGAGAATAGTAAAGGATTTAGATAGCGCTTACTTTCCAACCAACCCTGTGGTTCCCTTTGTAGAAGCTGTGCATGATAGGGTGATGCTGGAGGTTGCAAGGGGCTGTACCAGGGGATGTAGATTTTGTCAGGCGGGCATTGTCTACAGGCCTGTTAGGGAAAAGTCTCCTCAAACCCTGCAGAAACATGCCCAGCTGTCCATTGAAAATACCGGCTATGAGGAAATTTCTCTTACATCTTTAAGCTCTGCAGATTATTCGTGTATTGAACAGGTGACCCGGGGGCTGCTTAACCAATATGAAGGTGACAGGGTAAGTCTCTCACTGCCATCCTTAAGGGTTGATGCTTTTTCAGTTGACCTGGCCAGGGAAATACAAAAGGTTCGCAAAACGGGCTTAACCTTTGCCCCTGAGGCGGGAACCCAAAGACTAAGAAATGTGATTAATAAGGGTGTTACCGAGGAAGACCTGGAAAGGTCTGTTACAGGAGCTTTTCAAGCAGGCTGGGATGCTGTTAAGCTCTATTTCATGATTGGTCTGCCAACAGAAAGAGAGGATGATTTAAAGGGTATAGCTGAGCTGGCTTATAAGGTTCTAAGCATTGGCAGAGAAGTTAAGAAGAGGCAAAACTCCAGGGGAACCCTGAAAATAACAGTAAGTGTTTCATCCTTTGTTCCCAAACCCCATACTCCCTTTCAGTGGGAGCCCCAGGACAGAATAGAAGTTCTAAAACAAAAACAAAAGCATTTAAAAGAATTACTTAGAGATAGAAAGATAGTCTATAATTATCACAGTCCTGATATTAGCTTTCTGGAGGCTGTTTTTTCCAGGGGAGACAGGAGATTATGCAGGGTGCTCAAGCTTGCCTGGGAAAAGGGCTGTAAATTTGACAGCTGGGATGAATTTTTTAATTATCAAAAGTGGATGGAAGCTTTTAAGGAAAGCAATATAGACCCTGAATTTTACGCTTATAGGAAAAGGGATAAAGATGAAATTTTCCCATGGGATATTATTGATGTTGGGGTTACCAAAAGCTTTCTATTTAAAGAGTATGAAAGGGCAATGGTTGAGGCCAGGAGCTATGATTGCCGCTATGAACCCTGCAGTGGTTGTGGAGTTTGCCCCAGATTTGATGTTAAGCTTGACATAAAGGGGGAGCATAATGAAGTTACGGGTTAAATATTCAAAGATGGAAAGTGCTCGCTTTTTGTCCCATCTGGAGCTGATGAAGGCAATGGAGAGAGCCTTTCGAAGAGCAAGGATTCCCCTGGCATTTTCAGAGGGCTTTAATCCACATCCGAAAATAAGCTATGCATCTGCCCTTTCAGTAGGCACAGCTAGTCGAGGTGAATATTTGGACATAGAGCTAGGTACCAGGGTGGATTTAATTGCTTTCAAGAATCAGGTAAACAATAACCTGATAAAGGGCATAGAAATATTAGATGTGAAAGAAATTAAGGATAAAGTTAAATCATTGACAGCCATAATAGAAAGGGCAGAATATACAGCAATATGCCCAGTTGAGAAGAAATTGACAGTTGGAGAGTTGCAGCAACTAATTGAAGATTTTCTTGGGCAGCCAGAGATTCTAGTCAACAGGAAATCTAAGGATAAAACTAAGGAAATTAACATAAAAGAAGGAATTTATCATCTGGGCGCTGAATTTAATGATATGAATTTGGTTATTAATTATATTGTAGCTTCAGGAAGCAAAGGTAATGTAAGGGCTGGGGAAGTTTACCATGCTATTATTACATTTTCAAAGATTAAAACACAAGGCACCCCCACTCTTATAAGGGAAGACCTGTATGCAATAAAGAATGGTTCTTTATGTACTCCAATGGGAATACTGGAAGGGTGAATTCAATTGCAAAAAGAATTAATGGTAGACGTTCAGGAAGAACAGATTTTAGTTACCATAGTTGAAGACGGGATACTAATGGAGGTTTATGTAGAAAGAGAGTTTAATAAAAGGATAGTAGGGAACATCTATCTAGGGGTTGTGAAAAATGTACTTCCAGGCATGCAGGCAGCTTTTGTTGACATTGGTTTAGAAAGAAATGCATTTTTGTTTGTAGAGGATGCTGTGCCATCCAAAAATATGCTGGATGACTCCTTTAAGGGGCCGCAGATAAGTATTTGCGATGTATTAAGAGAAGGTCAGCAAATCCTCGTTCAGGTGTCCAAGGAGCCAGTCGGCTCTAAAGGAGCCAGGGTAACAACTAATATTACTATACCTGGCAGATATACGGTATTAATGCCCTACGTGGAGTATGTGGGTGTATCAAGAAGAATTGAGAGTGAAGAAGAAAGGGATAGGCTTAAAAAAATAGCAAGCAGGGTCAAGTCAAAAAGCATGGGCATGATAGTACGTACCGTTGCTGAAGGTGCTGGAGAAAAAGAGCTTGAGGCGGATTTACAAAACTTACAGGCGATATGGGGTAAAATAGAAAAAAGACTTACAAGAACGGCTGCTCCAAGGGTTATATATAAGGATCTAGGTCTGACACAGAGAATGGTTCGAGATCTCCTTGATGAAAAGGTTTCCAGGATAATTGTAAACTGTCCTGAGGTTAAGGAGCAAATTCTCGAAGCCATGACCCTGTTAGATTGTCAGCATAAATATAGGGTTGTTTATGAAGAAGGAGATATTTTAGAAAGGTATTCAATTCTAAGTCAATTGGACCAGGCCTTCAATAAAAGGGTTTGGCTCAAATCAGGAGCCTATATAGTAATAGATCAAACAGAAGCATTAACTGCAATTGATATTAATACAGGAAAATACATAGGCAAGGATGATCTTCAATCTACCGTTCTTAATACCAATTTGCAGGCAACTGCGGAAATTGCCAGACAGTTAAGGCTTAGAAATATTGGTGGAATAATTATTATAGATTTTATTGATATGGAAAAACCTGAACACAAGCAATTGGTCATAGATTCTCTGGAAAGAGAATTAAAAAATGACAAAACAAAGACAAATATTATGGGGATTACCAGCCTGGGGCTTGTGGAAATGACTAGAAAAAAGGCCCGCATGGGCTTAGAAAGTCTTATGCTAAATGACTGTCCATACTGTGAAGGCAAGGGCAAACTTCTATCAATAGAGACAATAGCTTTAAGAACCAAGAAAAGAATTAGAAACATGGCGGGAAGAACATTACAGGCTGCACTTTTAATAAGGGCTAATCCAATAGTGGCTTCACAGATAATTGGGAGCAATGGAGTTTCTTTAAAAAGACTTGAAGAAAGTACAGGAAAAACAATTGTAGTTAAGGGAGATGAAAGCTTCCATATAGAACATGTAGAAGTGCGCAGCATCTCTGATAAGGAAATGGAGGCATACCTGCCGGTTAAAGAAGGAGATGTAATTGATATCAAAGTAGAAGAGCCTCAAAGTGGTGATGGGAAGGATGGAATAGCAAGGTTGAATGGTTATGTAATAAGTATAATAAATGGCTCCCCTTTTGTTGGTCAGGAGGTTACAGTTAAAATAATTAAAGCGTATAGAACCTATGCCAGGGGTGAGATTATTTGACATTTGTAAGAGCCTATGATATAATTCATGATTGTTAGTAATAAAAAAAGTGTCGTTCAAAACCGCATAAAAAAGGTATAAGGGTACACTTACCCACCCTTTTTAGCGAGTCTTTACGAGGAGGAAATTAAAAAATGTACGCAATTATTGAAACTGGTGGAAAGCAGTACAAGGTTAAAGAAGGAGATCTAGTTAAGGTTGAGCTTTTGAAATCCCAGGAGGGCAGCACCCTTGAGATTACTGATGTTTTAGCTGTTGTAAATGGTGACAGCTCTAATTTTGGAACTCCCAGGGTTGATGGCGCAAAGGTTGTATGTTCCGTAGTGAGACATGACAAGGCCAAGAAAATAATTGTTTTCAAATATAAGCCCAAAAAGAACTACAGGAAAAAGCAGGGCCATCGTCAGCCATATACTTTGTTGAAGGTTGAAAAGATCCAGGCATAATAGTGCTATGGTAGAAGTAAGATTTTTTTATAGAGGCAATAAAGAAATTAGCGGTTTTCAAATAGAAGGCCACAGTAGTTTTGCGAAAAAGGGTCAGGATATAGTATGCTCGGCTATTTCAGTACTGGCACAAACTGCTGTTATAGGATTAGGTGAGTATTTGCAGGAAGGCAGCTTTAAGTATTCAATTAGTGATGGCTATTTGAAATGTACTTTACAAAATAATTTAACAGTAGAAGAAAACAAAGCTGCACAAATTATATTAAAAACCATGTATCTTGGCATTAAATCCATTGAAGAGGGTTATGCAGCACATGTTAGAATTCTTAAGGAGGTGTAAATGATGCTTAAAATAGATCTTCAATTGTTTGCACAGAAAAAAGGTGTTGGTAGTTCAAAGAACGGTCGCGATAGTGAAGCTAAAAGACTTGGAGTTAAAAGACACGATGGTCAGGTAGTATTAGCCGGAAATATTATTGTGCGTCAAAGGGGAACTAAAATCCATCCAGGAACTAATGTTGGAATAGGCAAAGATGATACTTTGTTCGCATTAGCTGATGGCGTTGTAAGGTTTGAGCGAAAAGGTAAGGATAAGAAACAAGTTAGTATTCATGCTGTATAAGACTAACAAGGTCCCTGGACTATTTTCAGGGGCCTTTTTTGCACGTATCAGTAAATTATAACTTTCATAAAACTTAAAGGAAATTCATGTTAATTTGCAGAAGTCTACGATACAAATTCTTTTTTTGGAGTGAGCTGCTTGAAAGAAGACATGTATAGGCACGAAGCCATTAAATTGCTTAGACTACAAAAACATGATATGGTAAATTATCTCCAGGTTATTCTTGGTTATATTCAATTAAATAAGGGCAATGAAGCCCAAAAGCACATAAAGCAGGCAATGTATGAACTGCAGCATAAGGGAAGTATTTTAAGGATAGCATATCCCAAACTTGTAATATCACTGATGTCACAAGCAGACAAGGTATTCAGGCTGGGCATTCCCCTGTCAATAGCATGTAAAAATGATTTGAAGAATATTCATGTTGACGAGGAATTATTAACAGAGCTCCTTGAGAAGATCTGGGATGAAATAATTGCCTCCCAATTAAGATATCCTCCAGGAGAACGGCACATAGATTTTATGGTGGATGATGATGGCAGCTTTGTCTTTTCTGCTGTTAAGATAAAAACATACATAAAAACCGGGGACTTAAATGAATTAAATATCTTATTTTCAAAAGCTGGTTATGAGCTGGTATTGTCGGATGAAAAATTAATAATAAGAAATATTATAAATAGAGTAAATACGCCTATATAGAAGTGCAGGTGACAATAAATGTTTTATGATAAAGCAAAAATTTATGTAAAAGCTGGAGACGGTGGTAATGGTATAGTGGCCTTCAGAAGGGAAAAGTATGTGCCTGAGGGCGGCCCCAATGGCGGGGATGGTGGAGATGGTGGCAGTGTTATCTTAATTGGAGATAAGGGCCTGCGAACCCTGGTGGATTTCAAATATAAACCCCATGTAAAAGCAAAAAAGGGTGAGCATGGTCAAGGGAAAAACAGGCATGGAAGAAATGCAGAGGATACCATTCTAAGTGTCCCCCTAGGCACTATAGTGAAGAATTTTGATACAGGTGAATTAATTGCAGATGTTACAGAGGATGGTCAGCGTGTAGTTGTTGCCAGGGGAGGCAGAGGTGGAAGGGGAAATGCCCGTTTTGCCAGTGCAAAGAATAGAGTGCCTGTTGTTGCAGAAAAGGGTGAGCCTGGTGAAGAGGTTACCCTGTTTTTAGAACTCAAGCTGCTGGCTGATGTGGGACTAATCGGAATGCCTAATGCTGGAAAATCCACCTTAATATCTGTAATATCGGCGGCCAAGCCCAAAATTGCAGACTATCCCTTTACAACCCTTAAGCCCAATCTGGGTGTTGTTTCGGTGGATGAAGGCAGCAGCTTTGTTGTGGCTGACATTCCTGGTCTAATTGAAGGAGCCCACCAGGGAGCAGGCTTGGGCCATGAATTCCTGCGTCACATTGAAAGGACCAGGATATTTGTGCATGTGTTGGATCTGACCCCTGTTGAGGATAAAAATATTATAGAAGCTTTCAACACTATAAACAAGGAGCTAGTTTTATACAATCCCAAGCTAGCTGATAAAAAGCAGATAATAGCTGCCAATAAAATGGATGTATCTGGTGCTGAGAAGAACCTGGAGCTTTTAAGCAAAGAGTTGGAAGGAAAATATGAAATCTTTCCCATATCTGCAGTAGCAGGGACAGGCCTTAAACCGCTAATTGGCAGGATAGCCCAGCTAATTGATGAGATTGAGCCTGAACCTTTATATGCTGGGGACGAAATTAAAATCTTTTGTGAGCCTGAGGAGAGGTTCACCATTGACCGGGAGGATGGTATATTTGTGGTGAAGGGTAAAGAGGTGGAAAAGCACTTTGCAATGACAGATTTTAATAATGAAGAAGGTGTAAGGAGATTCCAACGCATTTTAAAAGTAATGGGCGTTGAAAATGCGCTCCTGGAAAAGGGTATTAATTATGGAGACACTGTAAGAATTGGTGACTTGGAATTTGAGTTTGTTGAATAGGAGTGGAAAATAAATTTATGTTAACAGGAAAACAAAAGAGATTTTTAAGGGCCCTTGGCACTGAATTAGATCCTATAGTTCAGATAGGAAAGGGTGGAGTTAATGCAAATGTCATAACACAGATAGATGAGGCTTTAGAAGCCAGGGAATTAATTAAGGTTAGGGTTTTGACAAATAGTGAAGATGGGCCAAAGGAAATTGCACCACAAATAGCAGAGCAGGTTCAGTCTCAATTAGTTCAAATTGTTGGCAGGAACTTTCTTCTTTACCGAAAATCTACTAAAAAAGACATTATAGAGCTTCCGAAGTAAAACTTCTGAAGCAAAAAATTCCAGGAACCTTTTGCATCATAATTTATATGCTGAATATAAGAGGTGATGATTATGCAAATAGGTGAATGGGTCCATGTAAAGGGCTGTGGAAGGAGTCTAACCTTCCAAATCTTTGCATTTACTAGAAACAGAAAGGGCAAAAAATTAGCTATTCTTAAAAACAATGAATATACAGAATATGAGTTTAGGTTTGTACCTGTGGAACAATTAGAGGCATTCTAAGGGGGCGATGTTGCTGGCAGCAAAAAAAATCAAACGGCTTGGCATTATGGGAGGGACCTTTGATCCGGTGCATTATGGACACCTGGTTACAGCAGAGACTGCCAGGGCCCAATTTAATTTTGACAAGGTTGTATTTGTTCCATCAGGGTATCCGCCCCATAAAATAGGGCAAAAAATAACTGAAGCTCGTCACAGATATTTAATGACTGTTTTAGCTGTCACCACTAATATATTTTTTGAGGTAAGCCGAATTGAGATCGATAGACAGGGCTACTCTTATGCTATTGATACAGTTTCCCAGATCAAGGAGAAATACGGCCAGGAATGGGAAATATACTTTATAACCGGTGCAGATGCGGTTTTAGAGATTTTAACCTGGAAGAATATTAAAACCCTGATAGAAATGTGCACCTTTGTGGCAGCTACAAGACCAGGATTTGACCTGTCTGTCCTTGATAATAAACTAGAGCAGATTTCATCTCTTGCCAAGGACAAATTCTTAACCTTTGAGGTGCCGGCATTATCAATTTCCTCTACAGACATTAGACAAAGGGTTGCTAGCGGCAAGCCCATAAAATATTTACTTCCTGAATCTGTGGAACGATACATATTTACAAACAATTTATATAAGGAAGGAAAAGAGTTTATTGCTGCCAACAGTCAAACTTGAAAAAATATTAAAAAAATATTTATCTTCCAAGAGAATAGCCCATAGTCAGAGGGTGGCCAACCTTGCAAGGGATATGGCAGAACAGCACCATGTAGAATGGCATAAGGCTTATACAGCGGGTTTGTTACATGACATAGCAAGGGATATGGAAGTGGCAGAATTAGTATCCCTTGCCAAAGAACATAACCTTTATCATAATCCCACAGATGTTGACATGCCCATTTTACTTCATTCCCATGTTGGCGCATGGCTTGCTGCAAATGAGCTTGGGATTAAAGATGAATCAATTCTGGAGGCTATTAAACTGCATACCCTGGCTGCTCCCCAGATGGGTAATCTTGCCAAGATATTATATATTGCGGATATGCTTGAGCCTGGAAGGAACCTTCCTGGGGCTGATGAATTGCTGGAAACAGCAAGGGTTGACCTGGACAAAGCCATGCTGTACTGCCTAAACGGCACTTTAAAATACCTTATTGATAATGGTATGATAATTCATCCCTTGTCAGTTGAGGCAAGAAATTATTTTTTAAATAGACAGGAGTGATAGTTTTTGTCGGATATTTTAAATATAGCAAGGGAAGCAGCAAAAGCTGCACTAGACAAAAAAGCAAGAGATGTGGTTATTCTAAAAATGGATGATGTTACAATCATAACTGACTATTTTGTCATATGTACTGCTACAAATAGAACCCAGGCCCAGGCTATTGCAGATAATATTGAGGATGTTATGAAAGAAAACGGTATGAAAATCTTGCATAGAGAAGGTTTAAAAGAGGCTGCATGGATTTTATTGGATTATGGCAGTGTTGTAGTCCATATATTCCAGGAAGACATGAGGCGTTTCTATGATCTGGAAACCTTGTGGGGTGACGCCGCTGCTGTGCAGGTTAAGTCGGAGCTTGGTTGACTTTTATATATAGGTAATCTATAATTTTACCAGTAATGTTACCACTGCTTCCCTTTGTAATAGGGATTTTTTCTTTATTTTAAACAGTATAAGAGGTGAATTTAATGCAAGAAAAGTACAACTTTGCTGATTTAGAACCTAAATGGCAGCAAAAATGGGATAATTCAAATCTATATGCAGTTCATGAGGACAAGTCCAGGGAAAAATATTATGTTTTGGAAATGTTTCCTTACCCATCAGGGAATTTACATATGGGCCATGTAAGAAACTATTCAATTGGTGATGTTGTTGCACGTTTTAAGACCATGCAGGGATATAATGTGCTTCACCCAATGGGATGGGATGCCTTTGGATTGCCGGCTGAAAATGCAGCTATAAAACATGGTATACCACCTGCAAAATGGACCTGGGAAAATATAGATAATATGAAAGCTCAGCTTAAATCAATGGGAATAAGCTATGATTGGGAGAGAGAAATTGCCACATGCCATCCAAACTACTATAAATGGACTCAGTGGTTATTTTTGCAGCTCTTTCATAAAGGGTTGGCCTATAAAAAGTATGCCCAGGTAAACTGGTGTCCAAGCTGCAGCACAGTACTTGCAAATGAACAGGTTGTAGACGAGGGATGCGAGCGCTGTGGGACACAAGTCATCAAAAAAAATCTTGATCAGTGGTTCTTTAAAATCACTGACTATGCTGATAGACTCCTGGAAGATTTAGAAAAGCTGCCTGGATGGCCCGATAAGGTTAAAATCATGCAGAGAAACTGGATCGGAAGAAGTGAAGGAGCAGAAGTAAAATTTACCACTGAAATGGGTCATGAGCTGAAGGTGTTTACTACCCGGCCAGATACCTTATTCGGAGCGACTTATATGGTTCTAGCTCCAGAGCATCCCCTTGTAATGGAATTAACAAGGGGTACAGAAAAGGAAGAGAAAGTAAAGGAGTTTGTTAATAAAGTTTCAAAGCTAAAAGTAGAAGATAGAACCTCCGAAGAAGGAGAAAAGGAGGGTATTTTCACTGGTTCCTATGCCATTAACCCCATGAATGGGGAGAAAATACCCATCTGGATAGCAAATTATGTTCTCATGGATTATGGTACAGGTGCCATAATGGCAGTACCTGCCCATGATCAAAGGGACTTCGACTTTGCAAGAAAATACAGCCTGCCAATCAGGGTTGTTATCAGTCCCAGGGACCAGAACCTTGATGGAGAAACCATGTCAGAGGCCTATGCGGGACCTGGGCAAATGGTCAATTCAGGAGAGTTTAACGGTTTGAGTGTTGAAGAAGGTATTTCCAGGGTAAGTGATTATCTTGAAAAGACCAATAATGGTATAAAACAGGTTAATTACAGGCTAAGGGACTGGCTTATTTCCAGGCAGAGATACTGGGGTGCTGCCATACCTATAGTTTACTGTGATAAATGTGGTGTAGTTCCAGTTCCTGATGACCAGCTGCCTGTAATATTGCCTGAGCAGGTAGAATTTAAGCCATCAGGGGAATCACCTCTAAAAGATCCTTCATTTTGGAAAACCACCTGCCCAACTTGTGGTGAGGAAGCCAGAAGAGAAACTGATACAATGGACACCTTTGTCTGTTCATCCTGGTACTTTTTGCGCTATGCAAGTCCAAAATCAGATGAATATGCCTTTGAGAGGGAAAAGGTTGACTATTGGATGAATGTTGATCAATACATAGGTGGTGTTGAGCATGCTATCTTGCATTTAATGTATGCCCGCTTTTTTACAAAGGTCATGTATGATCTTGGCCTGGTGTCAGTTGAGGAACCTTTTCAAAATCTTCTTACCCAGGGAATGGTGCTTAAGGATGGAGGCAAAATGTCCAAGTCCAAGGGTAATGTTGTCAGTCCCGAGGAAATCATCTCCAGGTACGGAGCAGACACAGCAAGGCTGTTTATCCTCTTTGCGGCACCACCTGAAAGGGATTTGGAATGGAGTGACCAGGGAGTAGAGGGCTGTTTCCGCTTCTTAAACAGGGTCTGGAGATTGGTATATGCTTATCACAATCATTTAGATGAAATAACAGGTCCTCCAATAATTGATAATAAAGCAGACAAGGATTTATACTATGCATTAAATGTTTCCGTTAAGAAGGTTACAGATGATATTAATGAGAGATTCAACTTTAATACAGCAATCAGCTCAATAATGGAGTTGATTAACTCCCTGTATCATTACAAGGATAATGTGGCATTTACACAACAAAACTTACCCTTAATTAAGGAATCTCTAAACAAGCTGACCCTTTTACTTGCCCCCTTTGCACCCCACATTGCGGAAGAGCTCTGGCATGTGTTAGGCAACCATGGAAGTGTTCATTCCCAGAAATGGCCTTGTTATGAGCCTGCTGCCCTGGTGCAGGACGAGGTTACAATAGTTATCCAGATTAATGGAAAGGTCCGCGGCAAACTTACCCTTCCTGTGGGTACAAGTGAGGAACAGGTTAGAAAGGCAGTTATTAATGATGAAAAGATAAGCAAACAGCTGGATGGAAAGGATCTTGTAAAATTTATCTATATAAAAGGAAAGCTGGTTAATATAGTTGTGAAATAAAGCAGACCTTTTAAGCAGATCCAAGCAAACATTGGGTCTGTTTTTTATTTATGCCCCATGTCCATCCTGCCTGTGATAAGACACCTCTTTATGTAAAAAAGAAGGATATTTGTATATTAATGTAGTATTTTGTTTACAGGGTATTCCAGGTATTTTGTAAAGAGGTGAGCAGATGAATTTTCAAAAACCACATATAATACTTGTTATTCTAGCCGCTGCAGTAATATTTAGCTCCGGTGCATATTATGCAAGGATGAACAATACAAATGAACCTGTAGTTTTTAAAGAAAAAGCTGAAATGGAAGCTGAGGCAGCCACAGGGCAGGTTGTGGTACATGTTTCGGGCCAGGTTGTAAACCCTGGTATTTATGAATTTTCCAGGGATAAAAGAGTTGATGACGCAGTTAAAAAGGCCATTCCCCTTCCTGATGCGGATTTGGATAAATTGAACCTGGCAGAAGTGTTAAGGGATGGACAAAAGATCCATGTTCCATCACTTGTCAAGAACAGCCAAAATGTGCAAAAAGCTGTTCAAGGAAACAACTCTGGCAGCAGCCAACTAATAAATATTAATACAGCCTCACAAAATGAGCTGGAGAAGCTGCCGGGAATAGGTCCTGCCCTGGCATTAAGGATTATAGACTATAGAGAGCAAAACGGCGGTTTTAAGAATATTGATGAGATAAAGCAGGTATCAGGAATTGGTGAAAAAAAGTATGCAAGTATTAAAAACCTGATAACAACCTACTAATTAAACAACCTGCTAATGAAAGGACATTAAAATATGAAATCTTTGCAGGATAAACAACAGGTTGACATTATTAATTATAAAAAGATAGTATTTATAAGCATTTTACTTGCCGTGACTTCCTTTATACTTATGAGCTTAAACTTTATTTTATTTCATACCATTATAGAATTGTTTGCAATACTTGTGGCTTTTTCTATTTTTATAATAGCTTTAAATACCTATAACATTGCCCAGAACAGCTACTTTATGTTTCTGGGAATTTCTTATGGTTTTATAGGATTTTATGATTTGCTGCATACCCTTGCATATAATGGAATGGGCGTATTCCCGGGAGATACTGCAAATCTAGCGACCCAACTGTGGATTATAGCCAGATATGTTGAAAGTATATCCCTGTTCCTTGCCATTGCATTGCTTTTTAAAACCATAAGGCCAGCTGTCATAGTTGGGGGACATTTTGTATTGGCAGTTGCCCTTTTATCAAGTGTGTTTTACTGGGGTATATTTCCGGAATGTTTTGTTCCCGGTGAGGGCCTAACCGACTTTAAAATTTATAGTGAATATATTATATCCTCAATCCTGCTGTTAACAGCGTATTTGCTTTATAAATATAGAGGGCGTTTTCATCATAAAGTTATAACACTGCTAATAGCTGCATTAATCTTTACAATTATTTCTGAGCTTGCATTCACTTTCTATGTAGATGTCTATGGACTGTCAAATGTTTTCGGCCATGTATTTAAGGTTATTTCCTTTTATCTTATTTATAAAGTAGTAGTAGAGACTAACCTTAAAAACCCATATAACCTTTTATTCTACCAGCTGAAGCAGACAAAGGATGCTCTAGAAGCAACAAATGATAGATTGACAAATGAAATTATCAAACATAAGGAAGCAGAGGCTTTAGCCAAAAAACTAAATAGTGCTGTGGAGCACAGTCCTGCCATTGTTGTTATCACAGATTCTAAAGGAAGCATTGAATATGTTAATTCAAAGTTTACTGAAATTACTGGTTATAAAAGTGAAGAGGTTCTTGGAGAAAACCCAAGAATACTTAAGTCCGGCAGATCAAAAAAAGAGGACTATCAGGAACTATGGGAGACAATAACCGCTGGCAGGGAATGGAGGGGTGAATTCCTTAATAAGAAAAAAGACGGAGAGCTTTACTGGGAACATGCCTCTATATCATCTATCTCAAATTCTCAAGGAGAAATTACTCATTTTGTTGCAGTTAAGGAAGACATTACAGAACATAAACATTCTGAAGAACTTTTAAAAAGATATCAGCTCTTATCTAATAATGCTAGAGACATTATTTTGTTCATTGCCTCTAATGGGGAAATTTTAGAAGCTAATAAGGCAGCAGTTGAGGCATATGGCTATGAGTATGAAGAGCTTATAAAGCATAAAATCCAAGACTTACGTTGTGACGATGATACTTTTATAAGGTCACAAATGCAAGGTGCTTCCGAAAGAGGAATTCTTATGGAAACTGTTCACCGCCGCAAGGATGGTACTACCTTTCCTGTAGAAGTCAGCTCCCAGAGTATGATTTGTGGGGATGACCATATTCTATTAAGTATTGTTCGGGATATAACTAAACGAAAGGAAATTGAAAATGAACTAAAAAAAGCCAAGGAAGCAGCTGAAACTGCCAACCGTGCAAAAAGTGAGTTTCTAGCCAATATGAGTCATGAGATTCGTACTCCCATGAATGCTATCATGGGCATGACAGATTTGGTCCTGGATGGTGAATTAGAACCTAACCAAAGAGAACGCCTTACAATAGTTAAAAAAGCCTCTGTTGCTCTCTTGAGGATAGTCAATGATATCTTGGATTTCTCCAAGATTGAAGCCGGCAAGCTTGATTTGGAAAGTGTAGATTTTGATGTTAAAGGATTAACCAGGCAGGTAATTGAGACTTTTTCCGCCAGGGCAAGGGAAAAAAGCTTAAAGCTGGATTGCTATGTAGACCCCAGGATACCTGTCATGGTGACAGGTGACCCAATAAGGCTGCAGCAAGTATTAAATAATCTTATTGATAACGCCATAAAATTTACAGATGCAGGCAGGGTATATATAAAGGTCAGCGTGGAGGAGCTTGTGGAAAGCAGTATTAGTTTAAAATTTGATATTTCAGATACAGGAATAGGGATTCCAGAGGAAAAGAAGCATCTCCTCTTCAAAAGCTTCAGTCAGGTTGATGGTTCCTCCACTAGAAGATTTGGAGGTACTGGATTGGGTCTAGCCATATCAAAAAAACTGGTGGAAATGATGGGTGGCAGTATAACCTATACTAGCGAGTTAGGAGTAGGAAGCACCTTTTCTTTTAATGTAACCCTGTCCGTTCCAGCTAGCAACCAGGGGGACGGTTCTTCTGGCTAAATTTTTAGCAATATTTCAATTCTATAATGGTTATCTATAATGGTTAGATAAGTCTACATGCATAAAGTAAAGGTTTCTCTAGGCAACCAGCCTGGTCTTTGAAACCTTTTTTACATGAAAATTTATATTTTCAGGGCAGAAAAATAAGTTTTTTAATCTAGATGGTGGTTGACTGCAGCATAGTGTCCATTAGATCAAAAGCATTATCAATGGAATGGTGACAATACAAAGCATGGTTGTTATAAATACTGCCGAGGTGGAAAATACAGCATTGCCTATATAGCGCTGATACAAAAGGGGCGCTGCTACCATGGTGGGAGTAGCTGTCTCCAACAGTATTACTCCTGCCACCACACCTGCAACACCGAAAAGCTTGATAAATACAACCATTACCAGGGGAATTAAGATTAACCGGGTTAGCACAAGGCTGGTCATGGCCTTGACCTGGTACTGCATCTTTCCCACTTGAGAAAGCATTCCACCTACAAATAGCATTGCCAGGGGGGGTGCCATTGCTCCTAACATATTAATACCCGTCATTACTAAAGATGGTATGGGTATATTTGTCGAGGCAAAAATTAGACCCACAATAAATGCAATAATTGGGGGATTTATCAAGTTCCTAAAGGCTTCATGTATGCTGCCGCGCTTGCTGCCTAACAGTACAAACAGGCCCAGACTGAAAACTACAAAGGTCATGCCAAAATCAAATACAGCAGCAAGAAGGGCACCTTCTCTTCCAAAAACAGCAAGGCACACAGGAATTCCAATAAACCCTGTATTGCCATAAACTGATGCAAGCAAAAACTCGGGCTTCATTTCCTTGTCAATTTTTCCTGCCTTAATAACCAGGAAGCTTACGCCGTAACCCACAAGAGCTGACCCTACTGCAAATAGCAAAACTGTTGACATTGACAGAAGCATATCACTATTAAACTCTAAAACAAAAGCTGAAAAAATTAAAGCAGGTATTCCATAGTCTACCACCAGCTTTGCAATATCTTCTAAGCTCTCCCTTTTTGGTTTAGCAATGTATCCTAGAATTATCATGGCAAACATAATCCCAAGATTGCCCATTAAGTTAACAGAAAAAGATAAATCCATTTTAAGTAATCCCCCAGTCAAATATTAATTCTATAAATTGTTAGGCAAATAAGTTTGGAGCGCACATGAAGCGCACATTTCAATAATATTTGACATATTAGTGTTTTTTCCTTTTTTCTTTTAACAAAATCTCAAAAATGTTAAGCTGTTGAAAATTTAGGGAATAAAAGGAAAAATATTGAGTTGTGTCGAATTAATAAAATTGATAAATAAAAGCATTACTGGGGTTACTTATGGCTTTTAAAATAGTACTTGGAATGTTAATCTTTTATATTCTTGGCATTGCTATCAGTGCTGGCATTTCCTCTTTTATTTCCCATGTTTCCCCACATGGGTCCTTATCATCTGTTGTGCCTTTATTCCTTTTTATCCTAATTGCTTTCTTTATTTATGCTATTGCTAACTTCAATAAGAGAAAAATCTTTGGGCTGGTTTTAATAACCTTTTTCATACCAGGCTTTCTACTTACAATGCATAAAACAACTTATGATTCGCCCTTTATAGAACACACTGGCAGCATTGTTGAAGTTGAAGGGATGGTTTCAAGATATACTGTTTATCCTAACAGAACAGTATATTGGCTGGAGAACCCACTGGTTAATATTGGGGGTGACAGGGTTTCTGGTAAAAAACAGGAAAGGATACAGCTTTCCATTTACAATCCTACCTTTACTTATTCTTATGGAACAGTAATAAAAGCCAGGGGAGTTTTGAGAGAACCTTCTTCCCAAAGAAACCCAGGAGGCTTTGATTATCAAAAGTATTTGGAGAGAAGAAATATATTTACCATAATTAATGTCCAGGAACCCCAGGTTACGAAAGTAGGGGAAAGGACTGGCAATCCTTTGCTAAGGGTTGGTCTAGATATGAAAGAGAGACTTTCCAGATTATCATATACTTTAAAGGACCATGAAGGGGGTATTTTTCGAGCAATAATTCTAGGGGAAAAAAGTGGGCTTACACCGGAAAATAGGCATGTATATCAAGGACTGGGTGTGATGCACATCTTCGCAGTATCTGGCCTGCATGTTGGATTTGTAATGTTCCTGCTGCTTAGTATAACTTCAGTTTTTAGAAAACCCTCTTCTTCATCAGTAACAGCACAGCCGCCATCTGCAAACAGCAAAGGTATAGCTGCTGGTATAGGAGCATTACTAACATCTCTTTTTAATACCAATAATGTTATAAATATTTTTATAATATTATGCTTGCTGATTTATTGTGCCGCCACTGGTTTTTCATCTCCAGTAATGCGTGCAAGCATCATGCTGGGGATTTATCTCTGGGGAAGGAACAATTGGAATAATGTACAGACAGCAAACTCTCTTTTTCTGGCAGCCCTGGTTTTACTTCTGCTAAACCCTTTACTTATTTTTGATGCAGGCTTTCAATTTACCTTTACAGCAACAGCCTTTATTATCTTTCTAACTCCTATTTTAAAAGCAAATAAGTATCTTGGCAGTGATCTTATAGCCGTACCCCTTGCAGCATGGTTGGGAACCCTACCCCTAACTGCCTATTATTTCAACGTGTTTTCACCCCTGGGAATTGTTATGGCCTTACCTGCAGGTTTAATGGCAGGAGGTGTTGTGATTCTTGGTTTTATCGCTTTTATCCTAGACTTTATATCAGTGCAGCTTTCCCAGTTTCTAATAACCTCAGTTGGGGGAATAATATTTTATGCAAATCACTTCTTGCAGCTGTTTTCAAAGCTTCCAATAATAGGAGAGGGTATTACCGTTGCAACTCCCAAGCTCCCAAGCATGTTCCTGTACTATCTTGCTTTTATCCTGGCTTTTGCAGCCTATTATCATCGTTACAATCCTCATTTAAGGTTTTTTATCCTTAAAAAATACAAACCTATAATAGCCCTTGTCCTGGTATGTTTACTTGTATTATTAAGCTTGCAAGTATTTGCACCATCATACCTGGAAGTAGTTTTTTTAGACGTGGGACAGGGTGACTGCATATTTATAAAAACTCCTAATGGAAGGGTAGCATTAATAGATGGGGGAGGAGTTAGAGGTACCCATAACTATGGAGACCTGGTGGTCATACCCTTTTTAAAACATCTTGGCATAAAGAAAGTGGATGTAATTATCAATACCCATCCACACACAGATCACCTTGCAGGCCTGTATCCAGTTTTAAGACAGTATCCTGTTGACTTAACACTTATCCCAAAGGGGTTTGATGAGGACTATGAATACCTAATGGAGATCATTGAGGAAAGAGGCCTAAGCTATGCCTATGCTAGAGAAGGCCAAAGCATAGCTTTAGAAACCAACATCCACTTAAATATACTGCATCCAACATCAGATTATCCAGTCTCTCTAGGAGCAAACAACAACTCTATTGTTGCAGAACTAATCTACGACCATATATCATTTTTACTGACTGGCGACATTGAAATGGAGGCCATCAATCACATGCTGCCATACACTACACAAGCTAATGTCTTGAAATTTCCTCATCATGGCAGCTCATACTCTTTTAATATAGATTATCTAAAAAAAGTAAACCCTGAAATCGTTGTAATCCAGGTAGGAGCAAATAATTCCTTTGGACACCCCGGCAAGAATGTTCTGGAGTATTTTGCAGATGAAGGTGTACCTGTTTACAGAAATGATTTCCATGGAGCTATAACAGTTTACTCAAAGGGACAGAGGATTAATAAAGTAAATACTATGATCAAATAGGATAGGCAGTAAGAACCAAATCTAATTAACATCTTATGAATATCTAAAAAATTGCATCTCTGCATTTCCATTATGCTAATTTCTATCATTGTTGGAATTCCTGCAAATTTTATTTTATGAAAATAATCTAAGTTTGTTAAAAAAATCTTCCGCTCATCCTTAAAAAGTAATTGACAATGATTTTCATTTTTAATAAAATTAAGTCAATAATTAAAAATTACAACCATTAACTATTTGGTAGAGGAAGGAGGCACCCAGGAAAAAACAAGTATTATGTTTAATTTAAGATGGTTTTATTAAACTATCTTATCTCAGATTACCTCAAATTTAGAAAGGCGGGATAACTTTGAAATTTGGTATTAAAAATCGCAAGTTTTTTAGTAAAGTCACAGCTATAATTTTTGTTTTAGGATTGTTTCTTGGAGTTGTACCTGTAGCCTATGGTCAAACATTTGCCAACGTTAACATTGTTTTCAGTGACCAAGGCAAGTCTTTAAATGTATCTGGCAGAATAGTCAGCAATACTCTTTTGGTTCCTTATCAAGCCCTGGTGGAAAACCTTGGTGGACAATCACAGTATGAAAGTTTGGCCCGTAGACTAACCATTACCAAAGGAGATACCCAAATAACCATTACTGCAGGCAGTAGAAATGCCACCCTTAATGGCACCCGGGTAAATATGCCAGCAGCTCCTGTTATACATAATAACCAGCTATTGGTACCTTTGCGTTTTGTCGCTGAGAACCTTGACCAATTGGTTTTGTGGAATAATGCTACCAGAACAGCTACACTCAGGGAAAAGCCTGTTGCAGCCGTCAAGAAAACCGGTGGAGTAGTCAACATCTATACCAGCCGCCATTATGGCGTTGAACCGGTTTTTGCCGAATTCACCAAAGAAACTGGGATTACTGTGCGATTCACTACCGGTGGCGATGCTCTTCTAAGAGAAAGAATTAAGGCTGAAGGCAAAAATACCCCAGCTGATGTCTATATGACAGTAGATGCTGGCAACTTGTGGCTGGCTGCCCAGGATGGCCTGCTGCAGCCAATTTCCAGCGCTGTACTCAATCGAAATATCCCTGCCGAACTGCGGGATTCCCAAAACCGCTATTTTGGCCTGACTAAGAGGGTAAGGACCATTATGTATCATCCAGCCAGGGTAACTCCGGCAGAACTGGCCACCCTCCGTACTTATGCAGATTTAGCTGATCCAAAATGGAACGGACGACTGATTTTACGTCCTGGCACCCATGTGTATAATCAGTCTCTGGTGGCTAATTTAATCGCTTCTTACGGTGAAGCCAGGGCGGAACGAATTGTAAATGGCTGGATGGCCAATAAACCCCAGTTAATTGACAGCGATACCCGCATTCTTGAAACTCTTGCTGCCGGAGGTGGCGATGTAGCTATAACCAACCATTATTACCTGGGCCGTTTACTGCAAAACAATCCTGCTTTTCCAATTAAAGTGATCTGGGCTGACCAGGGTCCCAATGAAGCAGGTGTCCATGCCAATATCAGCGGCGCTGGTATTACTGCCCACGCTGCCAATAGGGAAAATGCCATTATCTTATTGGAGTGGTTAAGCAGTCCTCGCGGCCAAAGATTGTTTGCTGATTCAAACCATGAGTTTCCAGCAAATCCGGCTGTTGCCCCTCATAGTATTATCGCCGGTTTCGGGAAGTTTAGAGAAAATCCTGTTGCTAAGAGCGAATTCGGGCGCCTTCAGGCCGATGCTGTAAAGCTCATCGATCGAGCTGGTTTCAAGTAAAATTCTAAAACGAGGTTATTTTTCACCATGTTAAAAATTACAACGTCATTAAATAAAGCTAAAATTTTTGGGCGAGGGGGACCTAGTCTCCCTGCCCTTCCCTTTTTAATTGCAGCCCTGATAATTTTACCGGTAGCAGTAGTGGCCTCATCTTTGCTGTCACCTACTTGGGAAATTTGGCGCCACCTTTGGAATACTCTGCTGCCGGAAATGCTGCGCAATACGGTTGTTCTTTTGATAGGAGTTGGGATAGGCACATTTTTGTTAGGTGCAGGTTTGGCATGGTTGGTGGTGGCCTACCGGTTCCCTGGGCGGTCAATTTTTGAGTGGCTCTTTGTCCTGCCCTTGGCTGTCCCCACTTATATCATGGGATTTGTCTATATGATAACTTTTGATTTTGCCGGCCCGGTGCAGACATTTTTGCGCCAGTTGATGGGTCCGGTAAACTGGTTTCCAGAGATTCGCTCCGGTTGGGGAGCCATTTTGGTAATGACTTTGGCTCTCTATCCATATGTTTACATGCTGGCTAAAGCCGGGTTCCAAGGTTTGTCATCCACCGCTTTTGAGGCTGCCCGGGTAATGGGCTATGGCTCCTTTGCTGTCTTTGCCCGAATTGCCCTTCCTTTGGCTAGGCCTGCCATTGCTGGGGGACTGGCGCTGGCGTTAATGGAAGCACTAGCTGATTTTGCAACGGTTCGCTTTTTCAATTTTCCCACCCTTTCCGAAGGAGTTATCCGTATCTGGTACGGTTTGATGGATCTAAGAGCTGCCACCGAGCTGGCCGGTCTGCTGGCTTTCTTCGCTCTGGTCGTTATCTTGTTTGAACTAACTTTAAGAGGCCGATCCCGTTATTACCAGACTGGTGGCAAAACACCCGGAGTCCCTGCCACTGAATTGCTTGGGTGGCATAAATGGGCCGCTACCACATTCAGTTTACTGGTTGTAGGGGTAGCTTTTGGCATACCCATGTTCCAACTGGTATACTGGGCTGTTGCTGAATTTAAAACGATGCCTGCTGGAGCAGCTGAAATTTATCTAGGACTTATTGCCAACAGTTTGTTGCTGTCTGGCCTGGCAGCTGTGTTTGCAGTTATTACCGCGTTAATTCTAGCCAGTGGTGTACGGATGAACGGCGGGACAGCAGCCCGGATGCTGGGCCGGGTAGCCACAATTGGCTACGCTATTCCAGGGGCAGTAGTTGCCGTGGGAATTCTGGTAACCGTAGCCTCTTTTGATCATATGGTTGGTGATTTTCTGGCTAAATGGAGGGGTGTATCAACGGGACTGATCTTTACTGGTTCTCTGACTGGTCTGATTTACGGATACGTGGTCCGCTTTATGGCTGTGGCTTATAACAGTGTTGATGCAGGGTTGGAAAAAATCACCCCTAACATCACCATGTCTGCTCGGATGCTGCGAGCCAGCAATTGGCGTATATTATGGCGGATTCAACTGCCTTTAGTGGCACCGGGAATTTTTGCCGGGGCTGCTTTAGTCTTTGTTGATGTAATGAAGGAACTGCCAATTACTATGATTTTGCGACCTTTCGGCTATGATACTCTTGCTATCTGGGTCTGGCAGATGGCTGCCGAGTCTATGTGGTCCGGATCTGCCATTCCTGCTGTTACCATTGTACTTTCAGGGATTATCCCCATTATTTTTTTAACGCGGGCTGCCGCCAAGAAATAATTTCATTTATTAAAGGGAGGTAAAGTCATAAATGTCAGAGACTTATGAAACAAAAACAGCCATGGTGGAGCTGACCAACGTGTCGCGATTTTTTGGGGAGGTTAAAGCTGTCTGCGATTTAAGCTTTGCTATTCAGGAAGGAGAGTTTTTTTCCCTGCTCGGGCCATCGGGATGTGGCAAAACCACTACCTTAAGGCTCATTGCCGGACTAGAGCGGCCTAATTGGGGGATGGTCATTATCAATCAGAAGGTTGTAGCTAACGAGAAGGTGTGGGTTGCACCTGAAAAACGCGGAATTGGCATTGTTTTTCAAGACTATGCTTTGTTCCCTCATATGACTGTTTACCAAAACATCGCTTTCGGTTTAAATGGATTTTCCCGGGAAGAGATTCGGAAGCGAGTTATCCACATTTTAGAGGTGGTAGGTTTAGTTGGACTGGAGGAGCGCTATCCCCATGAATTGTCAGGCGGACAATGTCAGCGGGTGGCTTTGGCCAGATCTTTGGCACCTTCACCTAAGGTGATTTTACTTGATGAGCCTTTTTCCAACCTGGATGCCGATCTACGGGAAGAGCTGCGTACGGAAACCAAACGCATACTTAAAGAAAATGGCACTACAGCGATCCTAGTCACCCACGACCAGGAAGAAGCATTCTCTTTGTCAGACCGGGTCGGGGTGCTTAATCAAGGCAAGCTGGAGCAAATTGGCACCCCGGCAGAGATATACCACTTGCCTAGCAGCAGGTTTGTGGCTGATTTTGTTGGCAAGGCCGATTTTATTGCAGGAGTAGTGGATAAAGGAGTTATCCACTCGGGGATTTGTATGTTTCCAACAAGCTGTGATAAGATAATAGATAAGAGAATAGTTGCAGGCGAGGTTGACCTAATGATCCGGCCAGACGACGTTGATTTTATTTTGGATTCAGACGGAAATGCCACTATTATTGAGTCCCGTTTTCTGGGGGGGTCTATTATATACAAATTACACCTCTCCAATGGGATAATCATTCATTCCCTCAAACCTTCAACTAAGGTTATTCCTCCTGGCACCAAGGTACGTATTAGCGTAGATACTGCCCACGTGGTTGTTTTTCCTAGGAATACTAATTATGCCAGCTAACCTGTATACCGATGCTTAATTATACACAGAGAAATCGTTGTAATCCAGGTAGGAGCAAATAACTCCAGGACATCCCGGCGAGGATGTCCTGGAGTTATTTTTTGTAAAGGAAGGAGTTCCTGTTTACAGAAATGATCTCCATGGGGCTATAACAGTTTACTCAAAGGGCAGAGTATTAATAGAGTGGATACAGTTATTAAATAGCATAGGTAATAAGAACCAAATTTAGGTTTTAAAGCACCAATTAAAACAGGTTAATCTTTCCGTCCACGCTGAACAGCAGGAGATATTTGGATTTTTAACAGCAATTAAGCCCAGGAGAACAATGCTAACCCATGGCCAGGCAGAAGCCAGGGAAGCTTTAGCAGCAGCTCTTAAAAACCGCTTGGCAGTTTCCCTGCCAAATAACGGAGAAGTGGTGGAATTAGCATTTGGCCAATACAAGAGGGCAGGCTGAGCATGTATATATAAAGGCGGAAGACATTATTGGTGTCTGCGGAACCTTATCTGAAAATCCGTCAGAGATTACCAAAAACAACTAGGTAAAGTTATTATTTGCTCAGGAAGAACCCTCTGTTCAGGATTTACGTAATAAGGTGCTTGATTCATGAAACAGCTGACATGCCTGGTAAAACCTAGGTTTTTGTGTTTGGAACAAAATCAGACTAGAGAAATTTTTATCAATGCCCTGAAAAACTATAATCTGAATAAAGTGGGGATGAATACTGAAACCGGTGAAGTTATACTTTATTTTTACTTTCCACAGGCTGTACCGAAAGAAATAAACAGCTTGCTCCTTGATTTGTTAAA
>NZ_KK211100.1:489454-493056 GCF_000620305.1 Desulfitibacter alkalitolerans DSM 16504 | reverse complement strand
GCATTATCGTATACACCACAGTAAGTAAGAATCATAGTATAAGTTTAAAAAGGAGGTTAAGTTTAAAGTTAATCTCCTTTTTAACTGTGGTAAATATTACATGAAACTTTTTTATTAACCGAGTATTTATTTTTCCTCGAAGGCTATCTTCGAGGAAAATTTCTGTTATTAGCAATGAGATTTGGAACAACACCTGCCCACTTTGACGTATTCCAGAACGTGATGGTAATTAAATCATGAAAGGGTATTGTAAATTAAACCTGCATCAATGGGCAAAAATTGTTATAATTATTTAAGTCCCATCAAATAGGGGATAATCTTTATGTAATGAGATGCGGGTATTTTAAGAGCTTGGGTTTATAGCAAGCAAAAGGAAGAGGTGAACTAAAATGATGCAATACATACCCTTAGGTGGAGCAGATGAAATAGGTGCTTCAGCTCACCTACTTATAGTAGGTACTAGTGCATATTTGGTGGATTGTGGTCAAAGGCAAACAAGTCCTGATCAGCCCCTGCCAGATTTAGCACTAATGCAAGAACTGCTGAAAGGTAAAAAACTAGCTGCCATTTTTTTGACACATTCGCACTTTGACCACATTGGTGCTCTGCCGCTAATATGCCAGGCTTATCCGGGAGTACCCATTTATGCCACGTCTGCTACTTGCGATTTAACTCGTGTCCTCTTGTTTGACAGTATCAAGGTTATGGATATGCGAGAAGGTGAAGTTCCCCTCTATGATGAGAAACTGGTTAAGGAAGCACTGGGCAGATTGCGTCCTGTGCCCATGGGAAGCTTTGTATTGCTTCCTGACGGAACAAAAACACATTTTTTTCGAGCAGGACATATCCTGGGAGCTGCCATGATTGGTATGGAAACCCCAGCAGGAAGAGTACTATTTACCGGAGACTTTTCTCTATCAGGGACCAGAACAATAATGTCTGCAGCACTACCAAAGTTCTCACCCCATCTTGTTGTTACTGAGGCTACTTATGGGGACCGCCATCATGCAGACCGTAAACGTGAAGAAAATAATCTCGTTAGTAAAATTTCTCAGGTAATTAATGATGGTGGACATGTTTTGGTTCCTGCTTTTGCACAAGGCCGGGCACAGGAGATATTATATTTGCTTCGGTTAGCCCGTTTAAGGCAAAAAGATAGTGAAAAATTTCCAATATGGGTAGATGGGTTGGTTAGAAGTGTAAATACTGTATATTTAAATCATGCAAACCAACTAACAAAATTCCTGCAAAAAAGAGTTTACAACGGACAACACCCATTTTACAGTGACTCGGTTAGGGCTATTGGCAGCCTGGCTAAAAATGAAAGAGAAGCAGCTTTAGCAGGAAAGCCAGGGTGTTTTATTAGCAGTTCAGGGATGTTAACTGGTGGAGCTAGTGCCTATTATGCTGAAAAACTCTTAAATAACGAGAAAAATGCCATTTTATTAACCGGTTATCAAGATGAAGAAAGTCCTGGGAGAAGATTGATAGAATTGCTGGACAAACCGGCTGATGAGAAAAAAATATTGTTGAATGGGCAGGAGATACCGGTCAAGTGTAAAGTAGAAAAGTATAATCTTTCCGCCCACGCTGATCAGCAGGAGATATTTGGATTTTTAACAGCAACTAAGCCCAGGAGAACAATACTAACTCATGGCCAGGGAGAAGCCAGGGAAGCTTTAGCAGCAGCTCTTAAAAACCGTTTGGCAGTTTCCCTGCCAAATAACGGAGAAGTGGTGGAATTAGCATTTGGTCAATACAAGAGAAGTCATGGTATTACTAGAGCAGCTGCTGAAGAAGATATATTAGCCTTTTGGAAAAACACATTTTTTTCCAAGAGCATTAGAGAATATCATCTGGATGAAATGGCAGCTAAAATAGGCTGTGATACTGATTCTTTACAGGCAAGACTTGAACAAAGCAGCTTGTTTAAGGAAATTCATAAAAATATTTGGACTCCCCTATCTGAAGAGGAAATAACTTTACATGATCAAAGAAAAGGATTAATGGAGAAGCTGGGTAATTTGGTAAACAAGTTAGCGGCAGTTAAGTATGGGGGTTACCCATGTATGTCATATTGTATTTCCCAGGATGCTCGCGGTATCAATGTTGAAATCCCTGGGCAGGCTGAGCATGTATATATAAAGGCGGAAGACATTATTGGTGTCTGCGGAACCTTATCTCAAAATCCGTCAGAGATTACCAAAAACAACTGGGTAAAGTTATTATTTGCTCAGGAAGAACCCTCTGTTCAGGATTTACGTAATAAGGTGCTTGATTCATGGAAACAGCTGACAGGCCTGATAAAACCTCGGTTTTTGTGTTTGGAACAGAATCAGACTAGAGAAATCTTTATCAATGCCCTGAAAAACTATAATCTGAATAAAGTAGGGATGAATACTGAAACCGGTGAAGTTATACTTTATTTTTACTTTCCACAGGCTGTACCGAAAGAAATAAACAGCTTGCTCCTTGATTTGTTAAAGCAAACCGGTTGGACCTGGCGAATTAATCAGGAGACTAACATGGAGGCACTAAAATCCAAATTGCTACAATTGCTGCCAGAAGGAGTTCGGCTTGTTAAAGAACCATCAATTCATAGAGAAGAAAATAAAGTAAAAATCAAGGTTATATCAATGAGTAATCCAGATAAGCATCAGTGGCAAAGGATAAAGATGGATTATAATAATGCAACAGGTTGGACCCTTGAGGTGCAAACGGAAACCCAGGCAGCTGTAATAGAAGCTCCAAAAGCAACTGGCGGTAAAATGGAAATTAATACAGCATTTAACCATATTAAAAACAGCCTTAAAGCCGAAGGAGCAGAAATATATAAAACCTCACTAGTGGAAGGCTCCATCCGGGTTCAATTTATTACACCCCAGGCGGCTGAGCTGTATAAACATGTGTTAAGTAAACTGGAACAGGAAACTGGATATGCTGTTACCATTAATCCCGAACCTAATACATCTGCTTTATTCCAAAAAATTAGAAGTATTATCCCTGTGAAGAAAAATCCTAGTTTATTTAAAGAAAAGCAGGAAATTAAAATTGTAGTTGATGAACCTATAGATGAGGAAACAAAAAAGAAATTAGAGAGATTTTTCAGGGAGACTGGGTACAAGGTTTATGATGCAAATAGGGATAAATAGACATTCAAGACACTCTCGAAGGGTGTCCTTTTTTATTTATACCTGCTTTTATGAAAACTAAGAAACAATTTTTTTCGCTCAACTTTAGTATTATATACACGTAATTTTGGTCATGACTTTAGACAATCTTGTCTGGAAAAGACACGATTCTGGCTAAATAGACACGTAAAACGACTAAATAGACAAAAACGAAGGAAATTGCAGGTTCAAAATGGAAGTGATACTGAATGTTACAGGTGCCTGTTGCAATAAAGCCATTATAGATAAATTCCCAGCTGCTGCCAGGGTTATTCTATGCAGGGCCAAGAAGAAATTTAAGAACATTTACATACTCCACTTGCTTTCAGCAACAGGCTTTATGCAATTCTTTAGAACTCTGTTAGGATTTATTATAATTACTAGTTTTTATAAAGAAAATTCTAAAGGACCTTGAGGGCGAAATATAAAATC
>NZ_KK211100.1:485147-487199 GCF_000620305.1 Desulfitibacter alkalitolerans DSM 16504 | reverse complement strand
CCCAGGCAAATTAGTGGTAACCTGCAAAGTCCCATTTGCCCGGGAGTACACCCTCCTTTACCAAAGGCAAAGGTTAGGTTTGATATTATTTTAAACCTTCCCCAGCCTGAAGTAAAGGAGAGATTACAGGTTAGGGGAGTGATGCTTATGAGGGTTTAAATTCTAATTAAATTAACTATAAGGTAGTTCAAATTGTGAAAAATCCATGAAAAGAGCATAGCATATGATTCTGGGAGAAGATGAAAAAACCTATAAAAAGAATGGAGGATTATAATGAAGAGGGTTAAGTTTATCTGTTGTTTATTGATTTTAACTTTTATATGTACTATCCCAATTAGTGCAAAAAATAATCAAAGCATTAAAGTTTTTTCTGAAGAAGAATTAAGAGAAAGATATGAACAAATTCAAGCTATAATGCTTGAATTACATTTAGGAGAAATTGCAGAAGAAAAAGCATTAAGTAAGTTAGAAGATATACATGTAGTACCTATTAAAGGGGAGAGTGTTTTATTAGAGGATGGAGAGGAATATAGTATTAAATCTAATCCAGACCATGCAATAAGTTTACCAAGAGTTAATGCAATGTATGATCAGCTTAGCGGATACCATTATGTTGCAGCACACTTCTTTTGGACTAACACAGCACATTGGCAATCTGATTTTCCAAATCCGTGGCCAGCACAGCCTGGTGTTGGAGTAGATATTGGTGGACCGGATGGATTTGGGATTTCTTTCTCTAGACCTATAAATTATCAATATTCAAATTTTATAACATATAATCAATCTGGATATCCTACTACTTGGTACTATCCAACCCGGATTGATGCTAATGCGGTAATTTATATAAAACAAGATTACGGTTCTAAAATGGCTGATGGTTCCTATAGTTATAATTGGGATTCTGGTTATATGGATGTGTTTTTTTTACCCCAAAACCCCGGTCAAACAATGTCAATATGGCAACAAATGGCACATACATGGGGTACAACTAATGTATATATTACAGGCATTTCACATCTAGGAATATCATGGGGTTTTGATAAACAAACTCATAAGTGGGAAGCACATGCTAAACAGGCATTATCGTATACACCACAGTAAGTAAGAATCATAGTATAAGTTTAAAAAGGAGGTTAAGTTTAAAGTTAATCTCCTTTTTAACTGTGGTAAATTGGAAATATCTTTAACAAAAAAGATCATGTAATAGTAAAGTGTTAACAACTTTTTTTAATTGAAGTTTAATTTGTATTAACTTAAGATATCAGCAAGGGAGGTGTATATATGTACAGGTGGCTTTTATTTGTTATTTTTGGTATCGTTTTTTTTATCCAGGCATGTGCTGCAACAGATACTTTCATAGAAAAAGATGAAGTGGATTTATCTGTTAGAATTGTTCCTTTTTCAGATACTTGTGATTTCAAATTATTTTTTGGCACGAAAAATTACTCAATGAATGAAGAGATAATTAAAGATTATATAAGATTATATATTACTTGGGAGGTATTGCCGAGTAAAATAATAACAGAATCAGATTTGTTTTATGCTCCATATCTCATTGTAATACCTAATACTAGCAATATATCATATGCAGGTGCAGATTATTATGGACTAGATATACAAAGTGTTTGTTCATTTCCCGATGAAGTTTTAGAATTTTTAACTCTCAAAGAAAACAGTTTGAATTTAGCGGATATTCATAATAGAACAGACGCTTTGTTTCTAAGGCCAAAATCATTTGCTCAAGGATTTTCAAGCATAGCATTTCATAAATCGGATAAATTAAACAAAGCTCTTTCATTTGAGGTTCATTTAATATATTACGATTTTAAAAAAAAATCTGGATGGATTAAATCAGTTTCAGACAATTAGCAAACTGCTAAATGGTGAGTTTGGAATAACTGTTAATCCTTCGCAATGGCTGGAATCGTGCATAGTGTAGGATACTCCCGCAACAGGTTTTATGCAATTCTTTAGAACTCTGTTAGGATTTATTATAATTACTAGTTTTTATAAAGAAAATTCTAAAGGACCTTGAGGGCGAAATATAAAATC
>NZ_KK211100.1:352466-483597 GCF_000620305.1 Desulfitibacter alkalitolerans DSM 16504 | reverse complement strand
CCCAGGCAAATTAGTGGTAACCTGCAAAGTCCCATTTGCCCGGGAGTACACCCTCCTTTACCAAAGGCAAAGGTTAGGTTTGATATTATTTTAAATCTTCCCCAGCCTGAAGTAAAGAAGAGATTACAGGTTAGGGGAGTGATGCTTATGAGGGTAAATATCTATTTAAGTTTTAAATTAGATATTTTGACATTAAATTAAATGAAAGGAGCATTAAAAATGAGAAGAATTAATTTTTTTTTAGTATATTTTGTTGCAGCTTTTATTGTTTCAACAAGTTTTATGGTAACTTTTGCTTCAGGAACAGAAGGACCCAAAAGATATTTTACTGTCTATAGTATAGACTACCATAACCAATCTTCTTTACGCCTTACTTGGAATAATGGTTTGCAAGCAAGAACAATTATAATGCACGTAGATAACGTCAACCTACCTTCTGGCTATATGGGAGTATTCCCACGATTATATAATGATAACGGAGTTGTTGTATCTGAGCCCTTAGCTTGGGTATATAATAACAGTCCTGCAGTTGGATTAGAGGCCCCGGCACCTACATATACACAAAAAGGTGCTTATTACAGTCATGGATTAACCAGGGCATACAACGGAAATGGGTACACTCAACATTCAACTTATAGAAGTCCAAGTTTAAACATTAACTAGAGGTGAAAAAATAATGAATAAAAGAATAAACATTGCGTTGATAGCTTTTGCTATTTTTTTAGGTACCATGTTAGGTTTTTTTAGCATTGGCTATGCTATGGAACATGATGTGTTTTTTCAAAAAAACTACGAAATAAACGAAAAAGGCCAGCTTATCTGTGCCAAATCTAAAGAGATAATAACTGAAGAAAACTTTGATCCTTCTAAAGTATACAAGGTTAATAAGTATGGACAGACTTATGGTTCCTCTCTTTTTGCAGTTTCTTTTGAAACTGAGCCAGACTTAATTCTTGCAAAAGGCGTTGATGGTACAATAGGTTATATTTATGCTACCGATTCATATGGAGAAGTACCCAAAAATCCTGAAGAGGCACTTGCCATGCAGAAAGCAAATGCTGGTAAAGATCATCGAGTAATTCCGCTATATGCTTCTGATGGCAAAACTATAATAGGAAAATTCATAAAGTATGCAATCGATATAGAAGAGATTAATTTAATTACAGCAGATGAAGTTAACTAAGTATGAGGTTTAAAAAATAGCGGTAATGTGAATTTCGCATCCAAAAAGTGGCTAAATAGACACGTAAAACGGCTAAATAGACATTACCCGTTGAAAAATATAAAATATAGTAACATAATCCAGTTAACCCAAATAGAGTAGCAAAAATAATTCCCAGGCAAATTAGTGGTAACCTGCAAAGTCCCATTTGCCCGGGAGTACACCCTCCTTTACCAAAGGCAAAGGTTAGGTTTGATAAAATCTTCCCCGGCCTGAAGTAAAGGAGAGATTAAAGGTTAGGGGAGTGGTGTTCATGAGTTTAGCATGAAATGGTTATTTTGAATTCCGTGTTGGATACTATATTTTTTTATAAGGGGGATATTTATAATGAAAAAAACAATATGCTTAACCATTATTATAGTATTATGCTTTACTGCTACTGTGCTTGGTGAATCTACAGATATTGACGAACTTCTTATCTATCACAAACAACTTCAAGAAGAATATCGTCTAGCTATAGAAAACAATGATATAGATGCACAAATTAAGTTGATTGAAGAAGGTGTCAATTTTCAAATTAAAGCAGCTTAAAATATCAGATTAATTCAGGAGTAATTACCAGAATTAGGGTGTCTTTTTCAAATTATCATAGGATAGACACCAACATATTATCAAATTGCATTAGGATTACGTTTAATTTGCTTACAAAATATGGTTTGTACAAGCAAATTACTTATGATAATCTTACCACAAAAGGTATAGAAAAAGAGCAGGAATACCTGCCCTTGTTACAAATCGTATGGTTTGAAAAGATGCTCAAACTTAGAATATGCTTCGTAGCCATAAAACACCTGATAAATGTTACTATGAAGTTCTGGATAAGGTTTGGGCTGATTATTGGGAGTTAAACGATTTACCCTGCAGCGTAGATTAACAACCTGTTTTTCCAGCCTTACGCAATACTTAATAAGGGCTGTAATTAACTCTTCAACCTGCTGTGTGTCAATTAACTCAAGGGTCCAATCATCATACATTGGTTCTTTATCAATAGGAATATTGTGCATTAATTATCCTCCTGGGTTTTCATCTAAAAGTTAAAACATAGAGGGCTGATAACCCTCAAGCATTAACTCCACAAGACCGCACCGTTTGCTGCCGATGCGGTTTTTGACTGTGGGATTTAAACTACCACTTGCATAAAATAGTTTCTTACCATGAAACTTAGCAAAATAGAGGATTAGCTCACGGTAGTGTTTTTCATCTAACTGTTTAGCAATATAGAGATCACTAGCAAGAATAAGTTCCTTGGCTAGTAATTTAACAGTAGTAGGGTTTTTAAGAATACCAATATCGTACTTATGAGCTTGTTTTTGTACCATTATTGATCCTCCTCCTACATATCAAAATCCTTTTGACCCTGATAAACAGTTTCCTCATCTATCTGGTGTGTTTTCTTAGAACATGCATACATCAGACTAGCAGTAGCAAGGTTATTCACTAAACGTGGTATGCCTTTAGAAATAGAATAAATAGCCTCAAGGGCTGAGGATGTAAAAATATTATCAGATAGCCCAGCAATCTTAAGTCTGCTTGTAAGATACTGTTCTAATTCCTCCTTCTTAAGACCCTGCATAATATGTTTAATGGTTATCCTTTGTTTAAGAGGAGCATTGACAGAAAGACTAAGCTTGCTTCTAATCTGCGGTTGTCCTGACAGTATCAGCATGAAAGGGTTCTGGGAGTCCATCTTAAAACTAAACAGGAGCCTAAGATCCTCAAGTATACTATTTGACACTAACTGTACTTCATCTAACATAATTACAGGAGTAATCTTTTGATCATAGTAGTAAGAACAAATAGCCTCTTGTATTTGATGAAACATTGTCACCTTCTTATGCGAAGGAGTTTCACCTAAAGCAATTAAAAGGCCTCTGTAAAAATCCATTACAGTAACAGTAGATAAAGTAAAATAACAGGGCTTGTACAACCCAGGATTAAGATTAGAAGTAAATCTTCTTAAAGCAGTAGACTTACCAGTACCAGGTTCTCCTATGAGCAAAAATATGCCCCTGGAAGATTGCATATATTTAAGCCTTGAGTTTAGTTCCAAAATATCGCTGCTTTCATAAGCATCATTAATATCAAGCTCCTTGCTAAAAGGATTATACTTTAAGCCAAAAAACTGGGTAAACATCACTCTACCTCCTTCATCATCCAGGCAAAAGAAATTGTCTGAGAAGGTTTTTCCTCAGAAGGCGAAAGTGTAATGTTAGCAGCTACATCATTAGAATTAGCAGGAGATCTGCCTCTGCGTCTCATATGAGCATTATCATGGAAATTAACCTGTAAGGCCTCACCAACCTTTTTGTCATCAATATATATGAGAATTGGCGTAAAAGGTATTGTAAGCCATGCTGGGTCGTATCGTACTTCAACAGTTAAGCCTGCAAATTTTGTTTTAGTCTCGTACAACAACCTATCTATACTAAAGGTTCCATCATGGCCAATTTTTCTTTTCTGTTTGACTAGAAACTTCTCCTCAATCTCTTTTGGGTTTAAATTTAGATTAAGCCTGTGGACTTGCCCCATAAAGTAATCTAGAGGTGCTATTCCATCTAAGGAAGCATGGGGCTTTTTCTGATAATCCTCATCTAGCCACTTAAAAAACATACTGTTAAACTCATCAATACTCTTAACAGCAGTAGGATCTATTGCTGATAGAAACCTTTTTCTTACTGTTAAAAAGAACCTCTCAATTTTGCCTCGACCATTTGGCTCATAAGGCTTTGAGTGGATGAGGGTACAACCAAGGCCTGCACAAATAAGTTCAAATTGCTGAGATCTATAGATCTTGCCGTTATCTGTGTATATGAGGTTGGGGATACCCCTTTTTAAGACGGCTTCCTTAAAAGAGTGCCTAAGCACATCAAAGTTTTGGGCAAAGTAGAACTGGGCATGACTAATGAGTCTAGATGCATCATCTAAGTATGCAAAAAGGTAGGTTTTATACTTTTTATTCCCATCCTTGATGTATGGGCCATACATAACATCTGTCTGCCATAATTCATTTATGTACTGATGAGAGAATCTTTTCATATCCTTTTCTTCTTCACCAGGTAGGAGTGCATTTTTAACCCGTGTTTTTTTCAGGTATCTGTATACTGTAGTAAGAGAAATACTAGCTGCATCTATTACACCTTCTTTAATGAGCATCTCATAAATAACAGTAACAGGGGCTTTCGGATACATCCTTTTCTTTTCAAGAACCATTTCTCCTAGTTGTTCATCAATTACACGGCTGCTGCCTTTATCTCCCCGAGGCTTTGGTTTTAATGCATCAAGCCCACCACGCATATACTCACAGTACCAGGTTTCTATGGTTTTAGGTGCATATTTTCTAAATCCATAGTAGGGCATTTCAATGGGCTTTTGGGTAATCTCACAATAATACGCTGTATTGTTTCTTACTTGTCCATTTAGTATTGGGCTAATTAATGAAAATCTTTTTAAAGCTATTGCATTTCTAGTGTTCTCATCAAACATATTCTTTTTGGCCTCCTTAAATTAGTCTTAGGAAGCCGTGACCGGTCAAGGCTTTTTCTTAAGATTAATAGTATCAGCTAGAAACTCTTAGGCATAGGAAAATGAAGTGTTGGAAGGTATTTTAATCTAACTATCTTAAATTTTTCTTTGTTTAATGCTATAATAATTTGCATAGAGTAAGGATTGTTTTATTGGTTTTCTCATGAAAATTTCGTGAGAATGAATGGAAGCCGCCAAGCTCATTCTTTATTAAACCCAATAACATCTTTACTCTTTTTATTTTAGGCAGCTTATACTCTGGCAAGGTAATACCTGAATTTATTTGCCTCAGCCCCATTTGTATTAGCTGTATGTTATCCATAAGTCTTTTCTTGTAATGATATATTAGCTGCCTTGAGATACTTAAGTCCCCTCTATCATTTAGCTTCTCTAGGCAAGCCTTAAGTGTTTCTTTGCTGCAGAGGGTTTTATACATATATGTAAAAATATCTTTTAGGGTATGGATAAATCTCGGAAGGCAAAAGTCTGGCAGGTAAGATATTGTATATCCACAAAGTGGACAGATACATCGTCTAATGCTGATCTTATCTTTGAAGAATGCTGTAATTAAATGCCTTTCATAAAACCCATGTTTCTTATACTGGACTATCTTACTACACTTATGGTTATGGCATCTTCTAAGGGGTGGCTCTGGAAAAGGATAGGCTCGCCCTTTTTCTATATATTCTTTGATACTTACTTTTACTGTAAAATATATCTGCATAGTTATCACACTCCCTATGCAAATTATTTTACAAATATTAATCCTACTGTAAAGTGAAAATATCTTTGCACATTCCAGTAGGATTATGATTCCTTGTCATCTATTCTAATGTGATAATTTTAGGCGGTTTCACCTTTATTAATTTGCTCATCTACAAGAAGGGGAACGCGTATTACAAAAGATTGTAGATACAGATATAAAATTTACTCGTTCAACGGGTGGCACTAGTTATTACGACTATTTCTCAAAATCATATTGGATAACAAGATCGGATGGCGTCTCTCTAAGTATTTACCCAGTAAATTTACCTTGGCCAAGAGGAGGAGTTGACATTGAATATGCATGGCAACATATACTAATTTGGCATGAATGTAATGATGAATGGGATAATACAAGTTCAATGAGAGGTCAGTTTTGGTGTCATGCTAATCTAGCTGGTTCAATAAAAACCCCATGGAATATTGAACCATGGAAAACAAGTTATAATCCTTTCACATGTAACTAACTAGTCAAAATATCTTTTAATAAAGATCCAAATATTTTTATAAAGTCTAATTATAGAATCTTTTTTTTAAAAAATTAACAGAGGTATGATGTCAAGTAGGTAATTGGAAATTTTTCAAAGAATTCGCTGCACAAAAGGGTGTTTGCCTAAAAAAAGCAACACTAAACAAGCTCAACTCTATTACGAGAATATTTATTACAAATATTACAATAAATGGGCGGAAGAGTTCAAAGCTTTGTTTTAATATAAATTAATTGTTGATATCCCCCCTTTTAAGTTGGTAGAGTTGGTTAGACTTCAGCAGAAAAAAGACTAACCGTACCAGTTTACGGGCAGTAAGAGCAAGGGCACGCTTATGAGCATACTGCTTAGGTTCCGCTTTTTTCATAGCATAATACTCGGCAAAAACAGGGTCGTGCACCCGAACACTGCTTGCCGCTACAATGATCCTCAATAGCCTTTTTCAAAGACTGCAATTGTTCCTGGATTGTTCTAATAACCCCCGAGTAAGCCTTTGTAGAATGGAACATTCCCTTGGTAGACACCTTTGGCTATATTTTCCCAAAGACGATATGCCGCTCATGTGGACTTGCGGACATATGCATAGCAGCTGTCCACAAGTCCACATGAGCTTGGCAATGCTAAAGCATTGCCCACATACCCACAAGCCCTGCTGCGACTAATAATTGTTGTTGTAGTTGTTAAAGAACAAAAACTAAAAAATGAGCAACTCTCAATTGGAAATTAACGTCCAAATCGGGTGCTGCTCATAGTATACAAGGATGAATTACTATGAAAAAAGCTAGTATAATTTTTCTTATTTTGTTATTAATTATATTATTATCTTTAGTTATTTATGGGTTTATAAAATATAATAAAATAATAGAAAATTTCAGCATAACAAATTATGGAAATGAAGAAGAAATAGATAAAGTTACCCTTTATGAGATCTATGTGCGAGATTTTGAAGTAGTTGATATCAACTCAATTTATACTAAAATGCGTAATAATGAAATTTTTTATTTATATGTGGGAAGAATTACATGCCCTTGGTGTGTAAAATTTGTACCAATTTTGCATGAATTTTCTGAAGCGAATGGTATAACAATACTTTATTTGGATAGTACTGACACAGAAACCAATTTGAAACTTAAGAATTTTAGAGAATGTTATAATATAGATACAGTTCCAGCTTTATTGATATATGATAAAAATCAAAAACTTAATAAAGTAAATTTAAATAGTTTAAATGAACATTTTAATGTCGAAACCTTAACTGAGATTATTAACTCAATAATTATAAACAAGGATTAAATTTAAACATTTTTGAATATTGAATTTAATCGATTATAAGGAGATTAAAAATGTATTCTTTATTAGATGGCGTATATGATTCTTTTTCAGAGTTAATGTATTACTTTTATTTTGAATATACTATATATTGTATACTACTTATAATTATGTTATTGCTCTGTATTAAAACGATTTCTAATTATTTAGCTATAAAGAATAATCCTTCTTTAAACATAACAGTTCATCCTTTAGACATAGTTATTAGTATACTTATTGGGATAGCATTCTTAAGTGCAATGATGTTTCAGGGCGTTTTATCTGATATATCAACAGAACAAAGTAAAATTTGGCTTCCTAGAGTTGTAGCATTATGTTTAATTTATATTATATTGTTCATATTGCAATGTATACTTCTAAATCGTATCATTAAATATAAGAATGAAGATAAAGATGAGTAAGGCTGTGATTAAGAAGAAAATTTGAATAGTGACTAGAAAAGGTACTTCAGGTCGGCAACGAGCATGTGGAAATGTCAAATGGACGTCAGACCATGTCCTAAAGCTTAACTCACAGAATATTACATGGAACTTTTTTTATTAACCGGGTATTTATTTTTCCTCGAAGGCTATCTTCGAGGAAATTTCTGTTATTAGCAATGAGATTTGGAACAAGACTCCTGCCCGCTTTGACGTATTCCAGAACGTGACAGGTAATCAAATCATGAAATGGTATTGTTATTATTGTAGCGTTGACTGACCAAAAACAGATGGTTTAAACTGTCCACAAACTGCATTAAAAGAATATGAAATAAGAAGGTGAGTGTTGTAGTGCGACAGGCTAATCTGCAGTGACTTCGACAAGCTAGCCTGCAGGAGAAAGCATAAACCATCATAGCTATATGTATGACAAAATAAACTGCAGGACAAGAAAAAGTGCAGTACAACAAGTAAAATAACAGGCCCAGCCAGTGGGCCCCAATATTAAATTCTAATCTGAAAACCTTCAAGCATGATATTAACAAGCTCAAGTCTCTTTTTGCCTATCCGGCTAGTAACTGTTGAATTAATCCCATTTGTACTAAAAAGCTTCTTCCCATGACAAGAAGCATAATGAACAATTAATTCTTTGAACTGCTTTTCAGGCAGTCTTTTTGCTATATACTCATCACAAGCTAATATTATCTGGGCAGCAAGCAGCTTAACCGTAGTAGGGTTTCTTAATATAGTCACAGCTTTCACCTCGTTTTCATACCTTTACTGTTGGAACTGTACTGTAGTTGTATCAGCATCAGCAAGTATAGCCTTATCAAAAATATGAGGAGCCTTACCACATAAAGTGGTTATGTCATCTGCAGTAATAATTGACTTTTTATCAATATATGCCTGAATTAAAGCCCTATAGCATAACTGGTTCATGCGCCTAGGTAGTCCTGAGCTTAACTGATGAATAACAGGATAGCACTTATCATCAAATATGGGGTTTCTCGCTTTTGCAGCATCTAACTGATACAATATATACTCCATGGACTCTGCCGGGGTCATAGGCAAAGGCTCAACCCACAGATTAATCCTTTGCTTCATGGGTTGATTTACAGAAAGGTTCATGGTTTTAGATAAAAGAGGCGGCAGTCCTACTAAAACAAGAGAGAAATTAGCACCCTCATCATAAAAGCTTCTAAGTTCATCAATCATGGGTATAGAAAGAGTATGTGTCTCATCAATTATGACGCAGTTAAACTTACCCTGCTCATTCTCTTCGTTAAAGAAGCTGATAATCTGCAGCTTAATATCATCACCATTAAAAGCAGGGGTAAGACCCATCTTCACGGCAATAGCCTTGTAAAGAGCCTTTTTGTTGGGATTTGACAGTTCCACATGACAAACTCTAAAAGAAGATGGATCTAATTGATTTAGCGCATAAAACAAAAGAGAGCTTTTACCTGAACCGGCCATACCAGTAACAACAACTAAATGCCTTGAGAAAAACGCTGCTGAAATAAGAGCCATGTTTTTTAAAAAACTATCACTTTCAAAAGGAGTCTTTGTTCTTTGTAAAAACGGCATAGACCCCAGGCTAAAATGTTCACACACTGACTTTAAAATATTGTTCATGAGTTTCTCCTTTCATTTGCAGCTAGTTTCTCAAGATAGTTAGAACGAATACTAGCAATGTAATACAAAAAATTCCTGTTAAAATCATTAGTCTTTTTCGATAAATCATCAAGTATAGAGATAAGTATCTCTTTATTAAACTCTTTAAAAGTATCCCAAAGCTCATTAAGTTTCCCCTTTTCAGCAAATGTAAGCTCAGTCATACCAATAGCATTTTTGACAACATCAATAAACTCATCTCTGTTAAGAGTGATTTTTACTTCCTTTTGGGGCCTTATAGGGTGAGCTTCGAGGCTGCCGGCGGCTTCTTTGTTTTCACCTACAACATCCTTATCAATATCAAACTCTAGCTGTTTTTCTAGATACCTTTGGTAATTGCTTTTAATGTTTTCAAAATACATCTTTGATATCTTGCTTTCATAGCCAGATTCTTCAGGTATTGTCCCAACGCTTTTATGCCTTTTGGTCTGTAAATCAATAATCTTAGCAGCACCAAAGTATTTATCCCTGTAATATACATGCAGATAATCAAGGTGGAAGGGGTTATACCTTACAAGCACCTCTTTACTGACAAGCTCAACTGGAGCTTCATAGGTATTACCTTCAAAGGAAATAACGCCATACTTGTTTACAACACGCTTAGATGCATGTAAAAAAATCTCTTCAAGCTCTACAGGTGAAAAGAACCTAAGCTTAGTGCCTGCACTTAATGACTCATCCCACCTTTTTTTAGGTGACATACCAATAGACGAGTGGAGCTTATCATCATACTCAACCTTCATCCAGGCAAAATACAGATCATTAAGCTCTGATAGAGACTTAACAGGCTGCTTTTTGACTTCTGGTATAAAACAATCTTGTACAGTTTTCCAGTATCTTTCAATTTTCCCACGACCAGCTGCGTGGTATGGGGTTCCAAACTTTAACTTAATGCCAAGCCTTGCACATATTAGCTTAAACTGTTCTGATATAAATATTTTTCCATTGTCCACATAAAGAGAATCACTAGAACCATACTTTGTCACTGCTTTTTTCAATGTGTCTTCAAGTCTTGGTAATTTGGAGTCTAAGTAAAACTCAGAGTGCATGATCCTTCTACTATGATCATCAATTATGCCAATAAGATAAGCGAGCTTTCTGCCATTGTTACCATCTGGTATATAAAATGCTGTCATGACATCTGACTGCCACATGGCGCAAATACATCTATCCTTTTCATGCTTTATGTATAACCTTTTGTCTTTAGTTAGACTGTCTCTGGTATACCCATACTGATTAAGAATCCTGTTTACTGTTCTTACATGTAGAGAGTTTTCTTCTAATTTACCTGCTAGGGTAAGCATGGTGATAATCTTTGCTGCAGATCTGCTGGGAAGCTCCTTTTTTAATTCAAGGATATCTGTGATTACTTTTTCATCAATCCCAGGGTGAGTACCCTTATCACTTCTAATCTTGGGCTTTAGGCCATCAAATCCATGCTTTTTGTAATTTGAGTAATACTTAAAAATCGTTCTTTCGCAAAAGGTAACTATGCGTTTGTTTAAAGCATCATGAAACTGCTGCTTTGCAAGTTTTTTAGCAGTGGCTTCTATAAATCCAGGCTTTGCATCTAGCATCTCAGATATTACCTGGTATCTAAAAAAGGCAACTGCATCTTCACGCTTAATTGGTAGTTCCCCCATTTGTAACACCTCCAGGTTTTGTTCTGAGTGTATGATATCTTACATCAATACAGGAGCGTGATACGTGAAATTCTTGCTGGGCTAAATAATTAAGAAAAAGTACTAAAACAGTGGGGAATTAATCTAGATAAGGGACAAAAAGAGCAAGTTTGGGATGGGTTTAGAACAGTCTTACAAGGAAAATATGAATGGTTTTGCAAACTAACCTACTATTACATTACATTATTGTTGTTAACTGGAAGTTAAGAAGCATTCTTTACCTCTGCTGGTATTACAGGACAATTACAGTATTTACAAGTTTAAGTAGCCCATGCTGTTTTCCGAAGAATTGCCTTGCTGTTGATACAAGGCTAAACAATGTACTAAATCTTCTTGTTTCTGTATACTCCTTATCTGATACCAAAAGTGGTCTGTTATAGACGGATACATATCTAGAGTTAAGTAATGCCGGGTAGTTATACTCTCTGCATTCTTTTTCTATCCGTCTTATTGACCTTACTATACGATCTTCGCAGTCAAGGATTTCTTCCGGGTCATCAATGTGCCTAAAAATATTCTCACCCTCGCCTACCTGGCAGCTAATGTACTCAAGTAAATTAAGGCTTGGCTGACAGTACTTCTTGATGAAACTAGGAAATATGCTGACATAGTGCCATTTGTCCGACTCGTTGTTAAACCATACCGCTGTCTGTACTACAAATCTAACCTTGTATATACAGTCATTTTCATCAAGAAGAAAAAGCCATCTTTCAAACCCACCATTAAACTTAAGCCTGACACTATCCGGAAGTCCCAAACTTTCACGAATAAACGTATGCGATATTGTACCTTGATAATGCTCCTGATAGATTCTATTAAAATCCTCAGCGGAACACTTGAAAGGCAGCTCAATGTCTAATACAATGGATGTGGTTGGTTTTTGTGTGTTGATAATGATATTAATATATCATAAAAAAGGGTACGGGTGGTTCCGTGCCCTTTCCAACCACCTAAACTTCTTACTGAATATGAAAGTGTCCTAATATTTAGATATTACTGTAGGGGAGATTGTCCCCTTACATGAGTGTCTGAAAATGCTTAAAACTACTTTGAGCATATAGTATGCATATTTTCTGTTTTGGGAATTGTTATTAGCGCAATTTTAATATATGAATATTATTGCTAGATTATCTTCTATAGCTGGTGCATTTCTGCTATTTGTAGCTCAAACAGGAGTTGGCACCAACAGCATGTGGTTTTTATATGAGCCAGAGGTTCCTAAAAGTTTGAGAAAATAGAGGGTGGATTTTAGTGATTAAAGTTTTATTGCTGGAAGATGAACCTTATACTAGAAGGTTTTTCAAAATGAACTTGGGGCAGATGAGTAAGTAAGAAGAATTAAAAGACAATTTTAAAGGCCCATAATGAAAATCTCATCCTAAAAGTGGCTAAATAGACACGTAAAACGGCTAAATAGACATTACCTATTGAAAAATATAAAATATAGTAATATTATCCAGTTAACTCAAATAGAGAGCAAAAATAATTCCCAGGCAAATTTGTGGTAACCTGCAAAGTCCCATTTGCCCGGGAGTACACCCTCCTTTACCAAAGGCAAAGGCTAGGTTTGATAAAATCTTCCCCAGCTTGAAGTAAAGGAGAGATTAAAGGGTGGAGAATATTTAATGATAGTTATTTGTATTATTAAGTAAAAAGTTAGCAATGGGCTGTTCAAAGCGGGCAGCCCTTTCTCAATACGATAAAGATATAAGTTTATTTACTATCAATTTCCAAAATATAAGTGTCAAATTTGAGATAGTATTATGTTATGTTCACTATGCCTAATGTTTCTTAATAATGTCGGCTACCAATGGCATTATATGAAAATAAGAGCATCGGTATTATGTCAGGTAGGCAACTGGAGACTTTTTAACGAATTCGCTACTAATAGGGGTGAAACAATTGGAGCTAATATATTTTCTTTTGTTTATAATGTATTTCTTTTTCTTAGGTTGGGTTTTAAACGATGCTGCCCAAAGGGGACTTAATGGAGCATTATGGATGATTATTTGTATTTTTCTCAATATTCCCGGTATTTTTCTTTATTTGGTGTTAAGAAAATATAAATTTAAAAGTTAATTTGACTCGTTAATAAAATTTAGGGCATGACATAAATCAATTCCATCAATTTTATTCGTTGCTCAGCTGAAACATCTGGCATGCGAATTATACTAAACTTTCTACCATTTGCAACATATATCTCACCGAAATCTTTATCTAAGGTGATAATAATGCGGTTGCCTTTTTCTGCCCTATGTTAATTTCTTCTAAAGTTTCATTTGCGACTAAATGCTTTGCATAAGCAATGCATGCTTTAATATCTTCCACTTCTAGATCAGGGTAATCAGTTAATATTTTTTCTATCGTTATCCCTTTCTCAAGCAAAGCAAGAATTGTCTCAACTTTAACTCAAACAGGAGTTGGCACCAACAGCATATGGTTTTTATATAAGCCAGAGGTTCCTAAAAGTTTGAGAAAATAGAGGGTGGATTTTAGTGATTATAGTTTTATTGCTGGAAGATGAACCTTATACTAGAAGATTTTTCAAAATTGAACTCGGGGCAGATGGTAAGTATGAAGAATTAAAAGACAATTTTAAAGGCCCATTGAAAATTTCATCCAAAAAGTGGCTAAATAGACATTACCCGTTGAAAAATATAAAATATAGTAATATAATCCATTTAACCCAAATAGAGTAGCAAAAATAATTCCCAGGCAAATTAGTGGTAACCTGCAAAGTCCCATTTGCCCGGGAGTACACCCTCCTTTACCAAAGGCAAAGGTTAGGTTTGATATTATTTTAAATCTTCCCCAGCCTGAAGTAAAGGAGAGATTACAGGCTGGGGGAGTGTAAAAATTGCAAGAAACATGAATTGTCCAATTAAATCTAACAGGATATTTATATAAATACAAATAGTTAATAAAATGCCATTGGGTATAACTTAAAAGAATATGAAAAAGAAGGTGAGTGTCTGAAAATGCTTAAAACTACTTTGAACATATTAGTATGCATATTTTCTGCTTTGGGAATTGTTATTAACGCAATTTTAATATATGCAAGTATATCTTCAGATATTATTTTGACAGGGATACGCCTTAACCTTATTTATTTGATTATTCCAGTAATACTTTTTTTTAGTACGATTTATTATTGGAAATTAAATAAAAAACGTATGTTTTATATTACTTTAATGGGATTAATAGTACATATTGGAAATTACTATTTTTTATTATTACTAGTAAAAGATTTATAGGAATAATTTAATGGGTTAATTTGTATATAATGATTTTTATAATGCAGTAAATTTTGATTTGGTGTGCAGACATTTAACATATTTATATATTAGATGATGTTGATTCCTTAAAACCCCTGCTGCCCAAAGGGGACTTAATGGAGCATTATGGATGATCCCAATGCTTTTTTTAAGGAAAATTCTGATATCCCATAAGAGATATTCTTGTCAATATCTTAGTGTTTTTGGTGATTTTGCCTGTTCCAAGGGCAACACAATCCTCTGGCTCTGGCGGGATTACTACCGCTAGCTTAACCTTGGATGATATATATTTGTCAAGGTTTTTTAAATTAGCCCCACCCCCTGTGAGGACAATCCCCTTTTCAATTATATCTGAAGCCAGCTGGGGAGGTGTATTTTCAAAAACCTTGCGAATTGCCAGTATTAAATCCCTTAAAGTATCCTGGATGACGCTATTAATTTCTCTTAAAGATACCTCCTTTGCAATAGGCAGGCCGGTTTTCAAGTCTATGCCGCGTATATGTGCAGTTTCTTCTGATGCATTATAGGCATCACCAAACTGAATTTTAAAGTTTTCTGCTGTTATCAAACCAATTTCAACCCTGTAGGTTTTCTTTAAATGGTTATAAATTGCCATGTCAAGGGCATCACCAGCTGCCTTGAGAGAAGCTGCTGTAACAATCCCACCAAGAGAAATAACAGCTATTTCACTAGTCCCTGCACCAATATTTACTATCATATGCCCTGATGGCTCTTCCACTGAAAGACCTGCACCAATTGCTGCAGCAAGGGGCTCTTCAATAAGCAGGGTCTTTTTTGCTCCTGACTGCTGGGCAGCTTCCATTACTGCCCTTCTTTCAATATCTGTGATTCCATACGGTATACTAATAATAACCCAGGGGCTTCTAATGGAAAAATTGTTAAGTACAGACCTGAGAAAATGCTTGATCATAATGCGTGTTATATCAAAGTCAGCTATTACACCATCACGTAGAGGCCTAATCACCTGAATATTTTTAGGGTTTTTCCCAATCATGGCTTTAGCTTCCTTGCCTACTGCTACTAGAGATCCGTCATTGGTATCAATGGAAACTACAGATGGCTCACGCAGTACTATGCCCTTATTCTGTACATATATGAGAGTATTGGCAGACCCTAGATCTATGCCAACAGTTTTAACTCCACCAGTAACCATATAATTCACCTCATAACTATTATTTCTTAATAGAAACTTTTAGATACTGGTAAGCTAGACCAAAAACAAATATAATAGTACACAAATACCGAGAAACATTTCATTTATAATCTAAAGAGGATTTTGATTTTACTCTAATTATCAAATTCCAATTATATGCTTTAAGTATAATTTTGAAAGGCGGCAAATGATGTGGCAGACTTAAACAATGCCTTAAAGGAGCTAAAAAGTGGAAATGTCCTGCCTGTATATCTTGTAATAGGTGACAACGATTTTCTAAAGGACAGCCTCATTGAAAACTTTAAAAAAATTTTGCTTCAAGGGGACAATGGTGATTTTAATTACCAAAAATATGACAAGGTTGAAGCTTTAAAGGAAATTATAGATGCAGCAAATTCCATGCCCTTTTTTTCTGAAAAAAAGCTGCTTGTTGTTAAGGATGAAGGTGTTTTTAAGCCTGGTGCCTTTAATGACAATGAATATAAGTATTTCATAGAATATCTAGCTGATCCCAATCCTGCGACTTGCCTGATGTTTGTAGCTGGAAATGAAGTGGACAAAAGAGGCAAGCTGTATAAAAGGCTTTCTGAAAGCGGGAAAATTCTTGACTGTGAAACTCCTAAAGGTGTCCAGCTTTTAAAATGGATAAACAGAGAGTTTGCATTTTATGATAAAAAACCTGATGCTGATCTAGTAAACCTTTTAGCATCAGCTGCCAAGGGGGATTTATACTTTCTTGTAAATGAAATAAAGAAAATTTGTTCGTATGCCGGCAGCAAGCAAAACTTAAAGCTGGAGGATGTTCAAGAGGTGCTGGCAAAAACCTTAGATGCGGGAATTTTTCAAATGATTGACCACCTGGCAGAGAAGAAGCTTAATAAAGCCCTCAAGGGATTAAATGACCTTTTAGAGCTTGGGGAATCCCCAATACTCATAAACTACATGCTGGCAAGGCATTACAGACAGCTGCTGCAGTATTTAACATATAGTAAAAGGGGGTTATCAGAAAAACAGCTAAGTCAAAAGCTGGGTGTCCCCTTTTTTGTGCTGGGAAAGCTAGGCAAGCAGGCCGGGAGTTTTAGTATTCAGAGCTTAACAGATATTTTGAATGGTTTATATGAGCTTGATTTAAGGTTTAAAACCTCTTCTTCAGACAGTAAAAGGATGCTGGAGCTGACTATAATTAAACTGGCTACTAAGCCCCGTAAGGATAAAAGTAAAGCCAATTAATTAAAAGACATCAAAAGACCTGCATTTAATGGGCAGGTCCTTTGTATTTTCTGCATTTACTTTTGTTGAGGTTGCATTTCCTTGGCTAGTTCATAATTATCCTGATTAGGATACTGTTTGGCGCGTTTTTTCGCTTTTTTGTTTTCTACCTTCTTAGGTGCCAAGTGTAATTTAACCTCCCTTCTAGGAACTTAAACATATCTTGTCCAAATTGGAAAAAATTATACAAACAAAAAGACCTCATTGAGGTCTTAATTAGCTAATTAGTGCTTTTAAATTTTTACTAAGTCTAGATTTTTTTCTTGCTGCGGTATTTTTATGCAAAAATCCTTTAGTAACTGCTTTGTCCAATGTTTTTACCATGTTTTTATATGCAGCCTGGGCTTGTTCGCTTTCTCTACCTGCTACAGCACTTTCAAATCTTTTAATTGCAGTTTTAATAGCGGATTTTGCAGCAGAGTTTCTTAGGTTATTGCGGCGAGAAACCTCAAGCCTCTTTTTTGCGGATTTGATGTTAGGCACTATGTACACCTCCTTATTAACCGATCCATATTGCTTATATAGCCTATACTACTATAACAAAAAATATTTTATCATGTATATAAATAAAATGCAAGAAAACAAACTCCATAGCAAGCAAATTTCCGAATAATTTTCCAGAAAAATTTATTGATGAAAACCATCAGGTATAAAACTCATTGTTTAAGGGAATTAATAGGAATAAATTCTTGAAGGGAGGTGAAATCATGCTTGGTTTTGTCATAAGGTTTATTGTTTCGGCCCTTGTGCTTATGCTTGTAAGCTGGCTGCTGCCTGGAATACAAGTTGCCGGGTTTATTGGCGCATTAGTTGCAGCACTGGTCATTGCAGGTTTAGGTTATTTAGTTGAAAATTTTATAGGCGGCAAGAAGATATCTCCTCAAAATAGGGGTATTATAGGATTTTTAACAGCTGCTGTTGTCATTTACCTGGCCAGCTTCATTATACCTGCTTATTTAAATGTTACAATAATTGGTGCATTATTAGCTGCTTTTGTAATTGGAATAATTGATGCTTTTGTTCCTACAGAATTGCGATAATTATAATACAATATTATGTAAAAGATTCTTAATAATTACCCAGGCATTTTTGTGATTAATGAGAATCTTTTTTTTGTAATATTTATGGATCCAGTCACATAGGTATTTATAGTCATTATTTATGGTTTTGGTATGGTAAATTGCATCTCGGCTGTAGAATGGAGGGGATTATTATAAGAGGGTATAGAAGAAGAGTGGGTTATAAATCATGGATTGCTGCAATTTTTTTGGTTGTAGTTTTTTTTGCACTAGGTGTTTTAATAGGAGCGGGGGGTGACAGCAAGCAAAATGAGCATGCTCACAATTTGTCCGGTTCAATCAATTTACTTGGCTTTTTTACAGATTCTCACAGAAGCATACTTAATCTGGCCATACCCATCCTTGGACTTACACCTGAATATCCCCAAGCCACCTATAGCTCTGGGGACAAGTTGGTCCAAAAAATTATTTCAAGTGTTACAAGTATAGACCTCACCAATCCTAAAAGCTTTTTGGGATCAGAAATTGCATTTATCAAGACCTCTGAAATGGAAGGTAAGGATGTCATTATCAGTGAATCGCCAGGTATAACAGAGGATGAGAAAAAATTTTTTGAGGAATTAGAAAGAAGAAGCAGGGAAGCTATTTTAAATAATTCTCAGGCAGGGGAGCTGGCCTTTGGAGATAAGCCTTTGGTTCTCATATACAATACTCACAACTCAGAAACCTATGAACCTACAGATGGTGTAAAAAAGATTGAAGGGGAAAATGCTGGGGTAGAAAAGGTTGCAGCTTTCCTGGAAGAAATTCTTTTGGAAAGGCATGGGATTAAATCTGTGCGTTCAACAAAAATCCATGATTATCCAAGTTGGGAAAGATCCTATGTTAATTCGGAGCAAACAGTAAAGAGTATGCTGAAAGACAATCCATCTGTGCAAATAGTCCTTGATATTCATCGTGATGCCGGTTTACCTGAAAAGGGCGTTATTGCCACCTCTACAGGTCATAACATGGCGAAAATTCTATTGATAGTAGGCAGCGACAGCCGACTGCCCCATCCCAACTGGCAGAAAAACTGGCAATTTGCCAAGATGGTAGGTTATAAAATGGATAAAATATACCCTGGGCTTCTTAAAGCTGTAAGGGTCCAAAGTGGAAGATACAATCAGCATTTACATGAAAGGTCCCTTTTAGTTGAGGTAGGATGCACTCAAAATACATTAGAGGAAGCTCTGCTATCTGCAGAGGCATTAGCAGACATCATAAAAGAAGTTTTAATTGATTTAAGACAAGAAAATACCTTTTAGATACCGGTTGGGAACCGGTATTTTTTTTTGAAGAAACGGCAATGGTATAGTTAAAATAAAATGAAACTTCTAAAGAGTGAGGTGTTGTTCCATGACCATGAAAACCAGGCATTATTTATTAGCAATATTTTTTGCTGCATTTCTATTAATTGGGGGATTAAATAAGGTGTCCTATGAACTGTATCAAGCATTGGAACTTCAAAAACCATTAGCTGTTGAAATTGGGCTTGGTGAGGGAAAAATTGAATTATATTTATTTGATCAAACAAAGGTAATTGACCTTAACTATATTGCAGAGACTTACCGTGAAAGGCTTCAAAGTATATTATCCTGGAATAATTAAAGGAGTTAAAGGATTAATGACTGAAATGTCAATAGATTATTAAAAAAGCGACAGGCATGTCAGGAGATATTGAGGTATTTTATGAAACAAGGAAATAAAGTTGCAAAAGCTGCAGGAATTATTATGATTTCCATGATGCTTTCCAGGGTTTTAGGCTATTTGCGGGATGTGGTTATTTATGCCCAGTTTGGGCAAAACAGGGTTACTGATGCCTACAATGCTGCTTTTTCAATACCAGACTTTTTATATATGATACTGGTAGGCGGAGCCTTAAGTGCTGCATTCATACCTGTTTTTTCCAGTTACCTGACCAATGACAAAGAGCAAGAAGCGTGGCAGGCAGCAAGTATTCTTTTTAATTCAATAATGCTTTTATTAGTTGTAGGGGTTACACTTGGATTGATCTATACTCCCTTTTTAATAAAAATCCTGGTTCCAGGTTTTGATAAGGAAACAACTGACCTGACAGTTATGCTTACTAGAATAATGTTTGCCCAAACATTTTTTATGGTCCTAAGTGGAATTTCAGTTGGAATTTTAAACTCCTATCAGCATTTCCTGGCTCCAGCCATTGGCTCTATCTTATATAACCTGTCAATAATTCTAGTTGGCTGGCTTTTATCATTAAAGTATGGCATTGCAGGATTTTCTGTTGGGGTGGTTGTTGGCGCCATGTTGAACTTTGCTATACAGCTGCCATTTATCTTAAAAAGGGGGTTTAAATATCACCTTAGCTTTAACTTAAAACATCCAGGTGTTCAAAAAATTATTATTTTAATCCTGCCTGTTTTTATAGGGCTGTCTGTTAACCAGATAAACCTTTTTGTAAATCAGTTCCTGGCATCTACTCTAGAAGGTGGACTGGTAGCAGCCCTGAGGACAGGCCAGAGGCTCATGCAAATGCCAATTGCTGTCTTTGCCATTGCCATAGCAGTGGCTGTTTTTCCAACCCTTACGAATTATGCAGCCAAAGGGGATATGATTAACTTCAAGAAGACTACATCCCTGGGGCTGCGCTCGGTATTTTTTATAACCCTTCCATCTGCCGCAGGACTCATGGCACTTAAGGTTCCCCTGGTAAGATTTTTGTTTGAGCAGGGCAAATTTACCCAGGAGGCTACCATGGCAACAGCAACGGCAGTTTTCTTTTATTCACTGGGTATTTTTGCCTATTCGGGCATTCAAATTTTAAATAGGACCTTCTATGCCATACAGGATACTAGAACACCTGTAAGCATAGGGATTTGTACCATATTAATGAATATTGGATTAAACATAGCATTAATAGGAACCATGGGACATGGGGGCCTTGCCCTTGCTTACTCAATAGCTGGAGCCTTTAACCTGCTGCTATTAATGGTTGTATTGAAGTATAAAATTTCCGGATATGGCGGCCGCAGTATTGCCTGTTCATTTCTAAAAAGTATGTTTGCAGCAGTAGTCATGGGCATAACGGTTTATATGATCATAAGCTATTTTGAAACCCTGGTGGATATTTCTACTAAAACAATGCAGGGGCTTCAGGTTTTAATAGGGGCACTTATAGGAACCCTGGTATACGGAATCATAACATACCTTTTAAAAATGGATGAGTTGAAGATGGTACTTGAAATACTCTTGAAAAAACTGCCGGCTCGCATCATGAGAAAAGGTATAAAAAACAACTAAACATTGCTAGCAGCCATAAATAAATGATATAATGTGTTTTAGTCAGTTTGCCAGCAGATTATTAATTATTAGCAGGCTTTTTCTTTGTAAACTAAAAAGACCTGCAGTTTTTCATATTATGAGGTGATGGTTTTGAATATCCCGCAAGAAAGAATTAGAAATTTTTGTATAATAGCCCATATTGACCACGGGAAATCTACCCTTGCAGACCGTATCCTACAATATACGGGTGCTGTAAGTGAAAGAGACATGTCTGAACAGCTGTTGGACCAGATGGATCTAGAACGAGAAAGGGGCATTACAATCAAGCTCCAGGCTGTTAGAATGGTCTACAAGGCCAAGGATGGTAACGAATACCTGCTTAACCTGATAGATACACCTGGGCATGTTGACTTTACCTATGAAGTTTCTAGAAGTCTGGCAGCCTGTGAGGGAGCGCTGCTTGTGGTTGATGCTGCTCAAGGCATAGAAGCGCAGACACTGGCCAATGTTTATCTGGCCCTAGAGCATGACCTGGAAATCATTCCAGTTATAAATAAGATTGACCTGCCAAGTGCAGAGCCTGAAAGGGTAAAGGAAGAAATTGAAGAGTTTATAGGTTTGGATACTTCAGAAGCCATACTTGCCTCAGCAAAAACAGGTCAGGGAACTGAAGAAGTTTTAGAGGCAATTGTTAAGAAGGTCCCACCACCCCAGGGTAGTATGGATAACCCCCTGCAGGCCTTGATTTTTGATTCTCTTTATGACTCTTACAAGGGTGCTATCCCCTTTATTAGAATCATGGAGGGCACTGTAAAAAAAGGCATGGAAATACAGATGATGTCTACAAATAAGAAGTTCGAGATAAATGAGGTTGGTGTTTTTACACCTGCCATGAGAATTATTGATAAACTGGGTCCAGGAGAGGTTGGTTTTGTTACAGCCAGCATTAAAAATGTTAAGGATACACAGGTGGGAGATACTATTACCAGTGTTGTAAAGCCGGCTGACAAGCCCCTGCCAGGCTACAGAAAGGTAACCAGTATGGTGTATTGCGGCTTGTATCCTGTGGACAGTGCTGATTATGAAGATTTAAAAGAAGCCCTGGAAAAGCTCCAGTTAAATGATGCTTCGTTAAAATTTGAGCCGGAGACCTCAGTTGCCCTGGGGTTTGGTTTTAGATGCGGTTTTTTAGGCCTGCTCCACATGGAAATAATCCAGGAAAGACTTGAAAGGGAATTTGATTTAAGCCTTATTACTACCGCACCAAGTGTAATTTATGAGGTTCATAAAACAGATAAGACAGTTGTAAAAATAGATAACCCGGCAAATTTGCCTCCCATTAATGACATTGATGAAATCAGAGAGCCCTTTGTCAAGGCTACAATAATGGTGCCAAATGACTATGTTGGTGCTGTGATGGAGTTATGTCAGGAAAAAAGGGGAGAATATCAGACAATGGAATATTTGTCTCCAAGCAGGGTTATTTTAACCTACCACCTTCCCCTGGCAGAGATTATTTATGACTTTTTTGACCAGCTTAAATCAAGGACCAGGGGCTATGCATCCCTGGATTACGAGATACATTCTTACCTGGCAACAGATCTGGTAAAAATGGATGTTTTAGTAAATGGACAGATTGTAGATGCCCTATCCTTTATAGTCCATAAAGATAAATCATATTACAGAGGTCAGAATATTACCAGAAGACTAAAAGACTTAATTCCCAGACAGATGTTTGAGGTTCCCATTCAAGCAGCCATTGGCAGCAAGGTTATAGCAAGAACAAATGTAAAGGCTCTAAGAAAAAATGTTATTGATAAATGCTATGGCGGGGACATTACAAGGAAAAGAAAGCTTCTTGAAAAACAAAAAGAAGGCAAAAAACGCATGAAGCAGATTGGAAATGTGGAGATCCCCCAGGAAGCTTTCATGGCGGTGTTAAGTCTGGATGATGATTAGAGCTCTATATATCCATATACCCTTTTGTTTAGCAAAATGCAAATACTGTGACTTTAATTCTTATCCGCTAGCCGTCTTTGAAAGGACCAGGAAAAGGCGGGCAGAAAATTATCTGGCAGCCTTGAGGCAGGAAATCCTCTTACTATTAAAGGACATATCTTTAGATGAAATTGAAACAATATACATGGGGGGCGGAACGCCTACAATCCTTGATACAGACCAGTTGGTTTCATTTATGGAATTTCTCAAATCCCAACTGAATTTTTCTCGGATACAAGAGGCTACAATAGAGGCCAATCCCGGTACAGTAAGCCTTGAAAAGCTTTTAGCCTTAAAAGGAGCAGGCTTTAACAGAATTTCTATTGGCATTCAATCCCTAGATAACTGGATGCTAGGGTTCATGGGCCGGACCCACAATGCAGAGGAAGCTGCAGCAGCAGTTTCTATGGCCAGGGAAACTGGCTGGGAGAATATAAATGTTGACCTGATCTATGGGCTGCCAAACCAATCAACTGGCATCTGGGAGGATACCCTTAGAAGGGTAATACAATTAGACCCTGAGCATGTATCCAGCTATGGGTTAAAGATTGAGAGCAACACGCCATGGGGCAGGGATTATTCTAATAACCAGCTTTCTCTGCCGGAAGATGAAGTGGTTTTTTATATGTATGAAACTCTTCAATCCACCCTAATCCAAAATGGCTATCTACATTATGAAATATCAAATTACTGTAAATCACAAAAAGAAAGCAAGCATAATAGTATTTATTGGCATAATGAATATTATCTAGGAATAGGCAGTGGAGCAGCTTCCTTTTATAATGGTAAAAGATTTTACAATATAAAAGATATAGATTTATACATGGATAGCCTGGCAAAAGGCTTTAGACCTCATGAGGAAGCAATTGACCTCACCTTGGAAGACCAGATGTCTGAAACAATGTTTATGAAGCTTCGACTTATATCAGCAGGTGTTAATATCCCGGATTTTAAAAAAAGGTTTGGAATATCTCCAATTGATAAATACTATAATGAAATTAAAAAATTAATAGATCTAGGACTAATCCATATCCAGGGTGATGCTATTAGGCTTACACAAAAGGGGATACCTCTAGCTAACTTAGTTTTTATGGAATTTGTATAAAATTTCTTAAGAATTTGTGGAGTTTGCTATTTGTGGTGAGCTAATACCTTGACAAGAACAGGCATTCAGTGGTATTTTTTAATTATAGCTTAGCACTCATCAAGTGAGAGTGCTAACAGAAGAGGTGGTAATAATGGTAATGGATGAAAGAAAAAAGAATATATTACATGCAATCATCCAGGACTATGTGGCTACAGCTGAGCCTGTTGGATCCCGTATCATTGCTCGAAAGTATAACTTGGGTGTTAGTTCTGCAACCATCAGAAATGAAATGGCTGACTTAGAAGAAATGGGGTTTATTGAACAGCCCCATACCTCAAGTGGAAGGGTACCCTCTGATAAGGGGTATAGATTCTATGTTGATTTCCTCATGAAAAAAATGGAAATCTCTCCTCCAGAGGAACAATTCATATATGGCCAGCTGAAGGAAAACATTCAGCATATGGAGGATCTCTTTAAAAAGACCAGTGACACCCTGTCCCAGCTTACCAATTATATAGCCCTGGCCATGGGTCCCCTGGTATCAGAAACCACGGTACAGCAAATACAATTGCTGCCCATGCAGAATAACAAGGTTTTATTGATGATCATATCAGATAAGGGAATTGTAGATAATGGAGTAATTAACTTCTCTGGCAATTATGACAAAGAGACCCTGGCAATTGTTTCTGAGATACTCAGCTGCAAATTAAAGGGATATAGACTAAGAGATATAAGTAAAACAGTTTTGCAGGAAATCTATTATGAACTTGCAGATTATAAAAAGCTTGTGTCATTAGTCCTTGAATTTATGGATGAAGCCTTAAAAGTATCAGATAAAGCCAAGGTGTACATTGGCGGAATGCTTAATATCCTTAATCAGCCCGAATTCAAAGATATAGAAACACTACGCAGCTTATTGTCGTTAATGGAAGAGCAAACAATTTTAAGACAGTTATTAAAGGAAACCAGCAGCGAATCAGGATTAACCATATCAATTGGAGGAGAGAATAAGTACAGGGGCATCCATAACTGCAGCATTATAACTGCGACCTATAAAATGGGGGGCAAGGTAATAGGAACTGTGGGGATACTGGGTCCCACCAGGATGGTATATCCTAAAGCTGCTACAACACTAGAATTTGTCTCGAAATGTCTTTCAGATATCCTGGAAGGACACAATAAATAACAATTTACTCCAAGGTACAGGAGGAGAAATATGAGTATTAAGCAGGTTAGTAAGGATACTGAGGTAGATGAGAGGTTGGCAGCCCTTTCTACCAATGCAAATGCCATTAGGGCAATTGCATCTGCAGTTGAGGGTACTTTAGGGCCAAAGGGCCTGGATACAATGCTGGTGGATAAGTTTGGTGATGTGGTAATAACCAATGATGGAGTAACTATTCTGGAGATGATGGAGGTTAACCATCCGGCAGCCAGAATGATGATAAATACAGCCAAGGCCCAGCAGGATGAAATAGGTGATGGTACTACCACAGCATCAATCATGGCTGGAACACTAGTAACAGAAGGTCTGGAACAAATCAAAAGGGGTGTTCCGGTAACACGGGTTATTGAAGGGATCAAGGCAGGAATAAAGATGGCTGTACAGTATTTTAAGGATAGTGCTGCAGCTATTGAAAAATTAGATGATCCTGTACTCAAGGAAGTATCCTGGGTAGCAGGCAGGGGAAACGATGATATTGCTGAGCTTGTTTTTGATGCAGCTAATATGATTGGAAGGGAAAAGCTTCTGGATACAAATTTTAAGTTATCTGATTGTATATTTGCCCAGCATGGTGCAGATAACCAGTTAATTAAAGGGTGCATTATTAATAAAGAAAGAGTATCATCTGATATGCCCAGGGAGCTAGGGGATTGCAATGTTTTATTTATAGATGATGCCTTGGAGCCAGAACAGCTTGATGAAGAAGCTTTAAGCAATGAGGCTGGTTTTAACAGGTTTATCAGGCTTCAGGAGGAATTCCAGGAAAACCTTAAAAAACTGTCCAAACTTGGTGTAGGGTTGGTGTTGGTTGACAGGGGTATTCATGATATTGCAGAAGAGTTTTTTATAGATGCAGGCATCATGGCAGTTCAAAGGGTTAGCCATAAGGAACTAAAAAAAGCAGCCGAGTTTACAGGGGCCAGAATGATTAAGAGAACTGGTTTAAAAAAATCTGTGGAAGAATTAAGAACATATCTTGGGCACATTGATAAGGTTTATGAGGATGAACACCTGGAGCAGATCAGGATTTTAGGTGGTGCAGGTAAACCAATGGCTACCATTTTAGTAGGTGCAGCTACTGAAGAGGTTGTAGGAGAAAGGGAGAGAATTGCCAGGGATGCCGCTGCAGCCCTGCAGGCTGCAATAAAGGGTGGGATTGTACCAGGCGGCGGCTCAATAGAACTAGCAGCAGCCTCCTTCCTGGAGAGTAATCGTGAACAGGTAAGGGGCATGGCTGTGTATGGTATTAACTGTGTAGTAGAAGCTTTGAAAAAGCCTTTTTCCCAGATTGTGTTTAATGCAGGATTTAACCCCCTTGAAAAACAAGGTGATGTACTGGCAATCCAAAAGCAGGAGAATAATATTGGATATGCTATTGATTGTGATACTGGTCAGGTCATTGACATGAGAAAGCTGGGAGTTGTGGACCCTGTTCTGGTAAAAATCTATGCCCTGCGTGCAGCAGGTGAAATTGCTGAAGCTATCTTAAGGATTGATACAATAATTAAAAAAAGACCTGATAAAACAGCTGACAATAGGGTAAAAGATGAATTCGAGTTTTGAAATGGGGTGAATATAAAATGAATAATGAGATGAATACAAAAAGGGACCATATGGACAATGCTGAAAACCAAAACCAGGAAACCCAAGAACAGGAAAAAAACAATGAAGAACTTAAAGAAATGACAAAAGAGGAGCTTTTTTTAGAATACGTTAAGCTCCAGGAGTATTTAAGGAACAGGGAAGAAAGTGAAAAACAGCTGCAGCAGCAGTTTTTAAGACTGCAGGCCGATTTTGAAAACTTTCGCAAAAGAACCTCAAGAGAAAAGGAAGAACTAAACAGGCAGGCAGCCAAAAGCATTATTAAAGACATGCTTCCTGTACTTGACAACTTGCATAGGGCCCTTGAGGCTGGAAAACAAAAGGGTGACCTGGATAAGTTCATTGAGGGAATTGATATGATTTATTCCCAATTCTGGGATGTGCTCCAGAGCAAGGGTGTAGAATGTATTGACTGCAAGGGCAAAGAGTTTGACCCAGAAATTCATCAAGCAGTAATTCAAAAAGAAGTAAAAGACGAAAAAGATAACATAGTTTTAGATGAAATTCAAAAGGGATACTTATTAAATGGAAAACTAATTAGACCATCTATGGTATCAGTATCAAAAAAAAGTTAGGAGGTATATTATGGGTAAAGTAATCGGTATTGACTTGGGAACTACAAACTCCTGCGTTGCAGTTATGGAAGGTGGGGAAGCTGTAGTTATACCAAATGCAGAAGGCAATAGAACTACTCCATCAGTCGTGGCTTTTACAAAGGATGGAGAGAGGTTAGTTGGAGAAGTTGCAAAACGACAGGCAATTACAAATCCTGATAGGACAGTATTGTCAATTAAAAGACATATGGGTACAGACTATAAAGTAACAATTGATGGTAAATCCTATACTCCCCAGGAAATATCTGCCATGATCCTGCAGAAACTTAAAACAGATGCAGAAAATTATCTTGGAGAAAAGGTAACCCAGGCAGTTATTACTGTTCCTGCGTATTTCTCAGACAGCCAGCGCCAGGCTACCAAGGATGCTGGTAAAATTGCCGGCCTGGAAGTTTTAAGGATTATCAATGAGCCGACAGCTGCTGCTCTTGCCTACGGCCTTGATAAAGGTGAAGATCATACAATCCTGGTCTATGACCTTGGTGGAGGTACCTTTGACGTTTCTATCCTTGAGTTGGGTGAGGGGGTTTTTGAAGTTAAAGCCACCAGTGGAAACAACCGCCTGGGTGGAGATGACTTTGATGATAAAGTAATTGAATACCTTGTTGCAGAGTTTAAAAAGCAATCAGGTATTGATTTAAGCAAGGATAAAATGGCAATGCAAAGATTAAAAGAGGCAGCAGAAAAGGCTAAAAAAGAGCTTTCAAGTGTGATGCAGAGCAATATTAATTTACCGTTTATTACAGCAACTGCTGAAGGGCCACAGCACCTGGATATTACACTGACCCGTGCAAAGTTCAATGAACTAACAGCTGACCTGGTTGAAAAAACCATGGGTCCAACCAAGCAGGCCCTATCTGATGCAGGATTATCAGCCAAGGATATTGACAAGGTGCTTTTAGTTGGTGGATCTACAAGAATCCCAGCAGTACAGGATGCTATTAAAAACCTTCTTGGTAAAGAACCCCACAAGGGGATTAACCCTGATGAATGTGTAGCCCTGGGTGCTGCAATTCAAGCTGGAGTATTAGCTGGAGAGGTTAAGGATGTTTTATTGCTGGATGTAACTCCCTTGTCCTTGGGCATAGAAACCCTGGGAGGGGTGTTTACCAAGCTAATTGAAAGAAACACAACCATTCCCACATCCAAGAGCCAGATTTTCTCCACTGCAGCAGATGGTCAGACAAGTGTTGATATTCATGTACTCCAGGGAGAAAGAGAAATGGCGGCATACAATAAGACCCTGGGCAGATTCCAGCTAACCGGTATTCCAGCAGCTCCAAGGGGTGTGCCCCAAATTGAAGTTAAATTTGACATAGATGCCAATGGTATAGTTCAGGTTTCTGCAAAGGATCTAGGTACAGGAAAACAGCAGGAAATTACAATTAAATCAAGCAGTGGTCTATCTGAAACTGATATTAATAAAATGGTAGAGGATGCAGAAAAATATGCTGAAGAGGATAAGAAGTTTAAGGAAAAGGTAGAAGCTAAAAACCAGGCTGATGCAGCAATCTATCAGGCAGAAAAGACAATAAAGGAATCAGAAGGAAAGATTGATCAGGAGGACCTTTACAGCATAGAAAAAGCTAAAAATGATTTACAAGAGGCAGTAAAATCGGATAATATAGAAGAGATGAAGAAAAAAACTGAAGCACTTTCACAAGCCATATATGCAGCCTCAACAAAAATGTATGAAAAAGCTTCCCAGGAAACCCAACAGCAGGAAGGCCCTGCTGAAGGGACACAAGGAGCAAAGGATGATGTAGTTGATGCAGATTATGAGGTCGTAGACGATAAGGATGAGAAGGATAAGTAATACTTGCAACAAAAATTCTAGGGGGCACAAGCTTATATGCCCCCTGGTCTTATTTTACACCATCAAAAGTGTAAGTTTTGTTTTATACTTAATTATGTTAATGTTGGTAGATTAGGGGGTTGGCTTTAAAAAGTGAGCAAAAGGGACTATTATGAGGTATTGGGGTTATCACGTAATGCTTCAGAAGAGGAAATAAAAAAGTCTTATAGAAGATTAGCAAGACAGTATCATCCAGATGTTAATCCAGGTAATAGTGAAGCTGAGGCTAAATTTAAAGAGATTTCCGAGGCCTATGAAGTATTAAGAGATCCTCAAACCAGGGCAAGGTATGATCAATTTGGTCATGCTGGTACCCAAAACGGGGGATTTGGTGGCGCTGGTTTTGGAGGAGCAGGCGGCTTTGAAGACATATTTGACATGTTTTTTGGTGGAGGATTTGGTGGCCAGGGCACTAGAAGAGGTCCTCAAAAGGGGGCCGATTTAAGACTTGATTTGGATATTACCTTAGAGGAAGCAGCCTTTGGAGTGGAGAAGGAAATTGAGCTTCCAAAGCTGCAAACATGCTCTGAATGTGAAGGTACTGGCTCTGCTCCCGGTACATTTCCCAGCAGCTGTAAGGTTTGTAAAGGTACTGGTCAGGTGAAAACAACTCAAAAGACTGTACTTGGTCATTTTCAAACCATTAAAACCTGTCATAATTGCCATGGAACAGGAAAGGTTGTTGAGACTCCATGTGATAGCTGTTATGGACAGGGAAGGGTTAAGCAAAAGAAAAAAATTGCAATTACAATACCGGCTGGAATTGACACGGGAGCAAGGCTTAGGGTCTCAGGTGAAGGTGAGCCTGGTGCAAATGGTGGACCTGAAGGGGATTTATATGTATATATTAACGTTAAACCCCACAAGATGTTTGAGCGTCATGGTGATGATATCTGGTGCAATTACTCTCTTTCAATTGTTCAAGCCATGCTTGGAGATGAGATAAAAGTACCAACTTTAGATGGTGATGTTAAACTGAAGATTCCAGAGGGAACCCAAAGTGGAACATCTTTTAGATTAAAAGGTAAGGGAGTACAAAAGCTCAGGGGCTATGGAAGAGGCGATCAACATGTTAGGGTAAAGGTAACTGTACCAACTAACCTAAATGAAAAACAGAAAGAATTAATTAGACAGTTTGCAAAGACGCTGACAAGTAAAAATGATGCTGGAAAAGAAAAGGGATTTTTTGAAAAGGTCAAGGATGCTTTCATGGGATAGGCTAAATCATTTGGAAAAGGGGTATGTTAATGCACTGGCAGGAAATCTCCGTTACTACCAATGAAATTATGGAGGAAGCGGTTACCAATTTATTTTATGAAATTGGGGCTGCCGGGGTTGTAATTGAAGATCCCAACTTAATCAACCGTTATGTGCAGGAAGACGTTTGGGATGCCTATGAGTTTCCCAAGGAAATAATGGATGCAGAGCATGTCATTGTAAAAGGTTACCTACCGGTAGATGATAAACTGCCCCTGATCCTGGAACAGTTTAACGGGGCATTGGCAGCTCTTAGCGGCTTTTTTAAAGATTCCTATGTCTCTGTTCAGCTTAGCAGGTTACAGGAAGAGGATTGGGCCAACTCATGGAAGGAGTATTATAAACCTAAAAAGGTAAGCGAAAGAATAGTAGTTGTTCCAGGGTGGGAAGAATATAATCCAGAAGAGGGCGAAATTATTGTTAAACTGGATCCTGGTATGGCTTTCGGGACTGGTAATCATCCAACTACCATGATATGTATAAAAGCTTTGGAGAAGTACATTGAACCTGGCTGGCGAATAGCTGATATTGGTACTGGTTCGGGAATAATAGCCATCTCTGCTGCAAAATTAGGTGCAGAAAGTGTCTGTGCTGTTGATTTAGATACCCTGGCAGTTCGTGTTGCACGGCTAAATGTAAAGAGAAATATGGTTGAAGAGCTGGTTGAGGTCCGTCAGGGCAACTTGCTTCAGGGTATTGACAAGACCTTTAATATAATAGTAGCAAATATAATAGCAGATGTAATAATTGAAATGTCCGAATATGCCTATGAGAGGCTGGAACCATCAGGAATATTTATTGCGTCAGGGATAATTGAAGACAGGCAGGATGAGGTAATAAACAAGCTCCAGGAAGAAGGTTTTAAACTGGTTGAAGTAATGACGGATAATGCCTGGAGAGGCATTGTGGTAACTAAAGGGTGATGATTACTTGTATCAATTTCGTATTCCTAAAGGGATTAAAATTACAAATGGGGATTTATGTGGAAGTAAACTGGAAATATTAGGAGAAGAAGCACACCATATTGCCAATGTTTTACGCCTTAAAGAGGGCTCTCTCGTAGGCCTCTTCGATGGTTTTGGTTATAAAGCAGCAGGAATCCTATTAGATGTAACAAATGAGAGAGTGCTGGTGGAATTAACTCATGACAAGGTGGCAAATACAGAACCTCCTGTAGAGATTACTTTATATCAGTCCCTGCCAAAAAAGGACAAGCTTGAATTAATAATTCAAAAGGCAACAGAGCTTGGTGTAAAGAACATTGTTCCCATAATAACCAAAAGAACCATAGTACATATTGATAATGAAAAGGCCAAAAAAAAGGTGGAGCGATGGAATAAAATTGCCCAGGAAGCATGCAAACAATCTGGCAGGGCATATGTTCCGCAAATTAGTGAGCCCATAAGTTTTAAAGCCATGCTTTCTGAAATAAAGGCTGAAATTAACATCATACCCTATGAAGCAGAAGATAAAAAAGGTTTAAAACAGGTATTGAGGTCATTTAAGGAATCAATGCCTAAAAGTATTGGCATATTCATTGGACCAGAGGGGGGCTGGGACAAGGATGAAGTGCAGATGGCTGTTAACCATGGTATTATTCCAGTAACCCTAGGGCCCAGGATTCTTAGAACAGAAACTGCCAGCCTTGCAGTTTTGACTATGATACTTTATGAGCTAGGTGATTTGGGAGGTTAAAAAAATAGTGAAAAAGGTAGCAGTACATGTTCTTGGATGCAAGGTTAACCAGTATGAAATTGAAGGCATTAAAGAGTTATTTAGAGAAAGACATTACAAAATAGTTGATTTTGATGAAAAAGCTGATGTATATGTTATACACACCTGTACGGTCACTCACCTGGGGGACAGGAAATCACGACAATACATTCGCAAGGCTGTCAAAAATAACCCCCATGCAATAGTTGCCGTTACAGGTTGTTATGCTCAGGTGTCCCCTCAGGAGGTCGAGAAAATAGAGGGTGTAGATATTGTTTTAGGTACCAGGGATAGAAAAGAGATAGTTGATGTGGTTGAAAAATGCCAAAAGGGCCGGCAGATCAAGCGCATATCAGATAGTATGCTTAATAAAGAATTTGAAGAGCTGCCTGTTTTTAAGCCATCTAGAGCCAGGGCTTTTTTGAAGATCCAGGAGGGCTGTGACAGGTTTTGTACATATTGCATTGTGCCCTATGCCAGGGGGCCGATAAAAAGCAGAGATTTCCATAATACTATTTTAGAGATTGAGAACCTTGTAAATAATGGCTTCCAGGAGATCGTTCTAACAGGTGTGCATTTGGGCACCTATGGCAAGGACCTGGGAAAGGGGATAAATTTATTTTATCTGCTTAGTGAGTTAGTAAAAATTAGCGGATTAAAGCGGCTTAGAATAAGCAGTCTAGATCCAGATGAGATTGATACTGATTTATTGGAGCTGATGACCGAAAATGAAAAAATATGCCCTCACTATCATATACCGCTGCAAAGTGGGGATGATTTAATACTGCAAAAAATGGGAAGAAAGTATACCCTGGATGATTACAGAAGGCTTGTAACAGATATAAGAAACAAAAGACCAGAGGCGGCTTTCACTACAGACGTTATAGTTGGCTTTCCTGGAGAAACAGAAGAGCTTTTTGCAAATACAAAAGAGTTCATTAAGGAAATAGGCTTTGCAGATCTTCATGTTTTCAAGTATTCACCCAGGAAGGGAACCCCTGCTGCGAAGTACCCCAATCAAGTATCAACAGAAGCCAAGACACAAAGGAGCAATGAATTAATAGAGTTGTCCAATGTGCTCTGGGCCAATTATGCCCAGGGGTTTTTAGGCAGAAAGGCTCAGGTCCTTGTTGAGACCAAAATAAATACATTATGTGAAGGTCATACTGGTAATTATCTAAAGGTAAGATTTGAAGCAAATCAAGAGGATTTGATAGGCAAAATCATTTCTGTCAAGTTAGAGAAAATAGGCCAGGCTAAGGAGCTGTTAGGAACAGTAATACTATAAGCTATGGGATGAAGAAAACCCCAATGATAAAAGTTTCACTTTATAACCATTGGCCCTTGAATTTTTGATTTGCGACTTTGGCTAAGGGAGGTGATAGTTGATGTCCAACTGTATTTTTTGTAAAATAATTAACAAGGAAATACCTAGCACAATAGTTTATGAAGATGATGAAGTTTTAGCTTTTAACGACATAAATCCTCAGGCGCCAATACATATTCTAATTATCCCTAAAAAACACATCTCTGATATGACCGAGGTTACAGAGGAAGACATTGGCTTAATTGGGAAAATACATCTGGCTGCAGTAAAAATTGCTAAACAAAAGGGCTTTGCAGAAAAGGGATTTAGATTGGTGAATAACTGCAAAGCGGATGGAGGACAAATAGTTTTTCATCTTCATTATCATTTAATGGCTGGTAAAAAGCTTCCTGTGTGTACCTAGGGTTGACGTTGGCAAAAATAGTATAGTATAATTGCTATGTTAGTCTGCTTTGTCATTCTCTTTTTATTACGTTAATGGTTAGTTGTGGAGGGAGGGATATGGAGATTGAGCGAAGTAAAAGTTGGTAAAAATGAAACTCTAGATAGTGCACTCCGCCGTTTTAAAAGAAACTGCCAGAAGGCAGGGGTTCTGTCAGAGGTGCGTAAAAGAGAGCACTACGAAAAGCCAAGTGTGAAGCGTAAGAAGAAATCCGAAGCTGCCAGAAAAAGAAAGTTCAGGTAGTAAATCTGTATGTTCTTCGACCCTCCTCGACATCTTAGCGACTCGTAACACACATATTAGATTGGTTACTCGCAAGTACGGGAAAGGGAATTTTTTTGAAGGCTTAAAATGAATCAAGCTAATCAGAGTTTTATGGTAAAGCAGAAAAATCTATTTCAGCAAAGTTAGGAATAGCCTGGTAATAATTATACCGGGCTATTTTTTCAAGAAGAGTGGAATAATAGTACCGGAGGGATATTGTATATGAAAAATGTATTCAGAGTTTTTTGGCTGCTTTGCTTAATTATTTTTGGTTTTTCAACTATGCCTGTACATACGCAAGAACCATCTCCGGTATATATTGTACCAGTAAAAGGGACAATAGATGGAGGAATGCAGACATTTATTAATAGAGCATATGCTGAAGCTGAAGAAAATAATGCTGCTGTAGTTTTGCTTGAAATAGATACACCAGGTGGTCTTGTATGGTCGGCGGTCCAAATAAGAAATACCATACACAGATCGGAAATTCCTACAATAGCCTTTGTTGAAGAAGGTGCGATTTCAGCTGGAGCCTTAATAGCATTAGTATCAGAAACCCTTGTAATGGCACCTGGAAGCACCATGGGTGCGGCAGAACCCCAACTGGGAGGACAGCTGGCTGATGCCAAGACCCTGTCCTATTGGGTTGGTCAGCTGGAGGCAGCGGCGGAGGAAAATGGAAGAGACCCTCTCATTGCCAGGGCCATGGCAGATGCTGCCCTGGAGATACCAGGGGTAGTCCAAGAAGGAGAACTTCTTACATTAACCCCTCAAAGGGCCCTTGAACTAGGAATGATAGACAGCATTCTGCCTGACCGCCAGGCGGTTTTAGAGGAGTATGGATTTGATGAAAATCCCAGAGTAGAGCTAGAACCTGAATTTGCCGAGTTTTTTGTTCGTTGGATTACTGATCCATATGTCAGCACCATTTTGCTCACTGTGGGTCTTGCAGGCCTTGTGCTGGAAATATTTACAGTTGGCTTTGGGATAGCAGGCACAATAGGATTAGCTTCATTAAGTCTATACTTTGCAGGTCACATTATTGCCGGTTTAACTGGATTTGAGGCAATTCTATTATTTATTCTTGGTGTTATTCTTCTAGCAGTGGAGACATTAGTTCTTCCCGGATTTGGTGTAGCTGGCATAGGAGGAGTTGCAGCACTTATTGCCGGTATTATCATGGCTTCCCCAACGGTAAATCATGGAGTGTCATCCCTTGTCATTGCCATTATAGGGACAGGAGTTTTACTTGCCATTAGCGTAAAGTTTTTGCCGACTAGAAAGGTGTGGAAAAGGTTAATACTAGGGGATAGACAGGTGAGTGAAGAAGGCTATAATGCTCCTTCCACTGAGCTTAGAGAGCTTGTAGGGCTAGAGGGTGTTTCTATAACCCCCTTACGACCATCAGGAGCTGTGAAAATAGGTGATAAAAGAGTGGATGTGGTCACCCAGGGTGGATTTATTTCTTCAGGATCAAAAGTTAAAGTAGTTAAGGTAGAAGGAACCAGAGTAGTAGTGGAAAGGCTGAATGATTAATTAAAGGTTTAGTATTGATATTAGGAGGTATTTTTTATGTTTGATTTGTTTGCATTAAGTAGTCTAATAATTTTTGTCTTGGTTTTTGTGTTTGTTGCTTTTATATTTACCTTTATTCCAGTTGGGCTGTGGATTTCAGCCCTGGCCGCTGGGGTAAGGGTAGGCATCATGACCCTGGTTGGTATGAGGCTGAGACGTGTTGTCCCCATTAGAATAGTAGGGCCCCTTATCAAGGCTGAAAAGGCCGGTATTCAGCCTGGTGTAAACAAGCTTGAGGCTCATTATCTGGCAGGTGGTAATGTTGATAGGGTAATTGATGCATTAATTGCAGCTGAAAGGGCCAATATTCCACTGCCCTTTGAGAGAGCAGCCGCCATTGACCTGGCAGGCAGAAATGTATTAGAAGCAGTACAAATGAGCGTTAACCCAAAGGTTATTGAGACTCCATCTATTGCAGCAGTAGCCAAGGATGGTATTGAAGTTAAGGTTAAAGCAAGGGTAACAGTTAGGGCTAACATAGAACGACTTGTTGGTGGTGCCGGTGAAGAAACCATTATAGCCCGTGTTGGTGAAGGTATTGTTACCACAGTTGGTTCAGCTGTCAGCCATAAAGCAGTTTTAGAAAACCCAGATTTAATATCCCATACAGTTTTAGAAAAGGGTCTTGATGCAGGGACTGCTTATGAAATATTGTCAATTGATATAGCTGATGTTGATGTAGGTAGAAACATTGGTGCTACCCTGCAGACAGATCAAGCTGAGGCTGATAAAGAAATTGCCCAGGCAAAAGCAGAAGAAAGAAGGGCAATGGCTGTGGCTAGAGAGCAAGAAATGAAGGCTGCTGTGCAGGAAATGAGGGCCAAGGTTGTTGAAGCAGAAGCCGAGGTTCCAAAGGCTCTTGCCCAGGCTTTAAGAGAAGGCAAATTAGGTGTAATGGATTATTTTAACATGAAGAATATTGTTGCAGATACTGAAATGAGAGAATCCATTTCCAAGGGCTCAAGTAATGACAAGACAAAGGATCTAACTAAAAAGTCCTAGGAGGTGACTCTTTTTGGATATATTGTGGATTATAATTTTTATTCTATACATGGCATACCGTGCTTTTTCAGAAACCCAGAAAAAACAGCAACAAGCACAAAGACGAAAAGTGGCTACAAGAGAGGATCCTGGTACAAGGCACTACCGATATGAAGATGTTGAGCCTAAGCAGGAGGTGCCCTGGGACTTTGACCCAGATGAGTATCAACAGCAAAGGAAAAGGTCATACCAGGCTAACGTGGAGGAAGCTCCCCAGGAGGAAAGTATTTATCAAAAGAAGCTCAAGACAATGGGAGATAAAAAAAGGGACAGAACTAAAAAGGTTGTTGAACCCTCAACAATAGCTGAACCAGGAGAACCTGTATCTACAGGATTCTCCATACAATTAGATAATAAATCCCTTGTCAATGCTGTTGTCATGTCAGAAATACTACAGCCACCAAGGGCTAAAAGACCTCTAAGATACTAAGATAAATTAAAACAAAAGCTGCCTTATAAAAAAGGCAGCTTTTTGTATTTACTCTCCTTGAAAGTGCATAGATTTATAAGAGGAGGGATGCTACTGTGGGGAAAAAAACAAGTATCAAGAAAACACGAAATAGAGTAGGGGAAACCTTGGCAGATGCCTTTGATTTACCAAAAGAACTCATTATTGACATACCGAAAATAACCATTATTGGAAACCAAGAGATGGCTGTAGAAAGTCATAAGGGCATAATTCAATATACAAGTGAAAGAATTCGGATAAGCATTGCTGGAGGAGAATTAATTATAGCTGGCAAAAAATTACTCATTAACTCCATTTTGCCAGAGGAAATTGTCATTTATGGGGAATTTTACCAGATATCCTTTGAATAAGATACAGGCAGGGAGTGCAAATGCATTAAAAGTAAAGGGGGACAGGAAATGAAGTTAAAAAAGCTGCTATTATTTATGTTAGGCTATGTAGTAGTCATGATAGAAGGTCCTGTTGAAAGATTTATTAATTTAAGTATCACTAGAGGAATAAATTTAAAAGACCTAAGAAGCCTATCTTCAACAAAAATTCAATTTAAAATACCGCTGCACGATTTTTGGACAATACGCTCTATTGTTAGGCAGACAGGCTGCAGGGTAAAGATACTTGATAAGAGAGGATTTCCCTTTTTTTGGAGTAAAGCAAAAAAAAGAAAACTACTAATTGTTGGGTTAATTACCTTTGTAGTATCCATGTACGTCTTATCAAGCTTTGTTTGGTTTATTGATGTGTATAGTCATGAAGATTTGGTATATTTAAAAAAACATGAGATTATTGAAATTGCTAAGAAATCAGGATTAGGAACTGGTGTTTATAAAAACAGTATCAATGTGGAAGAGATTGAACGTAAAATGGTATCTCAAATTCCTGAGATATCTTGGGTTGGGTTAAAATTTCAAGGAACCAGGGTAATAATTGAAGTTGTCGAAAGAAAATTACCTAGTGAAGAGCACATGGATAAAGAGCCCAAGCATTTAATTGCAGCTAAAGACGGTATAATTCACGAAATTCTTGTAATGATGGGTCAGCCCCTTGTACAAGTTGGAGATACTGTTGAAGCAGGACAAATACTTATTTCTGGAATTATAGTTCCCCCACTGCCTGATGAGGGGCTGCAGCAGGAGTTTATTCCTCAAGAACTTAAACGAGTGAGAGCAAGGGGAATAGTTAGGGCCAGGGTATGGTATGAAGGTCAAGGAACAGCTGAGTTAATGGAGACAGTAAAGCATAGAACAGGAGCAACACAAAGGGCGTACTACCTAAACTTGCCTGATAAAAAAATTGTTTTCAAGGGATCTCTGGATAGTAAATTTAAAAATTATGAAACTGAGATTAACATATCTAAACCTCCAAAATTACCCTATATTCAAATCCCAGGGGAGATAGTAAGGGTTACCTACCATGAAGTAAATGTAGAAACTAGAACCTATGAAAAGGAAGAGGCTCTTTCCCTGATAAGGAGTAAGCTCATTGAAGGCTTTAATCTTCCTGCAGAAGCTAAAATTGTCGATCAAGAAATCAAGCTTTTGGTGGAAACAGACCAAAGGGTTGTGATAAAATTAATAATTGAAACTATTGAAGATATTGCCCGATTATCCCCTGTAGAATAGGCAGAACAAAACTTAATGTTGAAGGTTAAAAATAAAGCGTATATAATATAATATGATATATAAGATTATATATATCATTGTATTGAAGCATTTATTTTTTTAGTAGGAGGAGTTAGATACTTGTCACAAACAACAGAAATTAGAATAACACTGCCTGGAAATGGTGAGGAAATAAATGTACTTGGAAGAAATGACGAAAATCTAAGGTTTATAGCAAAGCATTCTCCTGTAAAGATTGTTGCAAGGGGTAATGAATTAAGTGTCACAGGCCAGGAACAGGATGTTATTAACACAGAAAAACTATTTAACCAATTGATTAAGCTTGCTTCAAAGGGTAATCAAATCAATATTCCCACCATAAATTATGCCATGAAACAATTAGCTGTCTTGGCAAACAATGATAGAGAAATAAGTGATATTCTTTCTGAAGTAGTATCTATTACAGCAAGGGGAAAACAAATCAAAGCAAAAACCATTGGTCAATACGACTATATCAAGGTGATAAAGAATTACGATATAGTTTTTGGAATTGGACCAGCCGGTACAGGTAAGACCTATTTAGCAGTGGTCATGGCTGTAGAGGCTTTAAGAAATAAGCTGGTTCAAAGGATTATCCTTGTAAGACCTGCTGTGGAGGCAGGAGAAAAGCTGGGTTTTTTGCCCGGGGATCTGCAGGACAAGGTTAATCCATATTTGCGTCCCCTATATGATGGTTTATATGATATATTAGGTTTAGAAACTGCAGCTAAATATATGGAGAAGGAAATTATTGAGGTAGCTCCCCTTGCGTACATGAGGGGGAGGACATTAGAGGATTCATTTATTATATTGGATGAGGCGCAAAACACTACCCCTGATCAAATGAAAATGTTTTTAACAAGAATGGGGTTTGGATCTAAAGCAGTAATTACTGGAGATATAACTCAAGTGGACTTGCCCAAGGGCAATATATCAGGATTAATAAATGCACAACGCATATTGAAAAATGTTGATGGCATATGCTTTAAATACTTTACCGAGCAGGATGTGGTCAGGCATCCCCTTGTTCAAAAAATTATTTTAGCATATGAGAGGGAAAAGAAAGAAATGGATTAAGTGGGTGGACAAATGTTAAAAACAAAGGTTATTAAAGAATATATAAGGGACAGCTATAATAAATTATTAAAGGATATTTCCCATAAAAGAATCTTTTGGGGGATAGTCTTTTGTGTTGCTCTTATGTTTGTTGTAGGGCTGTCTGTTATGCCTGACCAGGTGAATGTTCAGCTAGGGCAGCCTAGTCCCAAGGATTTTGAAGCCCCAAGAAACATTACCTTTGAAAGTCAGGTTCTCACTTTCATAAAAAGACAAGAGGCGGCAGACAGAGTAGAGCCCGTTTATCGTACAGACGAAAACGTTATCTTACAGCTTCAGGAGAGCATAAATGGTCATTTTACTATAATAAGAAATGTTAGAAATGATGATGCTATTGATAAGGAAGATAAAGCAGAAGAGTTAAAAAACCGGCTTGACTTTGGTTTAGAGGATGAAATATATAACGAATTGCTTTCAATGAGTGATGCACAGCTTGAAAGAATTCACAACGAAGTGATCCAAATAGTAAGGCAATACATGCTTCCAGGGGTCCTGCCGGCAGATGTAGAGCTTACTAAACGGAATATTCTTGGTGCAATTACTCTTTTAAATCTTGATAATGGATCAAAGAGCTTTTTAAGGGCACTTATAGAAGAGATTGAATTTAGAGGTAACCGAATTTATGACCCTATTTCTACAAATGAGCTGAAGGAAAAGGCAATTGAGAGGGTAGAGCCTGTTATAGTCAAATTGACTAAAAATCAAAAAATAGTTGGCAAGGGTGAGATTATAACACAGGAGCATATAGAAGCCCTGGAAAAATTGGGAGTTTTGACCACAACCAACCCAGCAATACCTTTATTTGGTGTAGTGCTCCTTGTGTTAATTTTCCTAGGGGCTATAACCATGTATCTTTATCAATATCGTCCAGGTATATTAGAAAAAGAACCATTGCTCATTCTCCTTGGCCTGTTGATAATAAGCACACTTTTAGTATCAAATGCAGTAACATCTATTAATATTGGTCTTGGTGCCGAGTATTCCACATTGGTGGCTTATGCTGTACCTATAGCAGCTGGTTCCATGCTTATAGCTATTTTATTTGATGGAAAATTTTCCATGTTCATTACTACCCTTATTGCTATCCTTATTGGGATAATGAATAATGTGGAGCTTCAGTTTGCATTAGTAGCTTTTGTTGGAGGAGTGGCCGGAATTTATAGTGTATCCAAGTTAAGCCAGAGATCTGACCTGGTGAAGGCTAGTCTCTATATAGTAGGGGCAAATGTTGTTACAATATTAGCCCTGGGTTTGATATTAAACTATTCACTCCCAATGCTTTCCGTTGCCATGCTTCTTGGAATAATTAACGGAGTTCTTTCTTCAGTTCTGACTATTGGGACCCTTCCCTTTTGGGAAACTGCCTTTGGAGTTACAACTTCAGTTAAGCTGCTGGAGCTTTCTAATCCTAACCAGCCATTATTGAGAAGACTGCTCCTGGAAGCCCCTGGCACATACCATCATAGTGTGGTGGTGGGAAATATGGCTGAGGCAGCAGCAGATGCCGTGGGAGCTGACGCACTTTTAACAAGGGTAGGAGCCAATTACCACGATATTGGCAAGGTGAAAAGGCCATACTTTTTTATCGAGAATCAGTTTACAAGTGAAAACCCACATGATAAACTAGCTCCAACCTTGAGCACCTTGATAATAACATCTCATATCAAAGATGGAATGGAGCTTGCCAGGGAGCAGGGACTTCCTGATAGTATAATAGATATAATCTCCCAGCACCATGGCAATTCTCTAATATCCTTTTTCTACCACAAGGCCAAGGAAGGTAGTTTGGGTGATGTTTGCCAGGAGGACGATTTTAGATATGACAATCCAAAACCCAAGACAAAGGAAGCAGCTATTGTTATGCTTGCTGACGCCATTGAGGCCGGGGTAAGATCAATTCAAAAGCCTACTCCAAATAAGTTAGAAACCTTTGTGAGAAAAATCATCAAGGATAAGTTAGAAGATGGACAGCTGGAGGAATGTGATTTAACTTTTAAGGAATTGGATATTATTGCCCAATCCTTTGTTAAAATATTAACTGGTATTTTCCATTCCAGAATTGAATATCCGGAGAATGTCCTGAAGGAAATGGAAAGGGGAAAGATTAATGGAGGCGTATGTAAACAATCAACAGGATAAAAAATCCATAGACCCATCCTTAACGGCAGTTTTAGAGGATGCAATAAAATTTGTCCTTCATAAAGAAGGCATTAATAATTATGAAATAGGTGTCACATTGGTGGATGATGACTATATTTTAAAATTAAACAGTCAATACCGAGGAAAAGATGTGCCTACAGATGTTCTGTCGTTTCCCCTTTCAGATGAAGATGACGTAAATGGAGATACCTTTGTAGTTGGAGATGTGGTTATTTCTGTTGAGGCTGCTGAGAGGCAGGCTTACGAATATGGCCATTCCTTTGAAAGGGAAATGGTATATTTATTAGTGCATGGAATATACCATATTCTGGGTTATACTCATGATAATGATAAAAACAAGGAAGCAATGAGACAAAAAGAGGAAGAGATAATGAATAAATATAATCTAAGCAGGTAGAAAGATTAAAAATCACGTCAGTATTTGAGGTAGAATATGCATAAAAAACTTATAAAGAGTTTCTATTTTGCGGTATCAGGAATAGCATATGCTGTCAGGACTCAAAGAAACATGAAAATACACACTTTAGCCCTTATGCTGGTTCTAATTATTGGCTCTTGGCTGGAATTATCGGGGCTTGAATGGTCAATAGTATTAATAATGGCCGGAATTGTAATTATTTGTGAGATGCTAAATACTGCCATGGAGGCCCTGGTTGATCTGGAAACCCAGGACTATCATCCCCTGGCAAAGACAGCCAAGGATGTTGCAGCAGGTGCAGTTTTAATAGCAAGTGCCTTGTCTATAATAATTGGCCTGTTGATTTTTGGCCCCAAGGTATTAATTAAATTAAATATATTTTAGGAGTAAGTAGTTATGAGCAACTTTAAGAAGTATTTAATAACAGGTACGTTAACTTTACTGCCTGCTGCAGCATCGGCTTATGTGTTGTGGGCTGTTATTCAATTTCTAGATGGAATTTTTGCCGATCTTTTAGCTCTCTTATTGGGAAAAAGAATTCTAGGCCTGGGCATGATTCTCACACTTTTAGTTATTCTTTTATCAGGATTTTTGGCAAGTAATTTTATAGGAAAAAGCATTATAAAAATTAGTGACCAGATTATCTGTAAAATCCCCATAGCCAACAGCATTTATAAAACAGTAAAGCAGATAGTTGACGCTTTTTATTCAGGAGACAAGAAAAGCTTTAAACAGGTAGTACTCATTGAGTATCCTCGAAAAGGGCTTTATGTACTAGCCTTTTTGACAGGTGAATCCATGGGAGAGGTTCAGGTCAAAACAGATCAGGAAGTAATAAATGTATTTTTACCCACAACTCCTAATCCAACTTCAGGCTTCCTCCTTTTTGTGCCAAGAGAGGATGTAATCTTTTTAGATATGTCAGTTGAAGATGGCTTGAAAATGATAATTTCTGGTGGCGTGGTTGTTCCTCCATATCCGGCAGTAAAGGAGTTTACCAGGGAGGTGGAACAGGGTGAAACAGTCATTTAAACAAATTGGAATAACCCATATACTAGGTATAATAATATTATTAGTACTTTTATTTAACCCATTCATCCTTGCAAGAACTGTTGGATATGTTCAGCTGCCTGGTGAAATGTCAAGGATTGATATAGCCCGGGAAGCTGCCAGGATGGCAGTAGATTTAAATGAACAACTAGCTAGAGACATGGATGTTTTTGAAACAAGTGCTGTGCGTGATGTTATAGCCCAGTTTAAATATGAGGTTGACAGGGCAAATACAGCTGAAGATATTGTAACCTATATAACTGATTACAGCCTTAAGGTTCAGGAAGTAATAACCAGGGAACAGGAAAGCAAAAGGCGTGATACAGTATTATCTATTATAAACCAGGACCCCAGGCTTTCAGCTCATAAGGGTGAGGATATTATATCAGTTTGGAAGGGTGAAGATGGGATAAGAATAGTTGACCCCACTAACCTGCTCACTGATGAAACAAAGGCTAGACTCCATGAACATCCTATTTTGCAGGGGCCAAGCTGGTCTCTTATTGAGTTATCGGTAAAGAACGGACAGGTATCTTTAATGACATCCCGCAGCATGCTGGATAAGCTTAGAATGTTAGAAAATGATAAAGTTAACTTAGAAAGAAGACTTAAACAAATAAAAAGCCAGGCTGGGTATTCAGACATTAGTGGAACAGGAATAATAGTTGAAATGTATGATTCTGATATAGGATTTAGCTCCATAGACATTGTTCATGACAGGGATGTAAGAGATGTTGTAAATGAACTTTTTGCCGCAGGTGCCAGGGGCATTAGTGTTGGAGGACAGAGGTTAATTGCTACCTCCTCCATCCGTTGTGCCGGCCCAATAATACTGGTCAATCAAAAGCCTATTGCAGTTGACCCAATCGTTATTCATGCAGTTGGTGATGCTCAGATTTTAAAGAGCAGCCTGGAGCTTATTAAGGGAGAGCTAAGGGAATTCGGCATTCGCATTGAAGTAAGAGTTGAGGAAATTATTACCCTGCCAGCATATTCTGAGTGATTTCAAGAGAAATTCGAAAACAGAATACAGAATTCAGAATAAAGGACTAGCTCTTCAAGATATTATTCTGACGCCTGACTACTGTATTCTGCATTTTATAATTTTAGGTGGTGTATAAAGATGGATTTAAACCAATTGCTGGAAAGGGCTATAGAGGCCAGGAAAAACTCATATTCTCCCTATTCTAAATTTCCCGTTGGAGCTGCAGTGTTAACTAATGATGGGAAACTCTATACAGGCTGTAATGTGGAAAATGCGGCCTACGGAATAACCGTTTGTGCAGAGACAGTTGCAGTTGCAAAGGCTGTTTCAGAAGGCAGCCGGAATATTGCTGCTGTAGCAGTTGCAGCTGACACAGCAGGTGTCTGCAGGCCATGCGGCTCCTGCAGACAGTTTATATTAGAATTTGGGGATGAAATAGTTATTATTATGGGAAATCTAAAGGGTGACAGGGAGACAAGAAGCATAAAAGAACTTATACCCTTTAGCTTTAGCAGCAGAGACCTTGATTAAAGCAGGATTTGATATGGGATTGAGGAATTCTTTGAGCAAATTTTATTCTAAATTGTGAGGTATAGTAATGCACCATAAAAAAATGAAGTCGGGCTTTGTTGCCATTGTTGGCAGGCCAAATGTGGGAAAATCAACCCTGATGAATGCCCTTATCGGCAAAAAAGTAGCAATAATGTCGGACAAGCCCCAAACCACAAGAAATAAGATTACAGGTGTAATGACCAGGCCTGAGCTTCAGGTGATTTTTATCGATACCCCTGGAATACATAAGCCAAAAACTAAACTAGGTGAAGTCATGGTTGGGCTAACTGAAAGAAGTCTTAAGGAGGTTGACCTTATACTATATATTGTGGATGCTGGAGCAGAAATTGGCAGGGGAGATGACTTCATAAATCAAATCCTTATTAACTCTAAGCTGCCCATAATCATAGCATTAAATAAAATAGATAACCTCAAGGAAGAGGAAATTTTGGGGAAAATACTAAACTGGCAGTCTACAGGTGTAAGTGACCTAATAATACCCATTTCAGCACTAAAAAGCATCAATCTAGAGAGGCTTGTTGAGGTGCTGGGAAACCATTTGGAGGAAGGGCCTCAATACTACCCGGAGGACATGGTTACTGACCAGCCTGAGAACATGGTGGTGGCCGAAATTATAAGAGAAAAGGTTCTGCATTTAACCAGAGATGAAATACCCCATTCTACTGCAGTGGTTTTAGATGCAATGGAAGAACGGGATAATAATATGATATATATTGACGCCATAATTTATCTGGAAAGAGATTCTCAGAAGGGCATTGTCATTGGTAAAGGTGGCGCAATGCTTAAGCAAATAGGGCAAAGTGCCCGGGAAGAGATAGAAGGACTTCTAAATGCCAAGATATATCTAGACATTAGGGTCAAGGTGAAAAAAAACTGGCGAAAAGAGGCAAGTCATTTAAAGAATATGGGATATGATATAAGCTTACTGCAGAATAAAAGATAGAGGTTTTCCATGGCAACTCCTATTCAAACCAATGGCATTATAATTAAAGAATATAACTTTGATGAAGCAGATAAGATATTTGTAATCTTTACAGCTGATAAGGGCAAAATATCATGTCTTGCAAAGGGTGTCCGCAAAAGCAGAAGCAAAATGAGGGGTTTTCTGCAGCTTTTTACCTATTCCAAGCTCCATCTGCATAAGGGAAAGTCCATGTATACAATTATTGGTGGGGAGGCCATAAATAGCTTTCCCCAGGTTAAAAATGATCTGCTTCTATTTGGCTATGCAAACTATATAACAGAGGTTTTAGAAAACATTCTGCCCACAGAAGAAAAAAACAATGCTATTTTCTCAAACACAGTATCCCTGTTTCATCTTATGGGAAGCATACCAATAAGTCAGCTTTCATCCTATTACATGTTGAGGCTCATAAAATATGCAGGCTTCCTGCCAGAACTGTCCCGTTGTGTATTATGCGGGGAGAGAATAGATGCCAATGCTTTGTTTCATAATATTGAGGGTGGCTGCGTGTGTGTGCAGTGTGGAAAGGAATTTGATAATAAAGCATATATTCCTTTATACATTATAAGGATTATGGAACAGCTCCTGTCCATGGATATAAACATGCTGGGAAGATTAAAAGTAAAGGATAGGGATCAATTCTTTATTGAGGACCTGCTTTGTGAATATTTGAAGTCTGTTCTGGAGAGGCCTATAAATTCAATTAAATTTATAAGGGAAATTCGTGATGCATGATCTAAAGAAGATTGACAAACTATCTTAGATTTGCTAAATTTAACAATGATATCAATAGCAGGGCAGCAATGATGAAAAGTAGTAAGCTTAAATAAACCTTTTAAACCCATTTTTAAGGGCGTAAGAGAGCCGGACATGGTGGAAACCGGTAAAGGCCTTAAGCTGAAGGCATTTCTGAGCTGTGGGGATGCACTTAATCCCAAACTAATAAGGTGGAGTACCTATGGGTGCTCAAGCAGGGTGGAACCGCGGCTAATCCCGTCCCTGTAGTCTTTAAAGGACTGCAGTGGATGGGTTTTTTAATATCTTTTTTATAAAAGGGAGGATTATAACAGTTTATGAATTTTCAAGAGATTATAATGTCTTTAGACCAATTTTGGGCAAAAAAGGGATGTATCTTGATACAGCCCTATGACATGGAAAAGGGTGCAGGAACCATGCAGCCAGGAACATTTTTGAAGGCACTTGGGCCTGAGCCCTGGAATGCAGCTTATGTAGAACCATCCAGAAGACCAACAGATGGTCGCTATGGGGACAACCCCAACAGGCTGCAGCATTACTATCAATACCAGGTTCTTCTCAAGCCGTCTCCAGATGATGTCCAGGACTTGTATTTAGACAGTTTAAGGGCAATAGGTATTGAGATAGAAAAGCATGATATCAGATTTGTGGAGGACAACTGGGAATCCCCAACCCTGGGTGCCTGGGGTCTTGGTTGGGAGGTCTGGCTTGATGGCATGGAGGTAACACAGTTTACTTATTTTCAGCAGTGCGGCGGCATTGACTGTCACCCAGTGAGTGCCGAGCTTACCTATGGTATTGAACGTCTGGCAATGTTCATCCAAAAAAAGAACAGCGTATTTGATATAAAATGGATTGGTGATATATCCTATGGTGATATACATCATCAAACAGAAATGGACTACTCCTATTATAATTTTGAATATGCAGACACCAAGATGCTTTTTGACATGTTTAATCAATATGAAAGAGAATGCAGAAGAATCATAGCCCTGGGCCTGGTGCAGCCTGCTTATGATTATACTTTAAAATGTTCTCACACCTTTAACCTATTAGATGCCAGGGGGGCAATTAGTGTTACAGAAAGAACTGGCTATATCCATAGGGTTAGAGATCTAGCCAGGGAGGTAGCTCATGGCTATGTAAAACAAAGGGAAAGGTTAGGCTATCCATTAATTAAGGATCCAGTAGTCCGTGAGGAATTGGGTCTTGAACCCCTTAAGGAAAAGAGTTTTGCAGTAAAACCATTACCCCTTGCAGAAGAGGCAAATAAAATCCAGGAAAAGGAGGGGAAATAAATAATGGTTAAGGATTTTCTTTTTGAGATAGGAACTGAGGAAATACCCGCCCGATTTATGGCAGGAGCACTAAAAGAATTAAAAATTAAAACACAAAAGCTCCTGGAGAAAGAAAGGCTTGCATATAAAGAGATTAACACCTATGGAACACCTAGAAGGCTTACAGTATATATTAAAGACCTGGTAGAGGTTGGAGAAGGCCTTGTGGAGGAAAAGAAGGGTCCGTCTGTTAAAGCAGCCTTTGATAGCCAGGGAAATTACACCAAGGCAGCTCAAGGCTTTGCCAGAGGCCAGCAAATTGCCGTTGAAGACCTTATCATAAGGGACACACCTGGGGGGCAATACCTATACGCCATAGTTGAGAAAAAGGGAGAAAACATAAAAGACCTCTTCCCTAAGATCCTTCCAGAGCTTATTTTAAGTCTGGAATTTCCAAAGCCAATGCGCTGGGGATATCTTAATATACGCTTTGTAAGGCCTATCAGGTGGCTGGTTTGCCTTTATGGTAATGAAATTATTCCCATTGAGGTGGAGGGTGTTGTATCAGGCAGAGCAACACAGGGTCATCGTTTCCTCGGCAAGAAGCATATAGAGCTGCCAGATGCGTTCAGCTATTTTTCCAGGCTGGAGGAAAACTATGTAATAGTGGATCAAGATAAAAGACAGGACATTATCTGGAAGCAGATCCAAGACCTGGCACGAAAAGAAGGGGGTAGGGTAAAGCCTGATCCAGAGCTCTTAGAAGAAATAAACTTTTTACTGGAATATCCCACAGCCCTTTGCGGAAAGTTTGCCCAATCTTATTTGAAACTGCCAAAGGAAGGCTTAATAACAGTAATGAAGGAGCATCAGAAGTACTTTCCCGTGTGGGATGATAATGACAACCTCCTGAATAAGTTTATTACAGTTCGTAATGGAGATGACAAAAACCTTGATATTGTTGTTCAAGGAAATGAAAAGGTCTTAGAAGCCAGGCTAAATGACGGCAAGTTTTTCTATGAAGAAGATGTAAAAACTCCCTTGGATCAAGAAGTAGATAAACTAAAAGCCGTGGTTTTTCAGGAAAAGCTTGGAACTTTATACCAGAAAATCATTAGAAACCAGGATGTTGCCAATTATATTGCAGATGTGCTGTCCTTATCTCCTGCTGCCAGGGTCAATATATTACGGGCAAATTACCTTGCAAAGGCGGATCTGGTATCAAATATGGTTTATGAATTTCCAGAACTCCAGGGTATCATGGGATATTATTATGCTTTACATCATGGAGAAAAGAAAGAGGTAGCTGTAGCTATCAAAGAGCATTATAAACCAAGGTTTTCAGGTGATTCCCTTCCTGAAACAACAGTTGGTACCGTTATAGCCATGGCAGATAAAATTGACACAATTTGTGGTTGTTTTGCTGCAGGGCTAAGACCAACAGGGGCAGGAGATCCCTATGCATTAAGGCGCCAGGCCCAGGGCATCTGCTATATGATGTTTGAAGGCCGACTTGACCTTGATCTTTTCGCATTGATAGAGGCTTCTCTAGAAACTTATGAGAAGCAGGGCCTTAACATGGATAAAGAGGAAACCCTGGCGGCTCTAAAAGAATTCTTCAAACAAAGGGTAGCAAGTCTCCTTGAAGAGCATGGAGCGAGCTATGATGTAGTTAATTGTGTATTAGAAAGCAATTGGAATAATATCTTTGAAACAGTTAGCAAAGGTAGAGCCTTAATGGAGTTCAAGGATAATCCCCAGTATGACGAGCTTATTACTGCCTTTACAAGGGCTGGAAACCTGGCAAAAAATGCGGCAACCTTCAATGTTAATGAGGATTTTTTTAAGGACAGTTCTGAAGAGATGCTCTGGAATAAGTTCAAGGAAATGTCAAGAGATGCATTGCCATTATGGGAATTTCAGGAATATACAGAGATTCTGGAAAAGTTTTCTGCAATAAGGCCATATATAGATGAATTCTTTGAAAAGGTAATGGTAATGGACAAGGATGAGGATGTTAAAAACAACAGGCTAGCCTTACTTAAAACAATAGTGGATTATCTTAGTCCCTTAGGAGACCTCTCAAAGCTGTTGTAAAAAGAAAATTATTGATAATACAGATAGAAATAGAACGAAAGTATCTATATTAGGAATTGTTTTTACATATTCCCTTGAGTATTATTACATTAACTATGCTTAAAGGGAGTGTGTGCTGGTGAGAAAGGAATTGATCCAGGAATTTGAAAGTTTAAGAGAAATAAATCAGATTAACATGCAAAAGGCTTTGGATGATGGTAAAAAGGTAGTGGGAATGTACTGCACCTTTGCTCCACAGGAACTGGTTCTAGCTGCTGGTGCAATACCTGTGGGACTTTGTGGTACTAATGAAAAACCAATTCCTGCTGCAGAAAAAGACCTGCCAAGAAACCTATGTGCCTTGATTAAATCCTCCTATGGATTTGGAATTACTGATACATGCCCATACTTTAATTCAGCAAGCATGATTATTGGGGAAACCACCTGTGATGGTAAGAAAAAGATGTTTGAACTAATGAAAGAGCTCAAGCCAGTCCATGTAATGAGTTTACCTCCGGAAGCCAAGACCAGGGCAGCTTTAGAAATGTGGAAATCTGAAATGATCAGGGTAAAAGAAGCCATTGAAAAAGAGTTAGAGGTGGAGATAACTGAAGAAAAAGTCAGGGATGCAATAAAGCTTATTAATAAGGAAAAAAGAACAAGAAAGGCTCTATATGATATAAACCAAAACAAACCAGCTCTTTTAGCAGGTACTGATATGTTAAAAGCAGCCTGGCTGACTACCTTTGCTTCAGATAAAAATAGTGTTATAGAAATGCTTGACAATCTAAGGGTTAAGCTTGAAAAACTGGCAGAGCAGGGTGATTATTATGGTGATGAAAAAACCCCACGAATTCTCTTGACTGGTACACCTGTTGGCCTTGGAAGTGAGAAAGTAGTTAGATTAGTTGAAGAATGCGGCGGAAATGTTGTTTGCCTGGAAAACTGTACGGGGTATAAAGTGGTAGATGTTATAGTTCCTGAAGACCCTGACAGGGATGTTTATGAATTATTAGCGGAAACCTATATACAAATGCCTTGTTCAGTAATGTCAGACAATGATGGAAGAATTAATCTGCTTACCGAACTGGCCAGTAAGTTCCAGGTGGACGGCATTATCGACCTGTCGTGGCAGGCTTGTCATACCTACAATATTGAGGCCCATAGAATTGAAAAACTGGCCAAAGAAGAGCTTAGCCTTCCTTATCTGCACATTGAGACTGATTACTCGACTTCAGATGTAGAAAACCTCAAGGTAAGAATAGCAGCCTTCCTTGAAATGATGCAGTAGGATAGTTAAAAGCATGATTACAATTGGGATTGATATTGGCTCAACAGCTACCAAGGCAGTACTATTAAATGGCACAAAAGAATTATATGAAATAATGCCCACTGGTTGGAGTCCCAAAGAGACCGGCAAAGCTATAGTATCAAGGTTGCTGGAAAAGGGACATTTGAGAAGGGACCAGGTGTCTAAAATAGTTGCTACCGGCTATGGGAGGGATCTCATTAGCATAGCTCATAAGGCCGTTACAGAGATAACATGTCATGGAAGGGGTGCGGCATTTCTGGTAGAGGATGCAGATATGGTTATTGACATTGGCGGCCAGGACAGTAAAGTTATAAAAATTCACAGGTCAGGGAGAGTTGTTGATTTTATTATGAATGACAAATGTGCAGCAGGAACAGGCAGGTTCCTGGAGGTTACTGCAGTTTCCCTGGGACTCGACGTTAGTGAACTTGAAAAGTATCATGATAGTAGGAACATGGTGTCTATTAACAGTATGTGTACGGTCTTTGCAGAAACTGAGGTAATAAGTCTTTTGGCTGCCGGAATTGAAAAGGAAAAAATAGTAGCTGGGCTGCACAGCTCGGTAGCCGGCAGGGTCGCAAATATGGCAAAAAAACTGGGTGTAGGCTCCAAAATAGTTTTTACCGGGGGAGTATCTTTAAATGGAGCAATTAGAGAAATGTTAAAGCTGCACCTTGAGGCAAATGTGCTTACACCTGCATTATCACAATATGCTGGAGCCATGGGAGCAGCCTTAATAGCAAGAGATATGAATGGCTAAACAGTTTAAATTGAAAAGAGATTATCATGAGTTAAAAAAGACGGGGCTTATTCATATGGAAAAGCCCTGGTCTTTTTTTTACAATATTACTTGTAAGAATTCTTGTATAATAACAGCTTTTTCCAGTACTATTTTGTTTCAATACCTCTTAAATTAAAAAATAAGAAGGAAAAAAGATAAAACTATCGTATATAATATAACATGTTTAGGAAATAGTATAACACATTTATATTTTGCTAAAACAATGTCTAGTCCCAAAAGAGAGAGGAAGGTGATGTTTTATTCAATTAAGTGAGCGCCAGGAGAGCATCCTCTCCATAGTAAAAAGGTTTGAACCTATAACCAGTGATCAGATCGCAGCTTACCTGGGTCTTACAAGGGCCGCCTTGAGGCCTGATCTAGCAATTTTAACAATGTCAGGAATATTAGATGCCAAGCCTAGAGTAGGATATTTCTACAATGAAAAGGGTGGCAAAACATTGAGGATAGCCCAGTTTGAAAACCTCCTTGTGAAAGATGTAAAATCAGTCCCTGTGGTAGTCAAAGAAAATGATTCAATTTATGATGCTATAGTCTCCATGTTCATTAATAATGATGTAGGCACCTTAATAGTTGTAAGTGAAGGGGGGAAGTTGGAGGGAGTAGTTTCTCAAAAGGATTTGTTAAAAACTATTCTAGGAAAGCCTGATTTGGATAAGATACCTGTAAGTGTTGTTATGACTAGAGTGCCTAATATTATAACAGTTGAAGGTTCAGATACGGTTCTAACTGCCGCAAGAAAAATGTTAGAGCATGAAATTGATTGTATTCCAGTTGTAAAAATAATTGAAGAGCAGGGAAAAGAAAGGATTTTAGAAGTGATGGGTAGAATTACTAAATCAAACATTACCAGGGTATTTGTAGAAATGATTGAAGGAAAATAAGGAGGGAATGAGCATTTTAGATAAGAATAGACCAAAGGTATTTGTTGTATCAGATTCTCTTGGTGAAACTGCAGAAATAGTAGCAAAGGCTGTAGCAAGTCAGTTTAACTTAAGTGATATAGAAATCCGACGCTTTCCATATGTAAACAATAAAAAGCAGGTAAAGGAAATAATTTCTCAATCTGAAGGATATAATTGTCTGATAGCCTATACTTTAGTAATTCCTGAGTTAAAGGAATATCTTGAAGAGCTAGTTGTTGAGATGGGGCTAGAAGCAGTAGATATATTGAGTCCCATGCTAAGAGCCATGGAAAGACTTCTTGACAGACCTCCGAAATTAGAACCTGGATTATTAAGAAAACTGGATGAACAGTATTTCAAACGGGTAGAGGCAATAGAGTTTGCAGTAAGGTATGATGATGGAAAAGACCCCAAGGGACTAGTCAAGGCGGATATTGTCCTGGTTGGTATTTCAAGGACCTCTAAAACACCCTTGAGTATGTATCTAGCCCATAAACGAATTAAATGTGCCAATGTACCCTTAGTGCCTGAGGTATCTCCACCTGAAGAGCTCTATCAGGTGAAAAATAAGGTCGTGGGTTTAATAATTGATCCTAATCATCTGTATGAGATTAGAAAGGAAAGGCTCAAAAGTCTTGGCCTGACTTCAAATGCCAATTATGCAGCCGTAGAAAGAATTATTAAGGAGCTTGAATACTCAGATACTGTTATGAAAAAAATTGGCTGCCCTGTTATAAATGTCACTAATAAAGCAGTGGAAGAAACCGCTGGTACAATTATGGAAATATTTTATGGGGGTAAATTTAATGAGTAAAAAATACCTGTACAAATTTCATGAAGGTGACAAGGAAATGAAATCCCTGCTAGGGGGTAAAGGAGCAAACCTTGCGGAAATGACAAAAATAGGCCTGCCTGTTCCTCCAGGGGTCATTATCAGCACCCAGGCATGTAAGGACTATTATAGGGATGGTCAAAAACTTCCAGAGGGCCTAAAAGACCAGATACTAGAGCATATTGCTTATCTAGAGAGTGTAACCGGTAAAGGCTTTGGTGATAGCAAGAATCCACTCTTAGTTTCCGTTCGTTCTGGTGCAGCTGTATCAATGCCCGGTATGATGGATACCATACTTAATCTTGGTCTAAACGATGAGACAGTTAAAGGACTTGCAAGAATCACTAATGATGAGAGATTCGCCTTTGACTGCTATAGAAGATTTATTACCATGTATTCTGATGTGGTAATGGGTATAGAGCATGTTGCCTTTGAAAGCATTTTGAGGACGTACAAGAAAAAACTAGAAATTGAGCATGACCATGAACTAACCCCTGATGACCTTAAAATGATAATCCAAGAGTTTAAGTCAATGCTGCGTATCAAGCATGGCAGTGAATTTCCACAGGATCCAAAGGAACAATTAATTAATGCTGTGGAAGCAGTATTTAAGTCATGGCAAAACAGCAGGGCAATATTATATAGGAAGCTGCACAAAATACCTGACTCCCTGGGAACTGCTGTAAATATTCAATCAATGGTCTTTGGAAACATGGGTGTTAAAAGTGGTACTGGTGTTGCCTTTACTAGAAATCCATCTACAGGTGTAAAGGAACTATATGGAGAGTATCTAGTAAATGCCCAGGGGGAAGATGTTGTTGCAGGTATAAGAACACCTCAGCCCATTGAAAAGCTTAAAGAAGAAATGCCAGATGCATACAAGCAGTTCATAGATACATCCAAACTCCTGGAAAAGCATTATAAAGACATGCAGGATATAGAGTTTACTATAGAAAACAGCAAGCTGTATATCCTTCAAACCCGTAACGGCAAAAAGACTGCAGCAGCTGCAATTAGGATAGCAGTTGACCTGGTAAGAGAAGGTCTTATTACCAAGGAGGAGGCTGTTGGCAGAATTGATATTACCCAGCTGGATCAGCTGCTGCACCCAACAATAGATATTACTACTAACTATGAAGTCATAGCCAGGGGACTTCCTGCATCACCAGGAGCCGCTGTGGGTGAAATAGTGTTTGATGCCGATGAGGCTGAAAGTATGGGCAAGGAGGGAATAAATGTAATCCTGGTTAGAAATGAAACTACTCCTGACGACCTTAATGGAATAGTAGGAGCCCAGGGCATTCTAACCTCCAGGGGTGGGATGACCAGTCATGCCGCTGTTGTTGCCCGTGGTATGGGTAAGCCGTGTGTTTGCGGTTGTGATGAACTGGATATTGATATGGAAAGGGAGAAGCTAAGAATAGGCAATAAGATATTTTCCAGGGGTGACATTATTACAATTGATGGCTCTACAGGTAACGTAATAGAGGGGGAAGTACCCCTGCTTGTTCCAACCCTCAGCAAGGAATTTCAAACTATTCTTGAATGGGCAGATGAAATTCGAACACTGGGCGTTAGAGCCAATGCAGATAACCCTGAGGATGCAGCAAAGGCCAGGGAATTTGGTGCCAAGGGAATTGGACTTTGCAGGACTGAGCATATGTTTATGGGGCCAGAAAGGCTTCCAATTGTTCAAAAGATGATCTTATCCTCCAATGATGATGAAAGGAAAGCTGCTTTGGAAAAGCTGCTGCCTATTCAGCAGGAGGATTTCTATGGAATATTAAAGGCTATGCAGGGATATCCAGTAACCATCCGTTTATTGGATCCACCATTACATGAGTTTTTACCAAACAGGGAAGAATTGATTGAAGAAATTGTCAAATTGAGATGCCTTGGTGGTTCAGAAGAAGAACTCAGGGAAAAGGAAGCTTTATTTGCCAAGGTCAAGGCATTATCAGAGTCTAACCCCATGTTGGGCCATAGAGGCTGCAGGTTAGGAATTACCTTCCCAGAAATATATGCAACTCAGGTAGAGGCTGTATTTAGGGCAGCAGTACAGCTTGCAAAAGAGGGAGTAAAGACAGTACCTGAAATAGAAATACCCCTTGTCATGGATGTTAATGAACTTTCTACCTTGAAGGAAGTTGTGGATCAGGTGGCAGTTAGTGTATTTGCTGAGGAAGGGGTATCAGTTGAGTATACTGTAGGTACCATGATAGAAGTCCCCAGGGCATGCGCCACTGCTGGAGAAATAGCTCAAATTGCTGACTTCTTTTCCTTTGGAACAAATGACCTGACCCAGACATGCTTTGGTTTTAGCCGTGATGATGCTGAGGGTAAATTCCTGCACAGTTACCTGGAAAAGAAAATAATTAACGAAAATCCCTTTGTAGTTTTAGACAGGGCTGGTGTTGGACGCTTGATGGAAATGGCAGTTACCAAGGGGAGGGCCAGCAGGGAAGACTTATTAATTGGTATATGCGGTGAGCATGGGGGAGACCCAAGCTCTATAGAATATTGTTACCAGATTGGTCTTGACTTTGTCAGCTGCTCCCCTTACAGGGTGCCGGTAGCAAGGCTGGCAGCAGCCCAGGCAGCACTACGTCATTCAAACTAATTGACAAAGTCCTCCTATTTAATTGGAGACGTATGCACATGGACTTAGACGTATAACGAAAAACGATTGCTCTATAGCAGTGGTATAAGATAACAGGGTGTGTTGTAATTACGAAGGCGTTGAAGTAAAAATAAAAGGTACTGCTACTTGATTTCATTTTGATTTTGAGAGCAGTACCTCTTTTATTCAATATACTAAATCATTTTTTCAAGATTGGTGGAAACCGTTATTGATTCAAGTCTTGTACATAAACGCTGTAAATTAACATGTTAATTTACTTTGTTGTTTTTGGCGATTTAGCTTATAATATTTATAAGGAGTGATGAAAATGCCAAATATTAAACCAATATCAGATTTGAGAAATTATACAGAAGTATTAAAAGAGGTATCCTACAACAATCCGGTATACCTTACCAGAAATGGAAGAGGTGAATATGCAATTATTAAAGTTGAAGAACTTGATAAGCTCCGTGCAATGGTAAGGCTTATGGCACAGCTTGAGGAAGGGGAAAAATCAGCTAGGGAGAAAGGGTGGCTTTCTGCTGATGAAGTAGAAGCTTCATTAGGATTATAGTATGAGAAAAGTGGAATACTCACCGAAGGCTCTAGAGGATTTACAGAGAATCAAGGCATATATTATTGGGAATTTTGGGGTTGATCCTGCCCAAAAGGCTCTAGGTAAGATTACAACCAGCGTTAGGAGATTAGAGGAATATCCCGTATTAGGGGTGTCTTTGGGAAGAATGATTGATATTTCTACAGATTATATGTATTTCTTCATTGAAAAGAATTATGTATTTTATAGAATTGAAGGTGACATAGTGAAGATCATCAGAGTTCTAAATGAACGTCAGGATTTTATGAGGATACTTTTTGAAGTTCATACAAGTCTTGAAGAAGATGAAGTTTGCTGATACATGAAATGTTCCATAATAGTAAAAAATTGTGATTGGTCCATTATGATAGCGGCAGCCCAGGCAGTATTTAAGCAATTTGCTGTAACGCTACCGAGAGCACCGGTTTCTGTAAATGCCGATTTGATGACAACGGGCAAATGCAGTCAAATGAACTATTGAGTGCTTAGTCATATTATGATATGATATGACTATGAAAAGTGTTAGAAAGAAGGTGTATATATGGAATCTGAGATTAGACCATCCTCTGATTTAAGAAATCATTATAGCGAAATTTCAAAGCAATGCAGGGAGACACAGAGACCAATTATTATTACTGTAAATGGACGTGGAGATACAGTGGTAATGGGATTGCAAAAGTATTATCAGATGGAATCTGAACTTGAGTTGTTACGTACACTGGCAGAAGCTGAAGATGATGTAAAAAATGGAAGAGTTGCACCTATGCAGAATACGTTTGATGACATTCGGAAATCTTTAATGGAGAGGAAGAATGGATGAAATACAAAATTATGAGGACGGATAAAGCAGAGGAGCAGCTTCGTGAAATCATCTTTTATATTGCTGATGATTCGGGAAGTGTAGATATTGCGATAAATTATCTGGATAAAATAGAAACAGCAATAAATAGATTAAAGGATTTTCCAAGGTCGGGAAATACACCAAGATATTCAATTTTGAGAAAACAGGGATATCTAGTACTCATTGTGGAAAAACATCTTGTCTTTTATAAATTAGATGATGAAAAAAAGACTGTAACGATTTATGCTGTTGTAGATGGAAGACGGGAATACAGAAATTTGATTTAGTTGTAGGTTGTTAGGGTCAGGCCTTGATCTTATTGAATCTCTTGATGTAGAAAGAGGGTACTGCCACTTAATATTTTTAAGGAGCAGTACCTTGTTTTTTAGGAAATAGATATTTATCTGAAGCAGATTTCAATGACAGGCGGATTACCTTTTGCTGTAACGCTACCGAAAGCACCGGTTTCCGTAAATGCCGATTTGATGACAACGGATGAATACTCCTTCAACTTATTTCCATAATGTAGCAGGAAATGTATATTTTATGGAGAATTTGTCACCAATTGGTGTTTTGAAAATGGCAGAACAACTTTTAAAGATTAAAGCATTTTTGCAGTTTAATGAATACAATAGATAAGTCTTAAGAGAAGTGGTGTAACCATGAGCAGAAAAAAACAAAGAGTCAGATATGAACTTGACAGCGGTGGCATACGCTATCTAGCAGATGAAGAAATAAAAGCAATTCTTCGTGCCGCTGACGAAATTATTGCAACCGGGGGAAGGAGCATGCTTTCCAAGATCCTTAAAGGTTCAAAGGACAAAAAGGTTCTTAAACATGGCCTGGATCAATGCCCTGTCTACGGATACTACCGGGAGTTTACCCTGCAGGAAATAACCTGCCGGATAGATTGGATGATAAAGAAGGGATACCTTGAAATAGAATATAGAGATAGGCTTCCCATGCTTATTTTCTCAGAAATTGGCTGGGAGATAGAGCGGGAAACTTATGCGGAGGAACTGCTTCAAAAGCTTGAGAAGCTGTTGGAAGGAAAAGACTACAGTTTTGTTCAGGAGTTGAAGGATAGAAACCGGGGAATGATATTGCTATTAATTGAGAAAATCAAGCTGACCGGTAATGCACGGTTTATACCAATTCTGAAAGCCTGGAAGGAAATTGAGTATAAGAAGGTACAGACTGAAATTCAGAGGGTTATTGATTATCTTGTGAAAGAAGGAACAATATATTGATGAAACTTAATAACTTTGAAAGCTATATACTATAAGTACTTTATCCCTGAATTCAAGGAAGAAGTATATAAATAGCCGTTTCCAATTTATCAGTCTATTATTCAATAGAATATGATAAAATATATTTAAAGTATTTATGAAGGAGGTGATTGCGATGGCTAAACGTATTAGAGCAAATGTGAATCCTGGTATTCTAGTCTGGGCCAGACAAACTGCTGGTTACAGTTTGGAAGAAGCTGCTCATAAAATAGGAACGTCTATTGAGAGACTTCAGGCTTGGGAATCTGGAGATGCAAAGCCAACTTTAAGACAACTTAGAGAAGCAGGTCGAGTTTACCGAAGACCTTCTGCTTTATTTTACCGTCATACAACCCCTGAACAGCCTCAAACTTTGCCGGACTTTCGTTTGCTTTCCGATGCTAATGTTGAAATTAGACCGGATTTACGTTTTGAGATTCGGCGTGCTTTTGCAAGAAGAGCCATTGCATTAGAAATTAGTGAGCAGTTGGGTGAACAGCCTCCACAATTTCATTTTGAGACTGAAATGTCTGAACCTCCTGATAGTTTAGCAGGTAGAATTAGAGAATTACTTCAGATAACAATTGAGGAACAGCACTCTTGGTCTGATCATTATGAAGCCCTTAGGGCATGGACAACTGCCATAGAAAGGACTGGAGTATTAGTATTCCAAACTGGAAATGTTGATGTTAACCAGATGAGAGGATTTTCTATTAGCCGGAAGCCTTTCCCAGTAGTTGCTGTTAATGGCAAAGATTCTCCACGGGGTAGAATTTTTACACTTATTCATGAGTTTGTTCATATTGCATTAGACAAAAGTGGAATTTGCGATTTGCATGATAACGATCTTGATGTTGATCATACAGTAGAGACCTATTGTAATCGAGTAGCAGGAGAGGTCTTAGTTCCTAAAGAAGCACTATTAAGTGAAACCATTGTGAGACAAAACTATAACAATAATTGGGATGATTATCAAATTAGTCACCTATCTAATCGTTATATGGTTAGTAAAGAGGTGATCTTAAGAAGACTACTTATATTAGGTAAAACATCCGAAGCAGAGTATCGGAGAAAACGCTGTGAATTTATAGAAGCATATAAACAGCAACAGACTGGGAAAAGTGGTTATGTTCCTTATTTTAGAAAAGTACTCCGTAATAATGGAGCGGCTTATACTAACCTTGTTCTTTCTGCTTATTACAATGAAGCAATTAGCTCTCGTGATCTTTCTAATTTTCTTGGAGGAATCAAACTAGAGCATATTCCAGCTATTGAGCAAGCTTTATTGACAAGTGTAGAAAGGGGCGAAGAATTCTGATTTTTTGTATAGATACAAGTGCCCTACTACATGCGTGGAGAAGAGATTATCCTCCTGATATTTTTAATTCTTTGTGGACTCATTTGATTGACTTAGCTCAGAATGAGCGACTCTTTGCACCTGATGAAGTATTACTTGAGCTAGAAAGAGGAGGAGATGAGCTTTATCAATGGGCTTTAGAATTAGATTTTATGTTCCTAGAGCCTAGTGAGGAAATGCAGCAAGTAGTTTCAGAAATTGTTGAAACGTACCCTTCATTTATACCCGATGAGAGTAGTGATGGCATATGGGCTGACCCTTATGTGATAGCTTTAGCAAAGGTGAATAGTGCTGTTGTGGTTACTGGAGAAAAGGCAGTTGGACTTGGTGCTAAAAGGCCTAAGATTCCTAATATATGCCAATATCTGCAAATTGAGTGTATAGATTTTTTGCAACTTGTTCGTTTGGAAGGTTGGAAATTTTAATACAATCTGGATGTTTTGGCTAGTATAATTTTATTGTGCTAGCCTATTTTATAAGTTTGGAGGGGAAAAAATCTGGCAAAATGGAATATGGCCCCATACTCGTTGCCGTAGAAAACATAATTTTGCCTGAAGATAGCGGTCGGCTAAAACGCAGCGTCTTACTTCATAGCTGATATATAACGTCTAAGTTCGTTATTCACCAGACTAAGGCTTCCCTCTGCGTTCTAAAAGACTTGGCGCAAGCCAAGTTTTGTTTTATACTATCATAAAGAATAACTATTCAAAAGGTTACACTGCCAAGGGGGCAAATTCATGTCAGACACATCAATGACCTTAATAGACCATTTAGAAGAATTACGAAAAGTAATTATCAGAATTGTGATAGCAGTATTAGTTGGCACTGTGGTAAGCTTTGCCCTGTTCGAAGATGTTTTATTTATAATAATCAATGCTCCCATAGCTGGGAAAGATATTCAATTAGCACAGCTTGCCGTAACAGAGGTTTTTATTACAAGATTAAAAATAAGTCTCCTGTCTGGATTTATAATTACTATACCTTTTACTGCATGGCAGATATGGAGCTTTATTCTGCCAGCATTATATGCCCATGAAAGAAAATATGTTTATATGATAGCCCCCATGTCTGCCATATTATTTGCAGCAGGGGTTGTTTTTGGGTATTATGTAGTACTGCCCCTTGCACTACTTTTCTTTATTGGGCAGGGTGCTGACCTGTTACCCATGCTGTCATTTGCTAGATATGTTGCTTTTGTTTTAGGATTTCTGCTGCCATTTGGGTTAGTATTTCAGCTGCCCCTGGCAGTGGTGTTTCTAGTTAAAATTGGTGCTGCAGACTATAAGTTTTTTAAAGCCAAAAGAAAGTACGCTATATTTATTATATTTATAATTTCCGCAGTTTTAACCCCTGCAGATGTAGTTTCCCAGCTGCTTATGGCAGGTCCTGTAATACTGCTTTATGAAATTAGTATTTTGATTGCCTGGCTAATAAGAAAAAAAGTTAAAGAAGAGGATGAGGAGACAGATGTCATCTCTTAGAGAGCTTTTTGAAAAAAGAGAAGAGGATTGGCTTTCCCCTTATGCTGTTAAATCAAAATCTACACTGGGGAGAATAGTTCAGGAAAAACCATGTGATGTGCGTACAGCATTTCAAAGAGACAGGGATAGAGTTATTCACTCAAAGGCATTTAGAAGGCTTAAGCACAAAACACAGGTTTTCATATCACCGGAAGGAGATCATTTTCGCACAAGGCTAACCCATACTTTAGAGGTAAGTCAGATAGCAAGGACTGCAGCAAGGGCCTTAAGGCTTAATGAAGATTTAGCAGAAGCTATCTCTTTAAGCCATGATTTAGGCCACACTCCCTTTGGCCATGCAGGTGAAACGGCCCTTAACCAGGTGCACCCCGGGGGATTTAAGCATAACATCCAAAGCTTAAGAGTAGTTGATAAACTGGAGTTAGGTACTGGATTGAATTTAACCTGGGAAGTAAGAGACGGCATAGTAAATCATACTGGAGATGTAACCCCTAGTTCACTGGAGGGACAGATTGTAAAAATAGCTGACAGAATAGCATATATTAACCATGATATTGATGATGCCATTAGGGGAAGAGTGATGTCACTAGAAAGCCTGCCAAAGGAATGCCTTAAGGTTCTTGGTTTTAAGCATAGTGAAAGAATTAATAAAATGGTTAGAGATATGATTGATGCAAGCTGGGATAAACCTTATATAACAATGAGCAAGGAAGTATCTGCTGCAATGGATGAATTGCGACAATTTTTGTTTAGAAATGTTTATATAGGTTCTCTGGCCAAAACTGAAGAAAAAAAAGCCATGAGATTGGTGCAGGAGATTTACCATTACTATTGCAATCATCCACAGGAAATATCCAATGAATATAAAGCACATAATGATGCTGAAACAAATGAGGATATTCTGGTTATAGATTATATAGCTGGTATGACAGATAGATATGCTATAGCCATCTATCAAAAGCTTTTTGTGCCATCAGGTTTTTCTATTATTTAGTAATATTATAGATGTATATTCTAGATTAATTATGTTAATAATACTACCAAGAAGCAAGCATCCTGTTAGGTATCTAGTCAATGCCTAAATAGTCTGACCGACGAAGAGATGCTTGCTTCTTTTTATGTTCATTTTTCTATACAATATACAATACAAAAAAAGCCTCCCAAAGCCCTGGGAGGTTAATAAAAAACAAAAGGGAAAATAATAAGATATGAAGGGATATTACTCTCTTCAACTATTAGTATAGCATATGATATATACTCATACACTAGGAAAGTATTGGCTTGCATGATGGATTAACAGTCAGCATATAGGGATAATATTTTACAAATTTTTATTTTTTATCTAATTTTGCTACATATATTACTTTTATTGCTTTTAAATAGAAGGAAAACAGCTATATATATAGAATATGTATAACCATTGCTCAGCAAATCCTATAGGAGGACTTAATGGTTTTATGACGAAATAATATATAAACTCATTAATCAGGTGATTTAAGGTGAAAAATTTTATTCCTGAGGAAAAGGTTCAGGAAATTTTAGAAAGGGTTTCCATAGAGCAAATTGTATCCAGATATGTATCATTAAAGCAGCAAGGACAAAATTATATTGGTCTATGCCCCTTTCATAGTGAAAAAACACCATCCTTTTCAGTTAACCCTTCCAAAGGCCTTTTTTATTGCTTTGGCTGTGGTGCTGGAGGCAATGTCTTCACCTTTCTTATGAAAGCAGAGAATTATACTTTTGTTGAAGCTGCAGAATTTTTAGCATCACAAGCAGGAATTTTGCTAACAGATAACAAATTAATCAAGAAGGTAGATAAGGAAAAAAATTTTTTAATAGAAATAAACTCTCTAGCACAAAAATATTATCATTATATGCTTATGGAGAGCTCAAAAGGCAAAAAAGCCCTTGAATATTTAAAAAACCGTGGCATTTCATCTGACATCATTATGGAGTTTGGCATAGGCTACTCATTAGATGATTGGGATTCATTAATAAGTTTTATGAAAAAAAGGAATGTGCCACCATCTGAATTAGAGAAGGTAGGTTTGATAAGTCCAAGTACCGGGAATAATTCAGGATATTATGACCGTTTTAGAGGTAGGATTATTTTCCCTATATATAACCTCAATGGCTTGATTATAGGCTTTGGGGGTCGCATAATAGATGATACAATAAAGGCTCCAAAATATCTTAATAGTCCTGAGACAAAAATATTTCAAAAAAGCAAGCTTCTTTATGGCATGAACATTGCGAGAGATGAAGTAAGAAGAAAAGACCTGGTTATATTGGTAGAAGGATACATGGATGTTATTGCAGCCCATCAAAAGGGAATAAAAAATACAGTAGCATCATTAGGTACTGCATTTACAGCAGAACAAGCAAGAATGCTAAAAAGGTATACTGATAATGTAGTAATTGCCTATGATGCTGATGAAGCTGGCCAAGAGGCAGCTTTAAGAGGACTATCTGTCCTGCACGAAAATGGCTGCAAGGTTAAAATCCTTACTTTACCTGATAAAAGTGATCCAGATGATTATATAAGAAAACATGGCCCTGAAAGATTTGTTCATTGTATAAAAAACGATGCAGTCCATTTACTTGAATATAAGTTAAGAATTGCCGCACAAAAAAACAACCTAGACACTATAGAAGGTAAGAAAAAGGTACTTGATTTTATCATTAGAGATCTCACAGAGATTGACAGTCTTGTAGAAAGAGAATACTATATAAGGTTAATTTCCAGCAAACTAGGTGTTACTGAACAAGTAATAGCTGCAGAGATTGGAAAATACTCCAAAAGTCTGCAAAATATTGGTGCCAATAGGGATAAAAAGGCAACACTAAGGAATAATAGCAAAGAAAAGTATCTATTGGGGAACAGTATACAATACAGGGTGGAAAGATTTATTGTAAGGTATATAATGGAAAATCCCCAAAAGATAGATTGGTTTCAGGAAGTTGTGGGTTTACACTTATTTCAGATTTCCAAGTTTAGATTAATAATAAGAAGTTTGATAAAATATATTGAAACTAATAAGGTTAGTGATGGGTTTAATTTTAAAGCTTTTATACTTACACTACCTGAGGAATTGCAGAGTTTCTTACCAGAAATACTCAACACTAGTGAAGACACTTATTCAATAAATGATTGTGTTTATATAATAAAGAACAACTGGTATAAAACCCAAATAGAAAGCCTTAAAAAAGAGATTTCAGCAGCAGAGGAATGTGAGCAAAGGGAAGTTGTAGACTCATTGGTGTTAAATTTAATTGAGCTCCAACGAGAATGGAAAAAATAAAGTCATAAGCTCAAGCATGATGACCCTAATGGAAGGGGGGACAATGGTGAAAGAAGATGATAAGAAAACAGAAAATATAAAGCAGCTCATAGAAATAGGGAAAAAACGTGGAATATTAACCTACAAAGAAATAATGGATACTTTACAAGGTATAGAATTAAGCCCAGATCAAATAGATGAAATATATGAGCATTTAGCTAGTATGGGAATTGAGGTTATACCTGAAAGTGGTCAGTTAGAAGCGGAAGACGACAAGGAAGATCTTGAAATAGATATAGATTTGTCTATTCCAGAGGGAATAGGAATAGATGATCCTGTACGAATGTATTTAAAGGAAATAGGGAGAGTTCCTTTGCTGTCGGCAGATGAAGAAATAGAGCTAGCAATAAGAATAGAGCAGGGAGACATTGAAGCAAAACGCAAGTTGGCTGAAGCAAACCTTCGATTGGTTGTCAGTATAGCCAAACGTTATGTTGGAAGAGGCATGTTGTTCCTTGATTTAATACAGGAGGGAAATTTAGGATTAATTAAGGCTGTTGAGAAATTTGACTATCGCAAAGGATTCAAGTTTAGCACCTATGCTACGTGGTGGATTCGTCAGGCAATAACCAGGTCAATTGCTGATCAGGCCAGAACAATCAGAATTCCTGTGCATATGGTTGAAACCATTAATAAACTGATTAGGGTATCCAGGCAGCTGCTGCAAGAGTTAGGAAGAGAGCCAAGCCCAGAAGAGATAGCAGTAGAAATGGATATTCCAGAGGAAAGGGTTAGAGAGATAATAAAAATTGCTCAAGAACCAGTTTCTTTGGAAACTCCCATTGGTGAAGAAGAGGATAGTCATTTGGGTGATTTTATTGAGGATCAGGATGCACTGGCACCTGCAGAAGCAGCCTCTTTTACCCTGCTTAGAGAGCAATTAGAGGATGTATTAGACACATTAACACCTAGAGAAGAAAAGGTATTAAGGCTTCGCTTTGGCTTGGATGATGGCAGAACTAGAACATTAGAAGAGGTAGGGCAAGAATTTGGAGTTACTAGAGAAAGAATTAGGCAAATAGAAGCTAAAGCATTACGAAAGCTTCGCCATCCAAGTAGAAGTAAAAAGCTTAAGGATTATCTAGAGTAATATAGAGTAGTAATATAGAGTAGTAATATAGAGTAGTAACAAAAATTACTATTGACAACGTATTTGGAATGTTTTATACTATACTTTGTCAGTATTGAGGGGCGTTCCTCGGTAGCTCAATGGTAGAGCACTCGGCTGTTAACCGAGTGGTTGCTGGTTCGAGCCCAGCCCGGGGAGCCATTTTATTGGGCCCATAGCTCAGCGGTAGAGCCACCGGCTCATAACCGGTCGGTCCCTGGTTCGATCCCAGGTGGGCCCACCAATAATAGGTAAATAATGCAAATTAATTAATTCGGCCCGTTGGTCAAGGGGTCTAAGACACCGGCCTTTCACGCCGGTAACAGGGGTTCGAATCCCCTACGGGTCACCAATTTAAACATCTAAAAAAATGGGTGATTAGCTCAGTTGGGAGAGCGCCTGCCTTACAAGCAGGATGTCGGCGGTTCAAGCCCGTCATCGCCCACCATATTGAAATTAAACCTTGCAATGCAAGGTTTTTTGCTTTCTAATTAACCATTAATTGTATATTTTTTCATATAATTAGATATTATTAAAGAAGAGAATTGTTTTTGTAAAAAAACCAAGGAATTCTGAAAGTTTTGGTGAATTTAAATAGAATACCAATTTTGTATAAATGGGAGGCAAAATATGTTAAACAATAGGCTTGCCACAATTGCAAAATATATAACACCCAATTCTCATGTTGTAGACGTTGGAACAGACCATGCTTTACTGCCAATATTCTTGATTCAAAATAGTTTATCCTGGCAAGTAATAGGTGTTGAATTAAATCGTGGTCCATATCTAAAGGCCAAGAATAATGTTGCCACACTTGGGCTGGATAAGTACATAGATCTACGATTGGGTGATGGTTTAGAGCCTGTGTTAAATGATAAGGTTGATATTGTAGTCATAGCCGGTATGGGAGGCAAGACTATTATTGAAATCTTAAAAAGAGGAGCAAGCCTACTGAAAAATGTCAATAGAGTAATTTTGCAGCCCATGAATGGGTGTGAATTAGTAAGGAACTATTTACACTATACTAAAGGCTTAACAATAGCTGATGAGGACCTTGTTATGGAAAATGACAGGCTTTATGAAATTATTATTGCTGAGCCTGGTGTTTCTCAGGATTTTGATGATATACTCATTGAAATTGGCCCAATATTATATAGAAAAAAACATCCCCTATTTCCCATGCTTTTAGAAGGAAAAATTCAACGATATAGAGAAATAGCTAATAACCTTGATAAGAGTAATAAGATAACAGCCAAGGATAGAATGAAGTACTATAATGCAAAGGCAAAAATGTTAGAAAAGGTGTTGGTATCGTGTCTGTAAAGGTTGCCACTATTGTCCAGACAATTGAAAAGATAGCCCCAAAAAAACTAGCCTATGACTGGGATAACGTTGGTCTTTTAGTGGGGAATCCCAAAGGAGAAACAGATAAAATATTGGTTTCCCTTGATGTCAACGAACAGGTAGTGGATGAGGCTATTGAGCTTAGAGCAGGAATGATTATTTCCCATCACCCATTAATATTCAAACCTATAAAGAATATACTTTGGGACAATCCCATGGGGGCAGTTTTAAAGAAACTCATACAAAATGAGATCAGCGTCTATGCTGCCCACACCAATCTAGACTTGTGTAGGGGTGGAGTTAATCAAGCGCTCTTTGAAAAGCTGGGTTTAGGGCATGGAGAAATTTTAAAGGTAGAGAGTATTGAAAAGCTTTTTAAATTTGTAGTTTTTGTGCCAATGTCCCATGTGGAACAGGTTAAACTATCCATGGGCAATGCCGGTGCAGGGTGGATAGGGAATTATTCACATTGCTCCTTTGGAACAACTGGAATAGGATCTTTTAAGCCACTTGAGGGCAGCAGTCCATATGTAGGCAGGACTGGAGAAATAGAGGAAGTGGAGGAAATGCGCCTGGAGACTATTGTTCCTGAAAAACTGCTGAATAAAGTGCTAAAAGCAGTAATAAAGGCACATCCCTACGAAGAGGTAGCATATGATCTTTATCCACTTGCCAATTCTGGTGAGGAATACGGCCTGGGTTTAATTGGAATTTATACTAATCCTCTTTCAAAAAATGAATTTTTAAAGATGTTAAAGGAGTGCTTACAAGCCCCAGTATTAAAGATAGCCGGTTCACTTCCGGAAAAGATTGAAAAAGTTGGAGTATGTGGCGGTTCTGGTGGCACTATAATAAACAATGCTGCCATTAAAGGTGCTCAGGTATTTGTAACTGGAGATGTAAGCTATCATCAGGCACAGGAGGCGGAAAATCTGGGTGTTTGTGTTATTGATGCAGGTCATGGTATCACTGAAAGGTTGATAGTACCCATTTTTGCTTCCAATCTGGATAATGAGCTTCAGAACCAAAAAGCCAATGTGGAAGTTATTGTGTCAAAAGTAAATAATGAACCATGGACTTATATATAGGATAGGGGTTTTCCCTATCCTTTTAGTTATTTATTATCCTATGGAGGTGCTTTTAGTGAATATGAAAAAACTTTACGAATATCAAAACCTACGAGGTGAATATTTTAAACTAAAAGAAAAGGTTAACTCTACTGCCAAAAAAGAAGAACTGCTTGAGTGGAAAGGAAGGATCGAACAAATTAATAGAGAAAAAGAAGAACTGAAAGGTTTAATGGATGAAAAGAATAAGCTTGTAAAAAAAATAAATGCTTTAATAAAAGATATTGAAGCAAAGGAAAAGGACTTGGAAAAACAGCTTTATGAGGGAAATGTTCTAAATCCAAAGGAACTGTTATCAATGCAAAAAAAGCTGGATGAGCTAGGTGGTCATAAAAAACATACGGAAGAGACATATCTTAGGGAAAATGAAGAGTTTTCTTCAATACAAAGGGAATTAGAGGACAAAAAGCAAGAGCTGATGAAAGAATATAGACCTTATCAAGATGAGATCAATAAATACAAGCAAAGCAAGGAGATAGATAAGGTTAATCTTAATGAATTAGCTAAACAAATAAAGGAAATGGAAAAAGAAATAGATAATAGTCTGTTGGAAATCTATTTAAAACATGCAAAAAAGCTTGGCAACAATGTGCTGGCCCTTGTAAAAGGGGGTAAATGTGGGGGCTGCAACATTGATATCTCTAAGGTTGATTTGGGGGAAGTCAAGACTGGAAATAAGTTGGTGATTTGTGAAAACTGTGGTAGAATATTAGTTATTAATTTGTGATGTGTTGGGGTGGAATAATGGAAATAAAAATCTATACAGATGGTGCATCCAGGGGTAACCCTGGTAAAGCAGCAGTTGGTGTGATAATTTATGATTTAGATGGTCAAATTTTAAAGAAAGATAACGAATATATTGGTGTAACTACAAATAATGTTGCAGAGTATAAGGCTGTAATTAGGGGGTTGGAGTTAGCAGTAGGTCTAGGGGCTTCCGGGGTAAAGCTATATGCTGATAGTCAGCTCCTTGTAAAACAGCTTTCAGGAGAATATAGAGTAAAAAATGAAGGCTTAAAACCCCTATACGAGAATGTAAAAGCATTAACCAGGAACTTTAAAAATTTTGCAGCAATTCACATTCCCAGAGAACAGAACAAGGAAGCAGATAAACTAGCCAATATGGCACTTGACAGTCAGTAGTAGATTTCGGGAGTGAGGCTAATGATTGAGTCTGGAATAATAGATAAGATTCTCAAGGATGTTATTTCAAGGATAGAAACAGGCAAGAACCAGCTTTATGAAATAGCTGAAGAAGCTAGACAGGAGTGCGTTAGGGCAGAGGCGGCCATGCTCAAAATAAAAAATGACACCCTTGAAATTGTTGAACAAGTTGACTGGTGGGAAAAAAAAGAAAAAAAGGCCAGATTAAGGCTTGCCGAGGTTAGTAAGAACTTTCATAAGTTCGGAGAAAGTGATATAAGGTCTGCTTATGAAACAGCCAAGGACATACAGGTGCAGCTGGCCTTGCTAAGAGAAAAAGAAGAACATTTCAAACTAAAAAGATTCGAGCTTGAGCAGCAGTATAAAAGAATGAAGCAAACAGTTGAGAAGGCCGAGTCCCTTGTTTCCCAGGTTGGGGTGGCAATGAAGTTTCTAAGCTCCAACTTAAAATCCATCCAGGAGGAAATTGGTAAGATTCAAGACTGGCAGGAATTAGGACTTGCTGTTATTAAGGCTCAAGAGGAAGAAAGAAGACGGGTAGCAAGGGGAATCCATGATGGTCCCGCCCAGTCCCTGGCAAATATAGTGCTGCGGATAGAGTTTTGTGAAAAGATTTTGGAGAAGAGGCCGGAGGTTCTTCCAGAAGAACTGTCACAATTAAAAAGCTTTGCTCGAAAGACCCTTGAAGAAATTCGTAAAATACTCTTTGACTTAAGGCCCATGGATCTAGATGATCTTGGATTAATATCTGCACTAAAACGTTTCCTCATGGACTTCCAGGATAAGAATGGTATTCAAGTTGATTTTCAGTTTTCTGGAAATGAGCAGATTTATGCACCAGAAATAGAAGTGGCAATCTTTAGAATTATTCAGGAATGTATAAATAATGTTAAGAAACATTCAAAGGCATCCATGGTAAGAGTTAATATGGAAAGGGCTCCCCTTAAAATTAATGCAGTAATATCAGATGACGGTGTTGGTTTCAATGTTGAAGAAGGTCTGCAATCAAATAGATTTGGATTAAAGGGAATGAGAGAATGGGCTAGACTCCTTGGAGGGGATGTAAAAATAGTTTCCTCGCCAAATAGTGGAACTAGGATTTCAGCTGTTATTCCGTTGAAGGAGAGGTGATATTCATTGAAAACTATAAAGGTTTTGCTGGTTGATGATCATCCATTAATAACTGAAGGCTTGGAGAAAATTCTTTCCTTTGATGATGCAATACAGGTTGTAGGGAAGGCAAATGACGGAGACCAGGCTATTGAAATTGCTAAAGATGTTAAACCAGATGTGGTTGTAATGGATATTAACATGCCAGGAATAGATGGCATAGAGGCATGTATGAGGATTCGGGACATGCTTCCAGGCACAGAAGTAATAGCCCTTACTGTATGTGAGGAAGAGGATAGAATTTTACAAATCCTCAAAGCGGGTGCCAAGGGTTATTTTTTGAAGGATGTGGAAACTGAAAGATTAATAGATGCCATTAAAAATGTACAAAAGGGTCAATCCTTCATACATCCCCAGATAGCTGCCAAGGTCCTAAATAGCTACACAACCCTGGCAAGCAGGCAGAACAGAGATTTTAAAGGCAACGAATTAACTGATAGAGAACTAGAACTGGTCAAGCTTATGGCCAAAGGCTTGAGCAACAAGGAAATTGCATCAGCCCTGTATATTAGTGAAAAAACTGTCAAAAATCATATAACAAATATACTTCGAAAGCTTGATTTAAGAGACAGGGTCCAAGTGGCAATCTGGGCCATAAAGGAAAAGCTAATATAGGACTATAGTCTTTAATTTTAGGACTTACATTTACAGGAAAATGGGTACCTTGCCGGATACTCATTTTTTTGATTCCCATGTAGAATATGGTTAAGAAAATTTTAAGGAGGTATATATATAATGTTAAATCTAGTGAAGAAGTTCTGGAAGGAAGAAGATGGACAGGGTCTAACTGAGTATGGCTTGATTTTAGGGCTAATTGCAGTAGTGGTTGTAGGTCTTTTGGCTACCATGGGTACACAGATTAGAGATGTCTTCCAAGCAATAGTTGATCAATTACCTGCCGGAGGAAGCTAAATTAATAGTTAGCTATTCTAAAAAAGTATTTTTTTTAATTAAACCGACTATAATCCCCCACCCAACAAAACCCCCTACTAAAGTAGGGTTTCTTTTTAAGAAACTATTTTGGACACAAACGGCCCTAAGAAAGGAAGGTTATTATGGAAGCCCCATATATAACAAATATAACAAATGCAATACTTATAATTGTTCTTAGCCTTTGCCTGATAACAGACATAAGACAGAGGAAAATCTACAACTTAATAACCTTCCCGGCCCTGGTAATAGGGTTAGTCTTAAACAGCACCCTATACGGTGTAGAAGGGTTAGTGGACTCACTTAAGGGTATTGGCATAGTTCTGGCAGTACTGATACTGCCCTTTATCATGGGGGGGATAGGTGCAGGGGATGTTAAGCTTCTTATGACTGTAGGTGCTTTAATGGGATTTACCTTCGCCTTTGAGGCCCTGCTGGCAACCTTTTTAACAGGGGGTGTAATAGCTGTAGCCCTTATTATCAAAAGGGGCATGTGGAGAGAGGTCCTTGGCAGATTAACAGCCAACCTGTATTTGTTCATAGCAGAACCTGTTTTTAGGAGACAGGTGAATGAAAATAACACATTTCAAGGGCAGGAGAAATATGCATTTCCCTATGGGATTGCCATCTTTGTTGGAGCTATCCTTGTACTACTATTTCGGTAAAGTGTCAGGTGATGAAAGATGAAGTGGATCAGAAACAAAAGGGGACAGGCCCTGGTTGAATTAGCCTTAGTTCTGCCAGTTTTCCTGCTGCTCCTTGGGGGAGTGGTTGAAACCTCCAGGGTGTTCTTTACGTACCTTACTGTCAACCATGCAGCTAGAGAGGGAGCCAGGCTTGGTGCAGTTGGCAATGATGCTAACAGCATTATAGCCAGGGTAAAAGACTCTGCGGGTGTGTTGAGTGAGGAAAATATACAAATTGAAGTAAGCCCACTAAACCCTACCAGGGGCAGTCAGCTAACGGTAAAGGTATCTTACCCCGTACAGATTTACATGCCGGTAATATCACAAATATTTGGGAATCCTCAATGGGTATCTGGTGATGCCACCATGAGGGTTGAATAAAGGGGAAGGCAAATGATAAACAAAAAGCTGTTACTAATAACTCTTATAATCAGTATTATCACTGCAACAGTTGCTTATTTGTATCTGGAAAACATTAAAGCTGAGCTTGATACAACAGAATATACTGAAGTAGTGGTGGCCGCTGTAAATATACCACAGGATACGGTGTTAACTAAGGATCTTCTGGTAATGAAAAAGATTCCCGCAGAATATGCCCATCCCAATTCCACATTGCAGATGGATATGGCTGCAGGTAAAATTAACAAGGTGCCCCTGACCAAAGGTGAGGGAATCCTAAGCACCCATATCATGGATCAATTCTCTACTGAGGAAGGCCTGGCCTATGCCCTTGCCCCGGGCATGAGGGCACTGACCCTGGGTATTAATCAGGTCTCTGCGCTAAACTATTTAATCCTACCAGGGGACAGGGTTGACATTCTGGTTACAATAAATACTAATGAAACCACCCAGACCAGTTATGTTTTGGAAAATATTGAAGTTTTAGCACTTGGAACCCAGATGGTAAGAAATATTCAGGATCAGGGCAGGGAACAACAGACAATAACCCTACAGGTAAATCCTGCCCATGCTCCCAAGCTTGTGTTAGCCTCAGAGGCAGGTAACATTAGAATGCTCCTCAGATCACCTCGAGAAGAGGGAAGAGTTGGCGAGGGCCATATAAACCTGCAAGAATTACTTGGAAGGTAGGTATTAATATGACCATTAGAGTAATGATAGTTGATGATATCCAGGAAACCCGTGATAATGTTAAGCGATTACTGTCTCTTGACCATGAGATTACGGTAGTAGGTGAGGCTGCAAGTGGAAAGGAAGCCCTGAAAACAATAAAAAGCAGACAGCCAGATATAGTCCTTATGGATATAAACATGCCGGATATTAATGGTCTAGAGGCTACTGAACAGCTAACCATCCTTTATCCGGAAATATCGGTAATTATGATGACTGTACAGGCTGAAATGGAGTACATGAAAAAGGCCATGAGGGCAGGTGCCAAGGACTATATTACAAAGCCTTTTACTGAAGAGGAACTTGTACAGGCAATAAAAAAGGTATGGCGGATGGAACACCGCAAGAAGAATAAAACCCTCCTTGAGCAAACCTATACAAAAAATGACCCCAAGATTATCACAGTCTTTAGCACCAAGGGAGGAGTAGGCAAGACCACCCTTGCTGTAAATCTTGCCATTAGCCTGCAGACATTAACGTCTAAAAAGGTTGCCCTGCTGGATCTGGATGTACAGTTTGGTGATGTTTCGGCAATGCTTAATTTGATGCCCAAGAGGACCATTAGTCACCTGGTACAGGAAAAGGGTGAGTTTGACTTAGAACTGATTCAAAATTACATGATGAAACACCCGGGTTCAGAAGTGGATATATTGCCAGCCCCTGCAAGGCCTGAGTATTCAGAGCTAATTACAGGTGACCATATTGAAACCATTTTAAAAATCCTCAAGGAAGGTTATGATTTCATAATCATTGATACTGCTTCTTCCTTTAGCGATCTCAATCTTACAGTGATGGATTTTTCCCAGACAGTATATCTAATGCTCTCCCTGGATTTGCTTTCCATAAAAAATACCAGGTTGTCACTAGAGGTACTGGAATCCCTTCAGCATTTGGACAAGGTAAAGCTCGTTTTAAACAAGGCAAGCAGCGACTGGGGGCTTAATGTGCCGGACGTGGAAAGAACCTTAGATAAGCATATGGATTTTGAAATTCCCCATTCAGAAAAGCTAGTTGTAGATTCCATAAACAAGGGTATTCCCTTCATGATCAGTAACCCTGCATCAAAGATAGCCCAGTCAATAGAAGCTTTGAGCTGGTCAGTTTTGAAAAAGCCCAAAATGGTTCCTCAAAAGAAAGGGCTGTTAAATAGAATATTATCCATACAAGGGGTGTAACATATGTCCTTGATGCAAAGGCTGGAGAATAGTCCAACAGCAACTAAACGAAAAGACTTTGGCAGTATAATAAATACTGGGCCTTCAGAGAGAGAAGCCTACCAGGAATTAAAAAGGGAGCTCCATTTAAAAATTATTAAGGAGTTTGGAAAAGTAGAAACTGATAAGGAAAAAACAGATAAGGATATTCAAGAAAAAATAAGTGAGCTAATTGATGAGCAGAAGGTATATTTGCCCAGGGCAGAAAAGCAGCAGCTAATAAAGGACATGCTTGATGAAATAAATGGTCTAGGACCTATAACAAAACTCATGGAGGATGAAACCATTACAGAAATAATGGTTAATGGACCAGATAATGTTTATATTGAGCGAAGGGGCAAGCTTGAATTAACCAATGTGAGGTTTCGTGATAACGATCATGTGATGCATATAATAGAAAAAATTGTCTCACCAATTGGCAGAAGAATAGATGAAAGCATGCCCATGGTTGATGCAAGGCTGTCTGATGGCTCCAGGGTTAACTGTATTATTCCACCCCTTGCCCTTACTGGGCCCACAATTACCATTAGAAAGTTTTCCAAGGAGCCCTTTACAATTGTAGATTTAATCAGGTTTGGAACCTTAACCCCTGAGATGGCCAAGTTTATAGAGGCATGTGTCAGGGCAAGGCTTAACATTATAGTTTCAGGGGGTACTGGCTCAGGCAAGACTACACTCCTAAACTGCCTTTCGAGCTTTATTGGGAAGGATGAGAGAATAGTTACCATTGAGGATGCTGCGGAGCTGCAGCTTTCCCAGCCACATGTCATCTCTTTAGAAACCAGGCCTCCTAATATAGAGGGTACAGGAGCAATAACCATTCGTGACCTTGTAAGAAACTCATTACGTATGAGACCAAACAGAGTGGTTGTAGGTGAGGTTAGAAGCGGTGAGGCTCTGGATATGCTCCAGGCAATGAATACAGGCCATGACGGATCTCTAACTACAGCCCATGCCAACACTCCCAGGGATATGCTGGCAAGGCTTGAGACAATGGTGCTCATGGCCGGAATGGATTTGCCAATACGGGCCATTAGAGAGCAGATTGTCTCAGCTGTTGACCTGATAATACAGCAGTCCAGGATGAAGGATGGGAGCAGAAAAATCACACATATTACAGAAGTCCTTGGGTTAGAGGGTGATATACCTGTTTTACAGGATATTTTCATATACAAACAGGATGGTATGATGAGAGAAGGCAAGGTCATGGGCCAGCACAAAGCTACAGGTATCAGGCCCAAGTTTGCTGATAAGCTAAAGGGTACTGGTGTAAATCTGTCGGAAAGCATCTTTGAACCTTTTAGCGGCTTCAGGGATGGGGTGGAGTTATGATCCATGTGCCAGTTTTATTAGCTATAAATGCTGCCCTGGTAGTTTTCTTGATTCATCACTTTTTAACCAGGGAGCAGCGCTTCTTAAATAAGAGACTTAAAGAGGTGGCAGGCAGCCAACAGGAAAAGAAAAGGTTTTTGACCGGACTAAGTTTGATGGAACTGCTGAGGGCTTTAAGCAGATTTTGGGTTGCCAAAAACAGGGTCAAAAAGGTGGAAAAAAAGCTCTTGCAGGCTGGCATCCCCCTGAAGGGAGAAGAGTTCTTAACTGCTATTTCATTAACAATTATAGCAGCCATTATCTTAGGGCTTGTTCTGTTTCAAAATATAGGGCTGACCATTATCCTTGTACTAGTCTCCTCCATAATGCCCAAACTCATAGTAGAATCTGCCATCAAAAAACGTTTAAAGCTGTTTGACAAACAAATTGGAGATGCCCTTGTGATTATATCAAATTCCATGAGGGCCGGTTTCAGCTTCATTCAAGCCATGGACATGGTGAGCAAGGAGATGCCAAATCCTATTTCGGGAGAATTTAGCAGAACCTTAAGAGAGATATCCATGGGCACGCCTACACAAAATGCCCTTAATAATCTTTCTGAAAGGGTAGGCAGCGATGACTTGGATCTAGTTATTACAGCCATACTAATCCAAAGACAGGTTGGTGGCAATCTAGCAGAGGTTTTAGACAATATTTCCAGCACCATCAGGGAGCGAATTAGAATTGCTGGTGAGATAAGGACCCTTACAGCCCAGGGGAGAATTTCAGGAATGGTAATCGGTTCACTGCCCATAGGTTTAGCACTTATGATTTTTATGATAGATCAAAACTATATACTCACACTTTTTAGAGACCCATGGGGTTTAATAATGATAGGCCTGGGGATTGGGGCACAGATAATAGGCTTTTTGCTGATTAAGAAGGTTATTCAAATAGAAGTATAAAAGTACAAAGGGGAAATAACCATGTTATATGTACTACTTATCCTGGTGTTTTTAACTACAAGCTTGTTAATTGCTACAGCAGTAGAGCTGTTAACTAGAAAAAAACGACTTCTTAAATCACGCCTTGAAAAGGTGGCTGAAAACACCAGGGAAGATGAAATAAATGAACTTAATAAGCCGCTAAAGGATAGGATCTTAAAGCCTCTAATGGAAGTCACATCCTCCAAAATGAGCAGGCTATTACCTCAAAAGGGCATTGATAATATAGAAAAAAGACTTATCATTGCAGGCAGCCCAGAAGATTTGGGACCATATGAGTTCATCTCTATACAACTTGCATTATGTGTGATCTTTGCACTTGGTGGGGCATTTCTTGCCCATTTATTAGATTTTGGATATATAATGGCAGCCTTTTGGGGGGCACTGTTTGCCCTGTTAGGCTATAATCTGCCCAGGCTGTATTTAAAAAACAAGACTCAACAAAGGCAAAAAGACATTCAAAGAAACCTGCCTGATGTAATTGATTTGCTAACAGTAAGTGTGGAAGCAGGTCTGGGGTTTGATTCAGCCATAGCCAAGGTAACTACAAAGGTCAAGGGGGAAATTGCCAGGGAGTTTACCATAGTATTGAAAGAAATTAAAATGGGGAAAGCCAGGCGGGATGCTCTAAAGGATATGGTAAGCCGAACCCAGGTGGATGATCTATCTAACTTTATAGGTGCAGTTGTCCAGGCAGATCAGTTGGGAGTAAGCATGGGCAACATGTTGAGAATCCAATCTGGGCAGATGAGGGTTAATCGTCGGCAAAGGGCGGAAGAAAAGGCAATGAAAGCTCCTATTAAGATGCTTTTCCCAATGGTATTTTTTATATTTCCTTGCATCTTCATTGTTCTATTAGGTCCTGCTCTTATACAGCTTATCAAGATGTTCATGAGTATGTAAGAGGTAAACAGATTATATAGTGGGAGGGTTAAGATGTTCAAATATACTGATGGAAATCAAGAAATCAAAATCCAGGTTGCAAGTACCTTTTTCAGCAGGTTCAAGGGTCTAATGGGCAGAAGAGAATTACAGGATGATGAAGCTCTTTTGTTATGGCCTTGCAGCTCCATCCATACTTTTTTCATGAAATTTCACATAGATGTTGTTTTTTTATCAAAGGATAATTATATAGTTAATATAGTAAAAGATATTCCTCCCTGGAGTATATGGCCTCCTGTAAAGGGAAGCAGCAAGGTATTGGAATTTAAAGGAGGAACCCTGGATAGGCTGTCAATTAAGAAGGGAGAAAAATTAGAATTTATTCCTTGCACAAACCATAATATGGAGTAAAATAATAATAACGCATAATATTAGCAAGGGGAAATTTTTCAATGGACTTTTCAAAGAAGTGGATTATATATATTCTATTATTGCTGGCCACCATCTCATGGGGGGCTTCTTTTGTTGCTGGAAGATATGCAGTTGGGGAGCTTCATCCCCTGGTAGCGGCAAGCTCTAGATTTATACTGGCTTTTTTAGTACTGCTGCCTATTCTGATTCTTAAAGAAGGCAGGAACATCCTTGTCAGTTTAAGGGATTTGCCATTATTATTTGCTGCGGGGCTTACTGGCATTGTCATATATAACATATGTTTTTTTACAGGCTTGAAATATACTTATGCATTAAATGGCTCCTTGATTGTAGCTGCAGGACCTGTGTTTACTGCACTCCTTTCTTCATGGATATTAAAAGAGGAGGTTACCATAAGGCACTGGTTGGGTGTTCTGCTATCCATTGCCGGAGTGTTGTTTATTATTTCTTCAGGTTCCATAGAGGTTTTATTGAAGCTTAACTTTAATCCAGGGGACATTCTGATTACTTTTGCTATTTTCAACTGGTCCATATACACCATAGTAGGTAAGTTCACCGGTAAAAAATTTAGCTCCCTGTTAACCATAACCTATGCATGTGGTATAGGTGCAATAATCCTGACCCTATTAGCAATTCCACACTATAGGGTGCTGGAAGTTAATGAAATAAGTGGAGGTACTATTTTTTCCATTATATTTTTAGCTGTGGCTGCTAGTGCCATGGCGTTTGTTTTTTGGTATCATGGGGTAAAATACTTAAATGCCAGTAAAGTAGCAGTATTTCAAAATGTGGTTCCACTGGCGGCAGCTGTTTTCTCAATTCTGATCCTTGGAGAACAGTTAAAGTATTTTCACCTGGCAGGAGGGCTGTTAATTTTCCTGGGTGTGTATACTGCCAACAGGAAGAAGTCAGAAGTCCTTGACAAGCCAGCAAATGTAAGATTAAAGGAAAGTGGTTAATATGAGTATCTTCTTAATAGCTGTAACATCTATACTATTGCTGAATTTATCATGGTATCTGGTAAGTGATTATTGGCTGCGCAGCGATCTGGCACAATACCCTAGAGCTCGTAATGTGACTAGATTAGCTCTTTTGATATGGATATCTATTATATTTATACCAGTAATAGGGATGACCATTCCTTACTTTGACAATCCACTTGGCAGGGGACCCTGGGGATGGCTGGCTCTTTTCTATTTGTGGATGGGCTCCATTTTTTTCTGGATGATTGGAATGGGTATTCTAGGTGTGCCTATCTCTGTTTATAATTATTTTACCAAAAAGTCCAGGGCTAGTAAGCATGGTTTACAAACAAAAATAGATCAAAATAACTCTAGCTCTTTAAGTAGAAGAAAACTCTTGCGTTTAGCATTGGTAGCAGCGCCTCCCTTAATAGTCAGTGGAAGCACTATAGCTGCAGTAGCTACAAAGGATAGATTAAATATATACACAAAGGACCTGCCAGTAGCAGGCCTTCCGGATGACTTGGATAAGCTAACAATTACCCATTTGTCTGATTTACATATTGGCATGGTTACAGGAAGAGATAGAATAGAGAGGATAGTCGCTGAGGCTAATTCCTTAAAAAGTGACATTATAGCAGTAACAGGTGATATACTAGACCAGGATCTCCAATATATGCCTGATCTCCTTGAAACAGTTGGAGAATTAAAGGCTCCCATGGGGGTATATCTATGTCTGGGAAACCATGATAAAATCCAGGATCCCTATAGATGGATTAACAAGGTGCGTGGTGCGGAGTTGGACCTTTTACTAAATGAATCAGTCATAATAGATACCGGCAGGACACCTTTAAAAATTATGGGCATAGATTTTACCCATAGGGATAACAATAATTTCTCCTTCATACAAAAGGCTGAAGAAGACAGTAGTGCAGACAATGCTTTGAGAATACTATTGGCTCACCATCCCCATGCCTTTGATGCTGCTGCAGTCATGGGAATACCCCTTACCCTTGCAGGTCATACCCATGGTGGTCAGTTGGTATTGAAAGATTTAAGGGGCAATGAATTATTCAACCCCGGAAATAGATTATTTCGTTATGTAAAGGGAATTTATCACAGCCCTCAGGGCCATACCTTATTTGTTCATGTAGGATCTGGTGACTGGTTTCCACTAAGGATGGGAGTACCCTGTGAGATTGTTCAATTAAGGCTGGTCCCGGCCCAAATTATATAACACAATATAAGACACAGGGATTTCCTTGCGTCTTATTTGCTTAGTAGGAGGTATCTCTTTGACCATACCTTTTCCAATTAAACCAATGGAGCCAATAGTATTAAACAAACCCTTTGATTCCAAAGAGCATCTATTCCAGGTTAAATGGGATGGTGTTCGCTGTCTTGCTTATACCCTTGAAGCTGGAACACGTCTATTTAACAGAAGAATGAATGAAAGGACCAGGCAATATCCTGAAATAGTAGAATTTCTTGATAAACTTCCCAGGGGGATAATCCTGGACGGAGAAATTATTACCCTTAATCAGGATATGAAGCCTAATTTCAGGCGCGTGTTAAAGAGGGACCTGGCTAAGAATAGCATGAAAATATCTCAGTTAATAGAAATAATTCCTGTTTACTACATGGTTTTTGACATAGTCTACTATGCTAATAATTGCATTGCTCATAGGCCTTTGACTGGAAGACAGGAAATCCTAGAAAAAGTATTACCTGAAAATCCATTTATAAAAAGTGTGGATAGCATCTTGGATAAAGGGGTGGAACTCTTTAAAGCAGTAGAGGGTGAAAAACTTGAGGGTATAATAGCTAAAAGGTTGGACAGTCCATATATTTTTGGTGAAAGGACCAGTTACTGGCAAAAGATCAAGGTATGGCAGGAGCTAACTGCTGTAATCGGAGGATATTCAACAAAAATGGGAGAAATACGTTCTCTGTTAGTAGGTTTGTTTAACGAGAGTGACAATTTGCTGTACTACATAGGAAATGCCAGCTCTGGGGTAAGCCACAATCAGTGGTTAGTGCTGCAGCAATATTTTGAAGGATCTGCAGATAAACCTGTCAAAACACCCTTTGCAAATCCACCAAGAAAATCAAAGGGTGAGGAATACCACTGGGTAAAACCTGAACTCTGCATAAAGCTGGAGTATACTGAATGGACTGAAGACTTTAAACTGCGTAATCCCAAGGTAATAGCTTTTAACCAGGGGGACGGTTCTTCTGGCTGGTTTTTTAAAAATAAATAGGTGGGTAGAATTTTTAATATAACAATAGAGCTATAGTCTGTTAAGCATAATATAAATACAGTTATTGAACTGGTTAAAAAATGCTTCATCCCTTATAGAGGAAGTGCTGTTCTTGAATGTATTAACTATTGAAGGTAAAGAAATAAAACTGACAAATTTAGATAAAGTATTCTGGCCTGATTTAAACATAACTAAAGGTGATATGATAAATTATTATATTAAAGCAGCTCAATACCTGCTGCCCCATATCAAGAATAGACCTTTTTCAATGAAGCCTTATCCAGATGGCATTAATGGGAAAAGCTTTTATCAAAAACAATGCCCCAGGGAGGCTCCTGACTGGCTTACGACTACTCCTATATATTCGTCTAAGAAGGGCTATGTTCAATGGTGTTTAATAAATGACCTTCCAAGTTTGATATGGATAGCCAACAGGGCATGTATTGAGATGCATACATGGTTTTCCCGTGTTCCAAATTTGGATAAGCCCGATATTGCAGTATTGGATATAGATCCATCTGGAAATACAGGTTTTAAAGAGGCTCAAACTATAGCCAGGCTGTTTAAAGTCATAATTGATGAATTCAAACTGACTGCCGTACCTAAAACCTCTGGAGCAACAGGTGTTCATATCTATATTCCTATTGAGCCCAGATATAACTTTAGTCAGGTTCGGGATTTTCTACTAAAGCTTTGTCATTTTGTTGAGGAAGCTAATCCAGGGCTTGCCACAACTGAACGCAATGTAAAAAAACGAGGTAGCAAGGTCTACCTAGACGCAGTTCAAAATGCAAGGGGCAAGACAATCCCAGCAGTGTATAGTTTAAGGCCAACACCTGAGGCCACAGTCTCCACACCTTTATTGTGGGAGGAATTAGATGATGAAAGTCTTGTGCCAACCAGATTTACAATAAACAATACACTTTCCAGGATCAAGGATATGGGAGAGCTTTTTCAAGAGGTGTTGACCAAGAGACAAATGCTCCCCAAAATTTGATATTTGTAAAATATAATGCAAACACAATACTTGGATTTTAGACGGTTTTTCTTTTTTTTCTGGGCGTAGGTGCCTTTTTTGCTGCCTTGTCTTCTTTTTTTGTAGCCTCTACACTGGCCCGGAGCTTTTCCATGAGGTCTAAAACCTGGGGCCTGGGCTCTGGAGCTGCAACTTCTTTAATTTCCTCGCCGTCAATTTTTTGTCTAATCATCTTTAAAAGCTCTTCCCTATAATCATCAGTATACTTTTGGGGATTAAACTCAGTAGTAAGGTTTTCCACAAGCTTCACTGCCATTTCACTTTCTTCGTTACGGATTTGTATTTTGCCCTCAAGCTTATCAATGCCTAATTCCTCCACATTTCTAACTTCATGAGGAAAAAACATTGTTTCTACAGCCAGGGCATTACCAATAATTCTAACTAATGCCAGATGCTCTTTTTGCCTTATGGTTACCTTGGCCACAGCTACCCTGCCGGTTTCGCGCATTGCATTACGTAAAATGAGATATGGTTTTTCTCCTCCATCACCTGGACGCAGGTAATAGGTCTTGTCATAATATACCGGATCAACCTCTTCAAGCTTAATGAAATCAACTATTTCAATTGTTTTCGTAGTGGCAACTGGAATGGTTTCCAGGTCCTCATCGGAGATGATAACAAATTTGTTGTCTTCATATTCATAACCCCTTACCGTATCCTCATATTCTACTTCCTTATTACAATGTGGGCAAAACTTTTTCTGCATTAAAGGTGTATGGCACTCCTTATGAAGGGTGCGAAACCTGACATTCTCCCTTGCTGTTGCCACGCTCATTCTCACCGGTACATTTAATAAACCAAAGCTTATAGAGCCCTTCCAAACAGTCTGCATAATTATTCAACTCCCTCTTTAAATTACGACTCATTAGTATATTTTCCCCACTTAAAGTTTAAATAACAAAAAATCAAACCTCTGGTGTTTTTGGATTCTACCTACACTTGTTCCACAACTTGCATAAAGGTAATTAACTTAAATTCTAGAATAGTATTGCTTATCTAGACATATGCAAATTTGTCTATGTGTATTTAATATATGAAAGGGGGTAGAGCCTAATGAAAATGTTTTTAAGAGTACTACTTTTGGCCTTTATATTTGCATTAGTGTTTAATAGCACTTCAGTAGAGTCAGCACAGTCAGCACAGGTCCATCGAGTCCAGCCTGGTGAAACATTATACACCATTGCAAAGCAATATGGGATAACTGTAGATGAGCTAGAGGCTAATAACGGCTATCTACGCAATCCTAATGTACTTTTTGTAAAACAGGTGTTAATAGTTCCAGCTCCAAAGGTGAAGCAAAAGATTTCTGAACAAAACACCTACACAGTTATACCAGGTGATTCGCTATATAAGATTTCACAGAAGCTGGGTATTACAATGAGTTTACTAATAGCACAAAACCAATTAAATGAGAAAGATTTTTTAAGAGTTGGCCAGGTATTGATAGTGCCACCAAAAGCTCAAGCAAAAACTCAGGTTCAGCAAAATGCTGCTAATACCTATCAAGTAAAACCAGGGGACTCATTATATTTAATAGCCCAAAGACTAGGAGTTACTGTTGCTAAAATTGCAGAGGAGAACAAACTGCAAAACTGGGATTATCTTTATGTAGGGCAGATTCTTAAACTACCTGCACAGGAGGCTCCCAAGGAAGCAATGGCCAAGCAGCCGACCCAGCAGCCAGCTCCACAGCCATCATTTCAGTATACTATAGCCCAGCTTGCAAGAATGTTTAGCGATACCTTCTATTTAAGGGGGCCAGCTGGGGGTGCTAAAGTAGCCCTGACCTTTGATGATGGTCCTGATGCCCAATATACAGGACAGGTTCTAGATGTATTAAAAGAGCATGAAGCACAAGCAACCTTTTTCTTAATTGGTGAGAGTTCCCAAAAGTACTCCCATGTGGTTCAAAGAATTGATCATGAGGGACATGTTATTGGCAATCACTCCTGGTCACATCCAAATCTAGCTAAGGTGGAAAAGGAACGCCTGCATTCAGAAATTATACAGACTGAAATTATTCTAGAAAAGATAACTGGCAAAAATCCTGCCCTTATAAGACCTCCCTATGGTGCAGTCTCAAAGGAATCTATAGAGCATATGAGGGATTTGGGGTACAAAGTTGTGAACTGGTCTGTAGATTCTATTGATTGGAGAGATAGAGACATTGATCAAATATTGATCAACACCCTTCCAGGTGTAAAGGATGGAGGCATTATTCTGTTTCACACAGCTGGAGGAGGGCAGAGCTTTGCTGCAACTGTAAGTGCCCTATCTGAAATAATCTATACACTTAAAGCTCAGGGTTATGAATTTGTTACTGTTGACACATTGTTATCAGTTCCAGCCTATAAATAGCTTATAAAAGACTTAGTTTACTGATGCAGTTTTTAATTCTTGATTGCTTTAGTTTTGGGGCACTCCTGTTCCGGATGTGCCTCTTTTAATTATTTTAAAACTTTTTTAAGATAAAATTTTTTAGGATAAAGCTTTTAGAGATCCCCTTTGTCTTTTCTGTCAGACTTTGATATTTGGATAGCTATTGGAAGGAGGATTCCCTGACATTAGCAAGAAATATATACAGCTAAAAGAAGCAGCAGAAAATAATCTAAAGGGCAAGGTAGTTTTTATTGACTGGACCCACTAGAACATACTCTTTTTAACGTATTTAAAAGGTATGATAGTTGAAAAAACCATCTTAAACAATTGGAGGAAGCCATGAGAAGAATTTCAGTACTTGTTACTGTCTTAGTAGTTATGATGCTTTTTAGTTTCGGCAGTGCTGCCCAGGTGCCAGAATTTAAGCTTGGAAATGAAGTCCTGTTGGAAAAGCATCTAGATCTGTTAAAAGGTAAAAGAATAGGACTTATTACTAACCAAAGTGGGGTAAATAGTGAGGGTGTCAGCCTAATTGATGTTTTTTCCAAGCATCCTGGTATAAACTTAGTTGCACTATACAGTCCTGAACACGGAATAGATGGTATTGCAAAGGCCGGAGAATGGGTAGAATCTCAAATTCATCCTATTTTGAAGATCCCTGTATACAGTTTATATGGAAAAACTAGAATGCCTAGTGAAAGCATGCTGAAGAATGTGGATATCCTGGTTTTTGATATGCAGGATGTAGGATCAAGAACATATACTTACATGTCTACCTTAAACTATTGCATGGCAGCTGCCAAGAATTATGGCAAATCTATTTTGGTATTAGACAGACCAAACCCAGTAGGCGGGGTAATAGTTGACGGGCCCATGATGGAAAAACCTTATATATCCTTTGTAGGTGTGGATAATCTACCAATGGCCCATGGAATGACTGCAGGAGAATTGGCACTTTTTTTCAACCGTAAAATTAATGCTGATCTTTTGGTTGTTACCATGGAGGGCTGGACACGGAACATGCTATGGCAGGATACTGGCCTCAAATGGGTGCAGACATCTCCCAATATTCCAGACCTTGAGTCACTATTTGGATATATGGCCACAGGAATTGGTGAAGGTACAGGAGTTTTTCAGGCTGACAAATTTAAATGGATTGGTGGAAGGGGAATAAATGCTGAACAGTATGCTGCATTATTAAATAGTGCAGGTCTTACAGGGGTTACCTTTATTCCTGAAACCAGGGGTGAGGCAGGTGGCGTCAGGTTAAGAATTACCGACTATTACAGTTTTAATCCCGCTAAGACAGGATTTTATGCCCTTGGATATGCTTTTTCACTTGGGAATTTCAATGTTCCTAAAAGCACACCAAACAATGTTGTAATGTTTGATAAAATAATGGGCACCAATAAGATTGGGCAGTATCTAGAACAGAAGTTATCTCCCCAGGAGATAGAAAAGAGGTATCAGCCTGAGCTGAATACCTTTAAGGCAGAGAGGGAGAAATACCTAATTTATGACTATCAGTCCAGGAGGGGTTTCCTCTTAAATACAAGAGATATAGCAGTAATAGTTAGGGGAGTTCCAGTGATATTTGACACACCTCCCCATGTTGATAGCAACAACCGCCTTATGGTGCCTGTGAGAGCTATAACAGAGGCCATGGGAGCCAATGTCCATTGGAATCCTGTGGCTAGAGACATCATAATAAGCAGAAATAGTGATGTTATTAAATTGACCATTAATAGTAATAAAGTTTATGTTAACGGAGAAGAGAAGTTCATGGATACTAAACCGGTTATCAATAATCAACGCACCCTGGTGCCCGCACGCTATGTAGGTGAATATTTTGGAGCATTTGTACAATGGGATCCTATACAAAAGAAGGTTACCATTGACTAAAAAGCTATATCATACCATTTAAGTCAAAATATACTTACAAGAATAGGAATATAGGATTATCAAAATATAGAGGACAGTAACAGAAAAATAGAAAGCACATGCTTTTGCAGCATGTGCTTTCATCATTCAACCTTATTCAGCCTTTAAACCATTAGTTACCTTTAAAAAGATTTCCTCCAGGGGTTTAGCTATTAAACCTAAGGATGAAACTACAGCTAAAGCTATGAATCCAAGTATTAAGCTGTATTCAACCAACCCTTGTCCATTCTCATTTAAAAAAAGTTCTTTGGCAGGGGTCATAAGTAAATCCTCCCCCTTTATAAACTGTTACTATAATTTTATACCTCAAAGCAATTATGAAACATCCAACCCAATTCCTATTTTAATAATATATTAGTCCCACTTAACGGTCTAAAGTCCTGGGACAAAAAAAGGACCAACATTAAGTGGCCCTTTAATCATTTCGCTGCATTTGTTTTGCTAAAAAATTTGCTGCAGTATAGGCAAGGTTTTTTTCTGTTTCCCCAAGAACTTGCCCATCCTTCTTTGGTGCAAGGATAACGCTTCCTATTACCTCATTAGTTAGAATGGGAGATACAATTAAAGTAGAAAACTCTCTGCCGTTTTCTGTAATTGTACCGCTGGTTATTTGACTTTTACCATTTGTAAGTGCATCTCCTATTGAACCCAATTTTTGACCCATAAACTCTTTTTTAGGTCCACCTGCAACTGCAATTATACTTATGTCGTCACTAACTGCGGCAATTACTGACAAGGTGTCTGCCAGTACATCACAGTATTCCTGAGCATAAATACTCAGATCATTGATGGGCGCATATTTCTTAAGTATTACCTCGCCGTTTCTATCTGTGAAGATTTCTAGAGGCTCACCTTCTCTGATTTTCAAAGTTCTTCTAATTTCCTTTGGAATAACTACTCTTCCTAAATCATCAATTCTTCTCACTATTCCAGTTGCTTTCATATAGTCATCTCCTTTTATAAATAGTTTTACCTTTTTTTTAGCATCTATGTAAAAGTTATATAAAATATCATTAATGAATCTCATTATTCATTAATAGTGATTAATCATTAATAAATAGTTGACACTAGGAAATGTATAGAGTAAACTACTACAAGTAAATTCTTAAAAGCAGGGGTGATTTCACATGCCAATTAAAATTCCAGATGATCTACCAGCAAAGGAAATACTTACTAAAGAAAACATATTTGTGATGTGTGAAAAACGAGCATACCATCAGGATATACGTCCTCTTAGGATAGCTATTTTAAACCTGATGCCAAATAAAATCGTTACAGAGACGCAGATTTTACGATTGCTAGGTAACACACCCCTTCAGGTAGATATTGTGCTGCTCCATCCAAAGACTCACAAATCAAAAAATACTCCTGGGGAACATTTATTTAGGTTTTACAACACCTTTGATGAAGTCTGCCATGAAAAGTTTGATGGTTTAATTATCACAGGTGCACCGGTTGAACAGCTTGAATTTGAAGAGGTTACCTATTGGAACGAACTAAAGGATATTATGGATTGGTCCAAGACAAACGTTTTTTCAACGTTCCATATATGCTGGGGAGCACAGGCCGGATTATACCATCACTATGGAATACCCAAATATTCCCTCAAAGCTAAAGTGTTTGGCGTATTTCCACATAAAATTTGCAAGAAACATGTTAGATTATTATGGGGCTTTGATGATGAGTTTTATGTACCTCAATCAAGATACACAGAGGTTAGAAGGGAAGATATAGAAAAGGTATCAGAGCTTGATATACTTGCAGAATCGGATGAATCTGGTATATATATAGTAGCAAATAAAAGTGGCAGGCAAATATTTGTTACTGGACATTCAGAATATGATGCTGTTACCTTGAAAAATGAGTATGATAGAGATATGGGTAAAGGTCTTGATATACACATTCCCAAAAATTACTTTCCCAATGATGACCCTGAAGTTTTTCCTAGAGTTAAATGGAGAAGTCATGCTCACCTGCTCTTTGCCAATTGGTTAAACTACTACGTATATCAGGAAACACCTTATGTGTTAGAAGAGATCGGCAAAACAAAATAGGATGGAAAATGGACATTCCAGAAAGAGCACCAAACCAGTATACAGTAAGAGCACCCGTTTTAAAAAGGGTGCTTTTTTATAAAATCCAGGTTTATATAAACAGGATGGGTGAAAATGACTAGTTTGATTTTTACAGATATTGAAATTAAATATGAGATATCAATGTCCAATAAAGCAAAAAAACTAAGAATTACAGTGAAAAATGGTAATGTGACTGTTACTGTTCCAAGAGGGGTTTCCCATGAGCAGGCTAGACAGTTTGTAGAAACCAAAAGAGATTGGATAAAAAAGCATGTCCAAAGACACAGCACTCAAAGCCAAGCTCCTAAAAGAAAATATGCAGGTGGTGAGAAATTTCCATATATGGGAAGGCCCTTAGATTTAATAACAGAGAGTACACTAGCAAGAAAGGTTGAAATAAGCATTGATGGTGACACTATCAAAGTTTTAATTCCAACCTTCTTAGAGAAAGAAAAATGGTCGGAAATAGTAAAACAGTCACTAATACTCTGGTATAAAAATCAGGCTAGAGTAATCTTTAAAGAAAAGTTAGACTATTTTTCAAAGATCATGGGAGTGGAATACAAGGGATTTCGGGTTAAAGATCAAAAAACAAGATGGGGCAGCTGTTCATCTAGGAAAAATATTAATTTAAACTGGAAAGTTATATTGGCACCTGTCAAAGCAATAGATTATGTCATAGTACATGAACTTGCTCACCTAACGTATATGAACCATTCCAAAGAATTTTGGCAGCTAGTAGCCATGTATGTGCCAGATTATGAGCTTCAAAAACTGTGGCTTAAACAAAATGGGAAATTCCTAACCATTGAATAGTGATTAGGGATGAATAGAGTGCTTAGGAAGTCCCTCTTCTTATTACTGTAGTGGTTGGCAAGTATCTATCAGTTGATACTATCTCTCTATGGATTAACTGGCCAGCTTCATATGTTTCCTTGATTAATCTTGATGTATATCCTGGCTGCCCTTTAGTAATTATTACTTCCCTGTCAGCCTGGAGCGAGGCATCATATATATACCTTCTATTTGGCGGAATTGTGGAAAGCTTTTCAGATTTTAAAACTACAGTTTTACCATACTTTGAACCGTGCAGCTCAACTGCAAGCTTATTCTTTTCAATTGAACCATGTATATATATATAACTATCTGTAGTGTTTTTAAATTTAAAGTCAATTGACCCCCATGCTACTGTTGCATCCCGGCTTAGCTCTACGTATGGGACTGTAAGGCTGTGGTTTCTTCTTTCTATAATCTGAAGATCTGCTAATAAAACAGCATTGTATAAGGTGGATGAAACCTGACATATTCCTCCCCCTACTCCATCCAAGATGTTATCTCCAACATAAATTGGTGAAGGTCTATAACCCCTTTCAGTCGTTCTTGGCCCTACGGTTTCATTAAAAGAAAATACTTCTCCAGGAGCTACTATGGTGCCGTTTAAGGCTTCTGTAGCTATCCTCAAATTATTTGTTCTATCTGCAAGATTAGCATTAAATTCTGTTGAGTATTGAGCCATTAAAGCATTTATGCCCATTTGACTAAGCTTTTGGCTAGTGATTTCCGGGGTTATGTATTTCACAGGTACTTCCAGCATCACATGCTCATTATCAATGTCCTTAATCTGTATTAATTCAATTAATTTTTCTTTATCAAACCTTACACCATTAATCCCGTCAATGATTGTAACCTTTCCCTCTACATATTTAAAATGTGCATTAACTGGGTCAGGTAAAGATATGCTGTCAAGTTCATGGATTGAAGAAAAGAATAATTCTTCATTTATTTCATAGGCAAAATAGAACTCCAAGGGATTAAAATAAATGTCTTTAAAATTGTGGATGGCAGTTAAAAAATTATCATTATATAGAGAGAGTATCTTCTTTTCAAGCTGTTCCTTATTAGAATAAATTCCAACTTCATTAAGGTTGTATATAAAAATATGTTCTTCATGGACAAGAATTAGTTTTTTGCCACTTAACAGGGAGCCTTCAAGTTGAGTAAGGGTTTCCCTTAGATCCTCTATTTTAATTCCACTCAAGCTTTGGCCCTGAACAAATATGTTGTATGGCAAATAAGCACTTATTAGTATGCAAATCATAGAAAATATTGTGTAGACGAAAGTAATACAAATAATAAAAGCCTTTTGGCTTTTAGTTAAAATATGCATGGCAACAACCCTTATTCTTAAACAATATACTTTAAATATATTAGAAGGTTTATTATCTATGCATATTTTTTAAAAGAAGCAAAGTGTATTTTAAATGGATGGTTTGGATAAATTATTCTGTGCATGTGTTGAATTGAAGTCAAAAATGATTAGATGCATGCAATTTTTCTATAATACTTGCCTATAAAATTTCCAGGGCTTTAAACAGCACCATAGAAGAAGTATTTATCTTTGAGGAGCTAAAGGCATAAAAAAACGATGAATAGCGTATAAAAATTCATCGTAATTAATGCTTCGAGTAAGCCATAAGCCGAGTTCTGTCTAGGATGATCATCTATCTAGGCCTACTGTTGCCAGCAGGCTCAAGCGACCTTACCCGGGAACGGAACGGGCCGTTCCAATGTTCCCCTATTCGGTCTTGCTCCAAGTGGGGTTTACCGAGCCAACCGAGTCACCCCGGTTGCTGGTGAGCTCTTACCTCACCTTTCCACCCTTACCATAACAGATGTCGGAAGTCGGAAATCAGATGTCTGACCTATTCGGACTTCTGACCTCGGATCTCCGACATCTGAATATGGCGGTCTGTTTCTGTGGCACTTTCCTTAGAGTCGCCTCCACTGGGTATTACCCAGCACCCTGCCCTATGGAGCTCGGACTTTCCTCATGCTAATGCATGCGATCATCTAGCTTACTCAAAGCATATATATTGTTATCTTTACCGGATAATAATCTTAACATACTTCTGAGTGGTTTGTCAAAAGCATATAACTGGAATTTGTTATGCATATGAAAATTAAGACTATCAATCATAATTTCTTATGCGTAAGATTATTACTATAATTCAAAGATTTAAAAAATTATAAATCTTATTAAAAAATATCTTGTCATTTAGGAAATTAAAGGTTATTCTAATAGGTAACAATATAAATAAATAGAGAAATATAAAAGTGTGGAGTGAAGCCCCATGAAAAATTTTTCCAAATTTAGTGAGTTAGAGCAAGTGTTTAAAGCTTTAGCAGATGTTACAAGACTAAGAATTGTTCAAATGGTTTCAGAAAAGGAAATGTGTGTATATGACATTTTTCAAGAATTAAATATCAGTCAACCTGCCGTATCACATCACTTAAAAATCCTTAAGCAGGCCGGTTTGATAGTGGGGCGCAAAAAGGGCAAATGGGTACTATATTCCATTGATGATAACCGTAGAGATTTTTTAAAGCTAATAGACTGGTACTACGATAATCAAGAATTAAAAAACAAGAGTTCATAAATTAAAAAACTGAGCTTATTAACGGCTCAGTTTTTAAAATCTATTACCGCATTTATGACAAAATAGGGAGTCTGCACTGGCACTTGGAGTTTCACATACAGGGCACTGATCCAGGTGCAGAGGAACAATCTTATATTTATAATCCTCCATTGTTAACTCAGTGTGATCGCATATTGTTTTAAAAAATCTAAAAGGTAGAGGTTTATTGTTTTGCTTGATCTGTTCCCCTATGTCTTCGCTTAATCCATAAATGTCTCCCAATTCGTCAACCCTTACATTTAAAACCCTTAAGACATCGTCTAAAAACTTACTGGCTTCTTCTTTACTTTCAAATAGGATTCCCTTTGTACCTGAATGTGGCATTTCTTCCCTCCTGAATTTTAACAATATGAATGAGTTCCTGGTGAAGCTAAAAAGTGAATAAACCTTTTGGCGATTTTGCTTTTGGAATTTTGTTTTTTATAAATCATCTTACAGTAATATACCATTTTATCTTCCTTTAATTCCAGGGCAGTAAGCACACCTCTTCTCACCTCTTTTTCTACTGCTTTAAGAGGTATTACAGAAAGACCCAAACCTAATTCTACTGCAGTTTTTATGGCATCCATGCTGCCCATTTCAGTAGTGTTTTGAAAATCACTAAATTTTAAAGATAGTTTATCCAAAACGGCTTTAAAGTTATTCCTTACTCCAGAGCCAGTTTCTCGAATTATAAAGGGTAATTTAATTAATTCGCTTATTGATATTACATCCAAATCAACCCATGGTTCCTTAGCAGGTGCTATAATTACCATTTTATCTTCAATTATCTCTTTAACAAAAATATCTGATGGTGAACCCCTAATAGGACCGTCAATTAACCCTAGCTCAATATTATTTTCATATACATGTTCAAGTATTTCCTGGCTGTTGGCAACTATAAGCTTAATTTTAGAGTTAGCAAAGGTTTCATTAAACTTCCAAATGCTGCAGGGCATAAGATGATTTCCAACAGCAGAGCTTGCACCAACTGTGAGCATATGGTTTTCTACTTCTGCCATAATAGCAAGGTGGCGTTCCATGTCATCTTGTATTTTAAGGATCTTTTGAGCGTACTCATAGACGATCTTGCCAGCTTCTGTTAAGGTTACTCCCTGGTTGCTTCTATTAAATAATAGGATATTATAGTGATTTTCTAAATATTGAATATGACTGCTAATTGTTGGCTGAGATAAGTGCAGTAATTTTGCAGCTTTTGAAAAACTGTTCACCTTTGCAACGGCACAGAAAGTCTCTAGTTGAGTAAAATGCATTTTTTAACCAGGCCCTTCTGAAGAAAATGACTTTAACCATTTATATATAAATATTTTAAACTATTCATGGGAGTAATACAATAAAATTACGACCATATCACAAAAATTTCTGAAAATTAAGTAGCCTGGGCTCGTTATAATGGGTATAGGGAAATCTTCACTAGCTATTTAAAAAAGGAATAACAAACTTACAGGGTTTTTAAATAAAACAACTAAATTTAATTGTAATTTATTTTATTTTTGTGTATTGGTGGAGAAGAATTATGGCTTCTGATTGCAGCATTAGGCTTTGTATATATAATAAAACTTATAGCTGCCATTAGTAATTGCTATTACTGGATTGCAGGAGTTTTAAAGAAATTAATCAAATGATTTACTGATAAAAATAACTCGGATTGTGTCTGATAATAGCTGTGACAAATAGCACAAGATGCAATACTGAAACTATTATTTAATATATACAATTAAGGCCTAATGATATATACTATTATGTGCTATTATCTACTGTATACTGTGACAGGCTGCTGTTAATATAAAGCATATTACTCCAGGAAGGAATGGCTGCAATGATTAAGTTTTTATCTTCAATTAAACTGGCAGTGATTTTAATTGCAGCTTTGGTGGTTACATCTATAATTGCAACCTTAAATCCAAATGTGAACATTTACAAGTCTATCTGGTTTAGGGGCTTGATTCTGATTTTTACTTTCAATTTATTGATATGTTCTGTTCAAAGGATACCTGTAATGTTAGGCAAGCTTTTTAAAAAGCTTGACAGTCAAACCGAATTTAAGCAGTATGAACGGGAGATCTCAATCCAGGATGTAACAGTTAGTGAAATTCAATTAAGAAAATTACTTGGGGAAAAGGGGTATAGAGTAAAAGAGGAAAACACCACAGACAAGTTAATCCTCCTGGCTAATAAGGGTTTTTTGAATTTGCTTGCACCTCACTTACTTCACATCTCTCTAATTATAGTGTTATTAGGAGCATTCCTGGGTTCTTTTGGAGCTAATGACAGGGTAATGGCCTTTGTGGGAAACCAGGCAGATATTCCTTCTCACGTGGCCAAGGGAATGGCTATTCAGGTGAATAACTTTCAGACCCTATATGACAGCAATGGTGCCATTGATAATTGGGTGTCAGACATTACAATTTTTGTAAATGGCAAGGAGGTTGCTAATGGAACCACCAGAGTAAACAAACCCTTTAAATACAAGGGTGTGGTCTTTTATCAGAGCTCCTATGGTTATAACCACTTAATAGGGATAAGTGGGGAGGAAGAAGAGTATTATGCAATTCCAGATAAAAAGACCTTTAATGTTGGAGACACATTATTTAACATTCAATATTTGAGGGGTGGATCCCTAATCAAGCTTTATGAAGGGCGTAACGTTATAGACGCTAGATACCTTCAACAGGGAGATACAATTGAGTTTCCAGGTGGCGAGATTCTCGAATATGCAGATATAAACCCATATACAGTTCTGGCAGTAAAAGTTGATCCAGGGACTAATGTTGTTATGGTTGGTTTCATCCTCATGATCATATCATCGTCAATGTTTTGGAGCGGAAGATACAGAGAGATTCATGCTGTTTTAGATAAAAAAAGCAGCAAGGTATTTGTTAAAGTAGTTTGTAAGAACACAGATATAAAGAATCAGATTTATACTGAATTAGCCACAAAAGTTGGGGAGGGACAATAACTTGGAAAATCTTCAGACACCCATTATGACAGTCACCATTGCTGGTTATACCCTGGCTCTGCTGGCTTATGTTTTGTGCTTCATTACGTCAAAGGGTTATTTAAGGACTGCTGCAAGTTTCCTAACAATTGCAGCTTTTGCAATGAATACACTGTTGTTAGCAGTAAGGACCTTACTCATAGGCACACTTCCTTTAACGAACCTCTTTGAATTTGGACTGTTTTTCGTATGGGGTATAGCAGCAGTGTTTTTAATTATTGACTTTAAATTTGACATGTGGGCTGTAGGTATGTTTGTACTTCCCATAGCTATTGTATTGTTGTTGTGGTTATTTACTTTAGACACCTCCGTGCGCCCCATGATGCCTGCATTAAGAAGCAACTGGTTATTTGTTCATGTACTGACCGCTGTTGTATCTTATGGTGCCTTTGCAGTGTCCTTTGCTCTATCTCTAATGTATCTAGTAAAAGAATGGGTTTTGTCTAAAAACGCTAACAACACACTGGCTAATGCCCTTCCCAGTTTGGAGCTTTTGGATGACATATCTTATAAGGTAATTTTTATTGGCATGCCCTTTTTAACAATAATGCTTGTTACAGGAGCCATCTGGGCTGAGTTTTCCTGGGGGTCCTACTGGTCATGGGATCCAAAGGAAACCTGGGCTTTAATAACCTGGTTTATCTATGCTGCATATCTTCACGTTAGGTTTATGAGAAATTGGAAGGGAAGACGGGCAGCGATCTTGTCAATTATTGGATTTGGAGCAGTTTTATTTACCTTTATTGGAGTGAGCTATTTGCTTCCTGGATTACACAGTTATGTGTAAAGGTTAAAAATAGAGAAAAGGCTTTGTGGCAGGTTGTATATTGGAATTTAATGAGAGGGGGTGAAACTAGATGACGCAGGTTCCAGATGTTTTAAAAGGGCTGCTGGCAGATAAAAAGGCCATTATAGTTTCAAAGTGGTTTCATAATCTATGCCAGGAGTACCCAGATAAAACTGTGAAACACCTAAAAAGTGGCAAAAGTCAGTTTGCTAACCCGGTTGGTCATAATCTACGTCAGGGATTAGATGGTATTTTTGATCAAGTGCTAGAAGATGTGGACTCAGAAAATTTCCGCCTCAATCTAGATAGAATTCTTCGAATAAAAGCTGTGCAGGATTTTTCTCCATCTCAAGCCATTGCATTTATTTTTATATTAAAAAAGCTTATAAGGGAAGAACTTCAGGGCCAATTGGATGGAGAGGTATTGTATAAGGAATTAGCTGTCATTGAACAACGAATAGACAATATTGCCCTTGTAGCCTTTGAAATATATTTGCAGTGCAAGGAGACTATTTATCAATTAAGGATAGATGAAGTAAAAAGAAAGTGTGCTATATTAGAAAGGATAAATATGCTCAACCAAGGACCAGCAGCTATTGAGTATGAAGGCAGTACTCAATAAATAGGAATTCAGAAATAAAATCTAGTGAGAGGGTGATACAATGGCAAAAACTCCAAAGCCAGATCAGTTACTAAATATTGATTACAATCCTCCTAAAACGGGATGGATGGAGACACCAGTTGATTTTAGACCTGGCACCTGGTGTTACCCAGGTAAAGCAGAGAGTCTTACAACTGTTGGACTTCCTAACCCCAGAAAATGGTCCCCAGAGGATGAGGATTGGAAACTTCCAGAGAACTGGAAGCAAATTATCATGGATGGCCTTAGGGAAAGACTTGAAAGATTTCGCTCTTTAAAATTATTCATGGATATCTGTGTAAGGTGTGGTGCTTGCTCTGATAAATGTCACTTTTTTATCGGTTCAGGAGATCCCAAAAACATGCCGGTTTTAAGGGCTGAGCTGTTAAGATCTATATATAGAAAAGAGTATACTACTGCCGGAAAAATCATGGGTAAAATGGTAGGCGCTAGAGAACTTAATGAAGATGTAATCAAAGAGTGGTTCTATTATTTCTTCCAGTGTACAGAATGCAGACGTTGTTCTGTTTACTGTCCCTATGGTATTGATACTGCTGAGATTACAATGATAGCCAGGGAACTGCTCAATCTAATTGGATGTAATATAGACTGGGTAGTAACACCGGTAGCCAACTGTTATATGAAGGGCAACCACCTAGGAATTCAACCCCATGGCCTGGTTGACTCCATGGATTTCTTAATAGAAAACATTGAGGATATAACAGGAATTACAATTGAACCTACCTGGAACAGAAAGGGTGCAGAAATACTTTATATCCCTCCGTCAGGAGACCTTTTTGCTGACCCAGGAACCTTTGGTATCATGGGACAATTAATGGTTCTCCATGAAATAGGACTTGATTATACATTAAGTACCTATGCATCTGAAGGTGGTAACTTTGGCCTTTTCACATCCCATGAAATGGCTAAAAGATTAAATGCAAAGATGTATGCTGAGGCAAAAAGGCTGGGCGTTAAATGGATTCTAGGTGGAGAATGTGGTCATATGTGGAGGGTTGTTCACCAGTATATGGACACCATGAATGGACCTGCTGATTTTCTAGAGACCCCTACATCACCCATAACTGGAACAAAATTTGAGCATGCAAAATCCACAAGTATGATTCACATTACCGAATTTACATCTGATCTTATATATCATAACAAGCTTAAGCTGGATCCCAGCAGGAATGACAGTATAGTAGCTACATTCCATGACTCCTGCAACCCATCCAGGGCCATGGGTTTGCTGGAAGAACCACGATACATTCTTAAACATGTATGCAACAATTTTTATGAAATGCCTGATGACACAATTAGAGAACATACCTTCTGCTGTGGTGGAGGGTCAGGCCTTGGTTCAGATGAGAATATGGAAATGAGGATGCGTGGAGGTTTTCCAAGGGCAAATGCCGTCAAATATGTCCATAAAAAGCATGGAGTAAATATGCTTACATGTGTTTGTGCAATTGATAGAGCTACCCTGCCGCCACTAATGAGATACTGGCTGCCCCAGGTGGATGTATGTAGTGTACATGAATTAGTTGGTAATGCCCTTGTTATGGAGGGGGAAAAAGAAAGGACAGAAAACCTGCGTTTTGAACCTCTAGGAACGGAGGATGATGAATAATGAATAATTCTCGTAATATTATTATTGGAATTGCAGTTTTAATTATTTTGTTCACCTATCCCTTCTGGGGCAGTTTTGGAAAGTCAGCTGCAGCTCCTGAAGTAAGCCTTGACACGCCTGCAATTCAAGCTCTTGCAGACAAAAACTGTATCGAAGATGTAGAATTTATGAGGGCTAATCATATGCAGCTGTTAAGTGATTGGAAGGTGTCTGTTGTACGCGAGGGTAATAGGGTATATGTTTCGGAGAGCGGTAGGGAATATGCTATGAGCTTACAAAATACATGTTTGGAATGTCACTCCAACAAGGAGCAGTTCTGTGATGCATGTCATACTTTCGTTGACGTTATTCCTAATTGTTGGACTTGTCATGTTGAATAAAGGAGGAGAGGCTAATGGATATAAGTAGAAGAAGATTTATCAAGCTTGGCGGAGTCTGTGCCCTTGGTTTAGGAATAATGCCTCTTGTTAGTGTTGTAGCCGGAAATAATCCAAAATTTCTTTCAGATTCTAAAGCATTAGCTGCTAATAAGTGGGCCATGGCAATAGACATGAGTAAGTGTGATTACTGTAATGATTGTATTAATGCTTGTCATTATTCCCATAATGTACCCTCCATAAATAATGCCAAGGAGGAAGTAAAATGGTTGTGGACTGAACCGTATAAAAACGCCTTTCCCTACCAGAGTCATGAATATGCAGATGCCGCTACAAAAAACAGGAACTTCCTAATACTCTGTAACCATTGTGAAAACCCCTCCTGTGTTCGGGTTTGCCCAACACAGGCCACCTTTAAAAGAAAAGACGGCATAGTTATGATGGATTACCATAGATGCATAGGATGCCGTTATTGTATGGCTGCCTGTCCATATGGTGCAAGGAGTTTTAATTTTAGTGATCCTAGACCCCATATAGAAGAATTGAATAAAAAATACCCAACCAGGTCTAAGGGTGTAGTTGAAAAATGCAACTTCTGTGATGAAAGACTAGCAGTTGGATTGCTACCGGCTTGTGTGGAGGCTTGTAAGGAAGGGGTCCTTGTGTTTGGTGATTTGGAGGATCCAAATTCAGAGGTTCGTAAACTTTTAGCATCTAGCTACAATGTTACACGCAAAACAAAGCTTGGAACAAAGCCTAAGGTTTACTATATAGTGTAGGGAGGGGTTGGTGTACATGATAGAAAAAGCTTTTAAAGAAGCTTCAAAATGCTATTATGGATGGTTGTTGTTTTTGCTTGCCTTGATTGGCATAGGCTTTGGTTTTTATCTAGTTCAATTAAATCAAGGACTTACAGTTACAGGTATGAGCAGAGATGTTTCCTGGGGTCTTTATATTGCCCAGTTTACATTTTTTGTTGGGGTCGCTGCATCTGCAGTAATGGTTGTGTTGCCTTATTACCTGCATAATGTTAAAGAGTTTGGCAGAATAACCGTAATTGGAGAGTTTTTGGCAGTAGCTTCAGTTATAATGTGTCTCCTATTTATTATAGTTGATATGGGTATGCCAATGAGGTTATTTAACATGATACTATACCCAACACTAAACTCACCTATGTTCTGGGATATGGTTGTACTTAATGGTTATTTGCTTTTAAATATTGTAATAGGATGGAATGTTTTAGAGGCAGAACGTAAGGCAGTTTATCCCCCTAAATGGGTGAAAGGTTTGACGTATGTATCAATACCATGGGCTGTGAGTATCCATACTGTTACGGCATTTTTATACTCAGGCATACCAGGTAGAGATTACTGGTTAACAGCACTAATAGCTCCAAAATTTTTAGTAGGTGCCTTTGCCACCGGCCCAGCTTTACTAATCCTTATCTGCTTTGCATTAAAGAAGTTTGCCGGTTTTGATGCAGGAAGGGAAGCTATTAAGAAACTATCAATTATTGTAACTTATGCTTTTTCAATAACAATATTTTTACTTGCAGTAGAATTTTTCGTTGGCTTCTTCAGCCAGGTGCCTGGTCACATGTATAGTTTACAATACCTGTTTTTTGGCTTATACGGTCACAGTTCCCTTGTTCCATTTATGTGGGTTTTCTTAATTCTATCAGTATTAGCGTTGTATTTGTTGATTAACCCCAAAACAAGATCACAGGATACCACGTTGCTTATTGCCTGTGGTGCAGTATTTGTAGCCATGCTTATTGAAAAGGGTTTAGCCTTTGTACTTGCTGGTCTTGTAGTAAATCCCTTTGGAAGAGTTACTGAGTATGCACCAACTATACCTGAGATTTTTATTACCCTTGGAATATGGGCAGCTGGAATTTTCATAATTAGCATCTTTTACAGGATTGTGATTTCAGTTAAGGAGAATACGGGTATATAAGTAATAAAAATACATGAAATGAGGGATATGTTAATGGGTATACAAGTTTCTTTACTCATAGTTGCTGCACTCATTTTGGGTGTTTTCCTAGGAGTAGAGGTTATAGGGTTGCATTTCCTCTTTGGGGTACTTATACCCTATATAGCCTTTGCAGCATTCTTGTTTGGTTTAATCTACCGTATAGTTACATGGGCGCGCTCACCTGTTCCCTTTAGAATACCTACAACCTGTGGACAACAAAAATCACTGCCCTGGTTTAAACAAAATAAGATTGATAACCCTTCTACAAAAGCAGGGGTTATAGCAAGAATGCTTTTGGAAGTAGTATTTTTTAGATCTTTATTTAGAAACACAAAGGCCCAACTGGTTGATGAAGACAAGGGTAAAAAAGTTGTTTATCATTGGGAAAAGTGGCTTTGGCTTGCAGGATTGGTGTTTCACTGGTCATTATTTATAGTAGTAATAAGACATTTAAGATTTTTCACAGAACCAGTGCCTGGCTTCGTTCAGTTTCTTCATAGCATTGATGGAGCATTTGAAGTCAACCTGGAAGCTATTTATCTTACTGGTTTTGCACTACTTGTTGCTGTCACCTATTTGTTTGTTAGAAGGGTAGTTATCCCACAGGTTAAATATATATCGTTACCTGCAGACTACTTCCCTCTACTATTGATTTTTGGGATTGCTCTATCAGGCATTTTGATGAAATATTTTATTAGGGTTGATATTGCACATGTTAAGGAGTTAACATTAGGACTTGTGACTTTTAATCCTGGAGTACCAGGTGACATTGGAGTTATATTCTACATCCACCTGTTCCTGGTTAGTGTGCTGCTGATTTACTTTCCTTTCAGCAAGCTGACACATATGGCAGGGGTATTTATGAGTCCAACACGTAATATGGTTAACAATAGCCGTGCTGAAAGACATGTTAACCCATGGAACTACCCTGTTAAGGTTCATACCTATGAAGAATATGAAGATGAATACAGGGACAGGATGAAAGCAGCAGGCTTACCTGTTGATAAGGATGAGTAAATAAAGCAAATATATCATACATCTGGTTGTTATATAAAAAACCTATTATAGTAATCAGAAATAACAATAACAAACATGCAGGAGTTTTAGCTATAAAAGTCTAATATAAAGCATGTAGTGAGAAGAATGAGTTCATGTTATGAATGTGCCTGTGATAAATGGTACAAAGTAGCAGTAAACCCGTAAATACTCAACTCAATAACAAAAGGGCAAAGCAGTATTTAAGAATTATATATAATTATATATAAATATCTATCAAAATATTTAGCCCGATATTTAACCCGGAGGGTATACCCCAGAGGTACAAATAGAGAGATGGATCTAAAGAGATATGCCCATAGAAGGTCAGCTATTGAGTTGGTGTTAAAAAATAAAGTTAGTACCAAAAATTAAACCCAAAAAAGCAAAATAAAAATTTATATGGAGGTGGATTATCTGTGTCAGAAAACAAAAGGCCCATGCTAGATGAACTTAAAAAAGGTAAATGGCCCAGCTTTGTAACTGAAATGGAAAAAGAGGAAGAAAAAAATCCTGCAGCAAAGGACTTGCTTGGTCTTCTTGAAACATCATTTGAAGATAACACAGTTCACTGGAAACACGGCGGTATAGTAGGTGTAACTGGTTATGGTGGTGGGGTTATTGGTAGATATTCAGATTTAGGTCACAAGTATCCTAACGTTGCTGAGTTTCACACAATGAGGGTTAACCAACCTAGTGGATGGTTTTACTCAAGTGAAACTTTAAGAAAGCTGTGTGACATTTGGGAAAAACATGGTAGTGGCTTAACAAACTTCCATGGTGCTACAGGTGATGTTATTCTTCTTGGAACTACTACTCCTCATTTGCAGCCATGTTTCAACGAATTATCAAATAATGGCTTTGACTTGGGAGGTTCTGGCTCAAACTTAAGAACACCAAGTGCATGTGCTGGTATGGCTCGCTGCCAGAATGCTTGTATTGATACTTTACATCTTTGCCATGATTTAACTAATGAATTTCAAGATTATCTCCATAGACCAATGTGGCCATACAAAATGAAAATCAAGATTTCTGGATGTGCCAATGACTGTGTTGCCGCTGTAGCACGTGCTGACCTTTCCATTGTTGGAACCTGGAGAGATGCTATAAGAATAGACCAAGAAAAAGTAAACGAATATGGCAAGAGTGGCTATGATATATTAAACCTGGTTGTTAAAAAGTGTCCATCACACTGTATTAGTTTTAATCAAGAGACCTTTGAGTTCAAGGTTGATGATGAGAATTGTGTAAGATGCATGCACTGTATTAACAAAATGCCAAAAGCATTAAGAATTGGCAAGGACACAGGTATTACCCTTCTTATTGGTGGTAAAGCTACAATTGTTCAGTCAGCTTTCCTATCATGGGTCATTGTACCATTCATGAAGCTTAATAAGGAAGACGGCTATGCTGAATTAAAAGATTTATTTGAAAGAATTTGGGATTGGTGGGACGAAAACGCCAAGGTTAGAGAGAGAGTTGGCGAATTGATTTATAGAAAAGGCATGAGAACCTTCTTGAAAGAAGTTGGTTTAGAAGCTAAACCGCAAATGGTTAAACATCCAAGGGCCAACCCATATTTCTTCTGGTGGCCTGAAGAAATTGCTGAGATGAATAATGATACATTTAAAGAAGCAGCTACAGACAAGGAGGTGAAGTAACATGTCAGAAGTTTTAAAGCCAAAAACTGATATAGGTCCTCCACATTATGAGGATCAACTGCCACAGATTATTAAGGATAACTATGGAAAATGGAAATATCACGAGTATGTTAAACCAGGTGTTTTAAAGCACGTTTCTGAAACTGGTGATGCTTTATATACAGTAAGGATTGGCTCACCACGTTTGTTAGCCATAACTACAATAAGAGAATTTGCTGATTTAGCTGACAAGTACTGTGATGGTCACCTGCGCTTTACTAGTAGGCACAATGTTGAGTTTTTATTGTCAGATGAAAGCAAGGTAGAACCTTTAATTGAAGAGGTAGAAGGAATGGGCTGGCCAGTAGGTGGTACAGGCAACTGCTTGAATAATATTATTCATACTCAAGGTTGGATTCACTGCCATAGTGCTGCTACTGATGCTTCTGGTACTGTTAAGGCAGTTATGGATAGGCTATATGACTATTTTAAGTATGATAAACTACCAGCCAAATTGAAGATATCCATGGCATGCTGCTTGAACATGTGTGGTGCTGTACACTGTTCTGATATTGCTTTCGTGGGTATCCACAGAACAATTCCAAAAATCAATGATGAAGGTGTATCAAAAGGCTGCGAAATTCCAAATGTTATTGCCAGCTGCCCAACTGGAGCTATCAAGCCAAATCCAAAAGCTAAAAGTGTTTCCATTAATGAAGAAAAATGTATGTACTGTGGTAACTGTTATACAGTATGTCCTTCATTAACAATTATGGATCCAAAGAACGACGGTATAGCAATCTTTGTTGGTGGTAAAGTTGCCAATGCTAGAAGTGGCCCACAATTCTCACGTTTAGCTATTCCCTGGGTACCAAACACTCCACCAAGATGGAATGAATTAGTGGATGCAATTGTGAACTTAACTGAGATTTGGGTTAAGAATGCCAAGCCAGGTGAAAGATATGGCGAATGGATTGAAAGAATCGGCTGGGAAAAATTCTTTGAAATTGCCAACCTGCCATTTACAGACAAGCACATTGATGATTTCATTTTCTCAATACCAACATTTAGAACTAGCACTAACTTTAAATTTTAAATAAAGGTTTATGCTGTAGTAAGAGATGAGGACAATAACTGGGAAGGGGACGTCTATTAATAAAGATAGTCCCCTGCTCAGAATAAAGCTCCCCAGCTCAGGCAGAAATGTCCAAATTTAGAGAGGTGTAAAAAATGAGTGATAATTTAACTCCCGAGGAAATTCAGGAAAAAGTGTTGGCTTACCTCAAGACTGTTGATAAATCAAAGAACAAGGATATTGCCAAGGCTATAGGTGTTGACAAAAAACTAGTAGACAAACAGATTAATGAACTTGCAAAACAGGATATTTTAGAGTTTCTTTATCTAGGAACATCCTTTGTTAGAATTAAAGGCAAAGAATAGAAAAATAGCAGAGGCAATTCAGGATTTTAATTCATAGCCCGCACTTATAAGTAAAAGTTTTCCTTTGTTAATCCTCCATCTTATGGAATAATATAGTTAAAAAATATAATTTAAATATGTGGAGGATTTTTATGAAATTTCAAGAGATTATTCTAAAATGGGAAAAAGAAAACATGGAAATAATCGAGGAAATAAGGAATTATAAGTCTACAGAATACAAAACTGGATTTGCCGATGGGATGGAAATAGCTATTCAATCCTTGTTAGCGTATTTGGCAGACGAATGCGAAGATGAAGTAATATTTGACAATTAACTAACAAATTTTAAAGTTCCTTACTATTTGATAATCAATGTAGTTAAATATGAAAATAGCACAAGGGGGGCTGTGTAATGTATTTAATAACAATCAAAGAAGATAAATGCGATGGTTGTGGTGAGTGTGTAGAAGCTTGTCCAGTTAATATCATTGACATGGTTGATGGAAAAGCTGTGTGTGAGGATAGTAGTGAGTGTATTGGCTGCGAAAGCTGTGTAGCAGTATGTCCAACAGAAGCTGTGAAGTTTCAAGAGTTATAAAGGCTGTATTAATTAATAAAAAAATAGATTTTTTGCAAACAGAATATGTGCAAAAAGATGGAGGTGCTTTATGTCTACAATCAATGTAAACGGTGTAGAGATTGAACTAGATGAGGACGGCTTCATGGTTGATCCCGATCAGTGGAATGAGGAAATTGCAGTGGTTCTTGCTAAAGCTGAGGAAGTTGAAGAGCTAACTGAAAAACATTGGGAGCTTATCAGATATTTAAGAAACTATTATGCAGAATTCGGTATTGCCCCAATGGTTAGAAAGCTTACAAAAGAAACAGGTCTAAAGCTAAATCAGGTTTATGAACTTTTCCCAACTGGACCAGCTAAAGGTGCATGTAAGGTTGCAGGATTACCAAAACCAACAGGTTGTGTATAGAGTGAAGCTTGCCAATTTATTGGCTTAGTTGAACTAAACAGGAACTTACTCTCCGTTGCAGCAGGTAGACTACGGACGGTTAGTACGTGATAAAATAAGAAGAATTATTTAAACAGTACCGGGGGTTGTAAATCTGGTACTGTTTTATTATAGTAATAGCTATGGTAAACTATCATTAACTGTATAAACTATATATAAAATCACAACCAGTTAACTAAAGGTGGAATACTGCATGACAGAAAAATATCTTATACCTCGAATAGTAATAGCTGCTCCCCATGGACGTTCTGGCAAAACTACCATTACCCTTGGTCTGTTAAGGGCATATACAAAAAAGGGTATAAAGGTCCAATCCTTTAAGAAAGGTCCAGACTATATAGATCCAAGCTGGCATACAAAGGTAACTGGTACCCTTTGCCGCAACCTGGATTGTTACATGATGGATGATGAAACCCTAAAAAAATCCTTTATTAAAGGTACGCAAAAATCAACTCTTAGTATAATAGAGGGTGCCATGGGTCTACATGATGGATTTGACCTGGATGGAACAGGTAGTACTGCACAGGTTGCCAAAATAATTAAAGCGCCTGTTATCTTTGTTGTTGACACTCGAAGAATGACAAGAAGTGTTGCCCCTCTAGTCATGGGTTTCCAGCAGTTTGACAAGGATGTGGAAATTGCCGGTGTAATTTTAAATCAGGTTGCAAGGAGCAGACATGAAAAAATCCTAAGGGGATCAATTGAGAAATACTGTGGAATACCTGTAATTGGTGCCATTCCAAAGGATAGTAATATGACTATACCTGATAGGCATTTAGGCCTTATCCCTGCCCATGAAGATGAGAAACATCATCAGTCCATTGAATATATTGCCAATTCAATTCAACAAAATGTTGATCTGGATTTATTAATGAGAATAGCAAAAAACGCTAAACCTCTCGAGGTTTTAATTCCAGTAAACAATAATAACCTTTCAGATAAAAATATAAAAATTGGAGTTATCAGGGATAGAGCCTTCTCATTTTATTACCCTGAAAACCTAGAGGCATTAGAAGAATTTGGTGCAGAGCTAATATATATAGATTCACTAAATGATACTAACCTTCCAGATATAGATGGGCTATATATTGGGGGTGGGTTTCCAGAGGTGTTTGCTGAGGAACTTGAAAATAATGCTACCCTTAGAAAGCAGATTAAAGATAAAGCAGAAAGAGGCTTGCCCATTTATGCAGAATGTGGCGGTTTAATGTACCTTGGCCAGAAAATCATTACTGATAGAAACCATTATGATATGGTTGGTATATTCCCCTTTGTTGTTAGAATGGAGGATAAACCACAAGGTCATGGTTACACACGTTTAATTGTAAACAACCCAAATCCATTTTTTAAAGATTTAGGCCTAATTATTAGGGGACATGAATTCCATAACTCAAGAATACTAAATTTGGATTCTTCTGCTGCTTCCTTTGCCTTTAGAGTGGAGAGAGGCTCTGGTATAGATGGTTTAGCAGATGGAATTACTTACAAAAATGTATTAGCAACATACAATCATATCCATTCCTTATCCAGTCCCCAATGGGCACAAGGCTTTCTTGAGTTAGTTAAAGGTGTTAAGGTAAATGGCTAAAAGACTATACTTTATTGACTTTAAGAAATGTTTAAACTGCAGTATTTGCTTACCCAGGGAGAGTTGTGAATATAAATGCATAGTTCAAGAAGCTGTAGGTGACGCTCTATTCATTGATAATTCCTGTAGAGGCTGCGGCAAATGCTTACTCCTTTGCAGTCAGAATGCAATTAAACACCTGGAAATATAAAATAAAAAATAACCAGCACATGATGCTGGTTATAGCTTTGCTTCAAGAATACTTGTTAATTCATTGCTTTTTAACAATTTAATAAGTGTTTCAGTAGCCTGTGTTAGAAAATGATGCTTGTTATAAACAAGATAGAAATTCCTATTAAAGGTACAGTTTTCAATCCTGGTCATACCTAGATTGTTAAATTTCAAATCCTTTTTTATTGCCCATTTGGAGATAATTGAAACACCCAAGCCCACCTCTACTGCTTCTTTAATAGCCTGTGTGCTTCCAAGCTCCATGGCTATTTGTAAGTCTTCATAGTCAACACTGCATTCCATAAGCTTTTCTTCCATGATCTGTCTCGTTCCTGAACCAGCCTCTCTTAAGACAAAAGGCTGTGACAAAAGACTATCCATAGAAATAAAATCTTTTTTTGCCCATGGGTGGTCAAAGGGAACTATGACAACGAGTTCATCATCCATGAATTTTTCTAGGATGAGATCTGAGTGTTTAATTGGCCCTTCAACTAGGCCAATGTCTAGGGTGTTAGCTAACAAATGTCTTGTGATTTCTTCAGTATTTGCAATATTTATAGTAATATTTACCTCGGGATGATCCTTAACGAAATATCCTGCAATTTTTGGCAGCACATACTCTCCAATGGTTAAACTAGCACCAATCTTAATTTTGCCTTTAACAAGACCCGTTAGCTCGGCAATTTCCTTTTGTGCTTGATCATAAAGCTCTATGATTTGGGTAGCAAACTTGTAGAAAGTTTTGCCTGCTTGTGTTAAAACAACCCTTTTGTTGTTTCTGTCAAAGAGTCGGGCTCCCAGGTTTTCCTCTAAAGATTGGATCTGGAGACTTATTGCTGGCTGGCTAATGTGTAATGACTTAGCTGCCTGGGAAAAACTCCTTTTGTCTGCCACTGCCTTAAAAACCGCGAGATGAGGATCCATAGCCTTCACCTACTTTCATTTCAAAAATGTGAATATGTTATACATAAGTTTACTTTATTTTATTAGAAATTGCAATAACAGTGCTAAAAACACTAATACAAGCTGGTTGGTCATTTCTTATGTTTCAGCTTCCTTTAATTCAATAATCGTTAACAATAGTATTCCCAGTGGGATAAGATAGTACCAAATTTAATCATTTCTAATGATTTTTCTCATATTAAGAGGAAAAAGTCAGATTATGACGAAATCCTAAATATGGATAAGAGATAGGTGAAGGCGGTGAGAAACTATGACAGAATGTGAGGCGAATATGGAAATTAAAAGCGGAACAATCTCAATTGGAAATGGAAAGGTTTATGTAACAGACCCAATAAATAGTACTCAAGAGGCCTGCATAATTCCAGGAAAAAATGTTTCTGTTATGGTGGACAATAGCATTATAGAGGAAGCCACCTTTGTTAACAGTAAACAAAGGATAGTAATAATCCCCAACAAAGTCGAACCTGTCAGAGAACTTGAACTAACTGTATCATCTGATAAAATGACAGCCAATTTGCTGGTTAATTATAAGCCTGGGGAAGAGTACTATGTTCAAGATACACCTCAAAGCAATAGAATAATTGTAAACTGTCTTCATTCAAAACCAATTGAAAAACCTTTTACAGCTCAGGAAATATTAGAGTATCTAAACGGCCAGATGATAGTTTATGGTATTGATAGAGAAATGGTAGAAATGGCTATTGCAAAACCAGGGAAGGAACATACAGTAGCCAGGGGAAAACCATATGTTCCTGGTAAAAATGGTTGGGTTGAGGAGCTTATTCCAATTGAAGACAATTCTGATGCACCAAATGAGGGAGAAGGTATAATTAGGGATCGGATAATAAGAATAGTCAAGGAAAACCAGAGAATTGCCCGGCTGCACTTATCCAAAGAAGGCGAAAGTGGAGTAAATGTTAACGGAATAGAGGTCCCGCCTCCAAAGCCAAAGGAGGCCAGGTTAATAGCAGGCCCAGGAACCAAATATGAAAATTCAGGAACCATTCTTGCTGCAGCCGTTGAGGGCCGACTTGAGAAAAACAACAGCAAGTATTCTGTACTGCCCGTCTATGCAGTTGAGGGAGATGCAGATGCTAAAGAAGGATATATTAAATTTAAGGGCGATGTTTTAATCCGAGGCAATGTAATGGACGGTATGAAGGTTCAGGCTAAGGGTAAAATAGAAATTTTTGGCTTTGCAGCCAACTCCACCTTAATTGCAGGGAGAGAAATTATTGTTCATAACAATTTAGTAGGGTGTGTAGTAAAAGCAGGTGGAAATGAGTTGGTATTCCAAAAGGCCAAAGATGACTTAAATCTTATGGAAGACAACCTGAAAAAGTTTATAAAGGCAGCCAAGAGCCTGAAGCTCTCAATACAAAAAAACAAACAAAACACTACTGATGGTGCTATACTAAAGATTTTGCTTGAGCAGAAATTTTCAGGACTATATAACATGATGGCAGGGGTGTTGAAGACCCTTGCTGAGCTTGAAAAACTCATGGTGGCCGAAAAAATGGACAAATCAGGTCTTGAAAAAGTAATTAATCATGTAAAAACATGGCAGGGAAAAATAAGCGGCATGGGACCATTACAGGTTAAAAATTTAAATGAATTTGATTATTCTTTGGCTATTACCTTTACAGACATTAAAAAATTCATAGGGGAAATGGGTGAGGCTAGTTCCCATAAGGCACATGTAAAATGCCCTTATATACAAAACTGTGATATTCAAACTACTGGTGATGTGCTAGTGAAAGGAAAAGGGTGTTATAATACAAAAATTTTTGCTAAAGGCAATGTGGAAATCACAGGAAGCCCAGGTGTTTTTAAGGGAGGGTCCATTACTGCCAAGGGGTGGGTTAAAGCTGTAGAAATAGGAAGCAATGCTGAGATCCCGACCTTCATACAGGTGGATAAGGACAGCTTTATAAAGTCATCCATTGTCCATCCTGGTACAATTTTAAAATGCGGCTCAAGAATAGAGAAGGTCTCTGAACAGCAAAGCTCCCTTTATTTTGAGTCTTGAGAAAAACACCAAAAAATGACTGTCAAATCCTCTCGAATATAATGGTATAATTGTGCATGTAGAATTAATGGGGGAGGACATCAATGAGAAAACAGTATATGCTATTCACCATATTAACTATAATTCTAATTTTTGTTTTTAGTTCTAGTGCAATGGCTCAGCCAAACATTGCTGGTGAAGCAGCTATCCTAATGGATGCAGAAACTGGTGAAGTGTTGTGGGCAAAGAATGAAAGGGATCAGAGATCGCCTGCTAGTATTACAAAGCTTGTGACTGCTCTGGTAGCAATTGAAAAGGGCAACCTTCAGGATGAGGTCACCGTCAGTCAGGAGGCTGTGAGTACAAGGGGCAGTATTGTTTGGCTGCGTGCAGGTGAAACCCAAACCCTTGAGAATCTCTTATATGCAATCATGCTTAACTCGGGGAATGATGCTGCAATAGCTATTGCCGAACATATAGGAGGTACTGTAGAAGGTTTTGCAGAAATGATGAACCAAAAGGCAAGAGATTTAGGAGCATACTCTACCAATTTTGTTAATCCAAATGGACTGCCTGCCCAGGGCCACTATTCAACAGCGTATGATATAGCATTAATTATGAAAGCAGCTCTTGAAGACCCTGTATTAAAGGAAATAATAGGTACCAGAACTAGAGACTGGAATGGTATGGACTGGCAAAGCCAACTTGTCAACCTAAATCAGTTGCTCTGGCAGTATGAGGGCTCTCTGGGCGGAAAGACAGGTTATACTAGTGAGGCTGGAAGATGCCTTGTTACTGCTGCCAACAGAAATGGAATGGATTTAATAAGTGTTGTACTGGGAAGCAATTCCCAGAGAATCTGGAGTGATTCTACCAGATTACTTGATTATGGATACGACAATTTTCATAAGTTGAAGCTGGTGGATCAGGGGGATGAGATACTTCAAATTGATATGGCTGGAAAATCAGTGCCAGTTTTATCTGAACAGGTTGTGGAGTATTTAACAAATAAGAATTCAGATGTTACTCCAACCTGGAAGATAAAAATGCATAATTTAGACTTGCCACTAGAAAAGGGTGAGGTAATTGGAAGCCTGGAATTTGTACTAAATGATGAGATAATAGAAAGTGTTAGTTTGATTGCAGGCACAAATGTGAAAAAACCAATTACCTGGGTTGACATATATGTTAAAGCAACTCTAGTATTTTTTGGACTAGTGGTCCTTATTTTGCTCCTAAAAGCAATTAACATGCTTAGAAAGAGAAGAACTCTTTATATGAATAGAGTAGGCAAGCCCAAATATGGAAGCTCACGTATGTATTAGTCAAAAACCTGCATCTTACAAGGTGCAGTTTTTTTTATCCATATTAACCTGCAGCATAAGACAAAATATTTATTTTTTATCTTTACTTAGAGGAATTATGGCATTTTTATTGAAATTAACTAATTATACAAATAAAAGGTAATATTTAAGATCTCATATATTAAAAAACATTTACGAAGAAACATGATAGAAGGAGGAACGTTAATGAATGCAAACCAGAATGTCCGAAGAGAGGAAGAGCAGTTAGTTGTTTTTAACCTGTCAGGCGAAACCTATGGTGTGGATATTTCTGCAGTAAGAGAAATAATTCGTGTACAGGCCATTACCGAAGTTCCTAGAACGCCAGATTTTGTAGAAGGTGTTATTAATCTTAGAGGCAAGGTCATCCCTGTTATTGATCTTCATAAAAGATTTGACCTGCCATTCGTTGAAGAAACCTCCCATACTAGAATTATGGTAGTGGAGGTGGATAATGTTACAGTTGGGATGATAGTTGATGCAGTATCTGAAGTGCTGCGTATTCCAAAAGATAGTATTGATCCACCACCACCAGTAATTTCTGGTGTTGACTCAGCATACCTGCGAGGTGTTGGGAAATTAGAAGATAGGTTGATAATTTTACTTGACCTAAATCAGGTTTTACATAAAAAAGAAAAAAAGCATCTTGAAGATGTAGCTTTGGCTCAGGACGCATAGGGAGGTAAAACAATGACCTCTGATTTTGACATGTCCCAATACCTTAATATTTTTCTAGATGAAGCAGATGAGCAAATTCAGCTCATGGACGAAAACATCCTGCTTTTAGAAAAGAATAGAGATGATTTAGATATTTTAAACTTAATTTTTAGAGCAGCTCATACAATAAAGGGTTCCTCTGCCTCCATGGGCTTTGATAAAATGGCAGAGGTAACCCACTCTCTGGAAAATGTTCTTGACTTACTGCGTCAGGATAGACTTGAGGTTACAACGGAAATCATAGATCTGCTCCTAGAAGGCCTGGATATGATGAAAGAGTTAAAGGGAGATATTATTAGCGGCAAGGATTCAGAATTGGATGTTTCTGTGTTAATTGAAAAACTAAAAACAGTAATGGAGGGTAAAAGGATAGCTAAGGAAGTAAAAGAAGAAACAGCAGCTGCACAAACTGCAGTTTCCGATAACACCTCAACTGTATCTTTCAATAAATGGCAGACAGAAGGTGCTATTAAATTTGATGAAATAGAAGAAAATCTCATAAGAACTGCTGAAATAAAGGGTTTTAAGGTGTGGCAGGTATTTGTTGCCCTGGTTCCAGATTGCCTAATGAAGGCTGCCAGAGCTTATATAGTCTATAATAACTTAAAAGATCTAGGGGAGATTATTAAAACCCATCCAGCTACTGAGGATATTGAGGCAGAAAACTTTGACTTGGAATTCCAAATGGTTATTGTAACCAGGGAGGATAAAGATAGAATAGAAAACATTGTTAAAACCGTTAGTGAAATCGATAGGGTAAAGGTTAAAGAAGTGGAATTGAGCCATGAGTTAGATGCAAGGGATGAAGAACCTATTAAAATTGAAAAGGAAAACTCTAAAGCCCCAACTCTATTTGCTGAAAAGAAGGGTGAGGTAAAGCAGGAAGCTATTAAGACCAACCAAACAGTTAGGGTGGATGTTCAAAGACTTGAAAACCTTATGAATCTTGTTGGAGAATTGGTAATTGATAGAATTAGACTGGCTGATGTTGAGGAAAGTCTGCGAGCTAAATATGGTACAGAAGATTTATTAGAAATATTAGAAGAAATATCATTACATATAGGTAGAATATCTGGCGATCTTCAGGAGGAGATCATGAAAGCCCGAATGTTTCCCATTGAGCAGGTATTTAACCGTTTCCCAAGAATGGTTAGAGATCTTGCGCAAAAGGCAGAAAAGGAAATTGAGTTTATAGTTGAGGGCAGGGAAACTGAGCTTGACAGGACTGTAATTGAGGAAATTGGAGATCCTCTTATTCATCTTTTAAGAAATGCCATTGACCATGGAATAGAGCCACCAGAGGTCCGAAAAAGAGCTAACAAGCCCACAAAGGGTACTGTTAAATTAAAGGCATTTCACCAGGAAAATCAAATAATCATAACAGTTGAAGATGATGGTAAGGGAATAGACACTGATAAGCTTATTAAGAAGGCTTTGTCTAAAGGTTTGATTACTGAAGAAAAAGCAGGGCGTCTTACTCAGAAGGAAGCCTTAAACCTTATATTCATCCCAGGTTTTTCCACAGCAGAAAGTGTTAGCAGCGTTTCAGGCAGGGGAGTTGGTATGGATATAGTAAGAAACCATATTGAAAGAATAAATGGCATGGTGGAGATTAGTACTAACCCAGGCAAAGGTACAAAATTCACAATTAGACTCCCCTTGACCTTGGCAATCAATAGGTCCCTGCTGGTTAAGCTAGGTAACCAGGTCTATGCTTTTCCCCTTGCAAATGTGGTGGAGATTGTAGATATACCTTTAAGTGAAGTAAGAACTGTTGCAAAACAGGAGGTTGCCGTTGTTAGGGGTGATGTTCTTCCCCTTTATACACTACAAGGCCTATTAGATTTAAAAATTGAAAAACTGGATAATGAAAAGTATTCCGTTGTAGTTGTAGGTCTCTCTGAGAAGCGTATAGGTATTATTGTGGATGATCTCATTGGGGAACAAGAAATAGTAATTAAGACTTTAGGGGATTATATAGGTAAAATACCTGGTCTTGCTGGAGCAACTATAATGGGAGACGGAACAGTTGCCTTAATTCTTGATATAAGAGGAATGATGGACCATACAAGGATGGATGACTAATGACTGATAAACAAATCAATGTACTTATTGTTGATGACTCGGCCTTTATGCGCCGGGTCATTACTACAATGCTAGAAAGTGATTCTTCTCTGAAAGTGGTAAGCTATGCTAGAGATGGGGAAGATGCTCTTGTAAAAATTAAAAGATATAATCCTGACGTGGTAACCATGGATGTTGAGATGCCTGGTTTAGATGGCCTTTCTGCATTAAAGCTCATCATGTGTGAAAACCCTGTACCTGTGGTTATGCTTAGTTCCCTAACAACTGCAGGGGCAAGGCAGACCATTGAGGCACTATCTCTTGGTGCTGTTGATTTTGTTGCAAAACCAGCTAATAGGCAGGAGCTTCCTAAACTTGCCTCTGAGCTAATAAATACTGTTAAGACTGCTGCACAGGTTTCGGTGAAAAAGGTTTGCTCCATTAATGGTTCAATCTTAGCTAAATCATCTGGACCACAACCTGAAAGGCCGAGTCCATCTGTAATGGTGCCAAAGCCTGTATTCTTAAAACCTCCTAAGCTTGGAGCAACTACAACCATAAAGACGACCAGTTCTATTGAACTGGTAGCAGTAGGTACATCTACAGGGGGACCAACTGCACTTCAGGTGTTACTAACCAGGATACCTAAGAGCCTTCCCTGTGGTATTGTTGTAGTGCAACACATGCCAAAGGGATTTACCGGTCCGCTAGCAAAAAGATTAAATGACCTGTGCGAAATAGAGGTCAAAGAGGGTGAGGATGGAGACATGGTACTGCCTGGCAGGGCGATCATTGCACCGGCTGGCCACCAACTGACCTTTACCAGAAGGTCTGGTTATCTGCAAATCAGTCTAAGTGACCATTCCCCTATAAAGACTCTATTCAAACCATCAGTAGATGTAATGATGCTGTCAGCAGTTGAAACCTTGGGTTCAAAGGTTTTAGGTGTAATAATGACTGGCATGGGAAATGACGGCCTTCAGGGTTTAAAAAGCTTAAAGAAGCAAAAGGGTTTAATTCTAGCCCAGAATGAAGAAACCTGTATAGTCTATGGCATGCCTAAGGCAGTGGTAGATGCAGGGATAGCAGACAAGGTCCTGCCCCTTGATGAGTTGGGCAGTGAAATAGTGAGTATAGTTGCCAAGAATAAATACGATATTTAATTAATGCTAGCCTACATTAATTTTTCATAGCGCTAAAAACTTTGAGAGGCAATCCCTCTCTTTTTTGTTGTCTTTCCTGCTTTTTTCTTTAAAAACTAAAGTTTTTTGAAAACCTGCCGATAGTAGTAGTAACATTTCTTTTTTATAAAGATTGGGTGGTGAGCTTATGAAAATAAACAGACCTTCAAATATAACTCCAGGACAATTGTATCAGTCACAACAAAAGCAAGCTAAGGAAAGTAAGGCTGCTAAGGGTACCCAGGGTGACAAAATTGAGATTTCTACTGAAGCTAAAAGGATAAAGGAGCTTGTTAGGAAAACAATTTCTTTGCCAGATATTAGAAATAATGTGGTTGATGGCTTAAAGCAAAAGATTGACAAGGGCGAATACAAAGTAAGCTCTGAAGATATTGTAAAGGGTATGCTTGAAAATATATAGCCTGGGAGGGAAATTATGACAATAGATTTAAACAGCCGTATCCAAGAGATTATAGAATGTCTAAAAGAACAAAACAAATTAATCTTGGAGCTTGTAGAGATTGGTGAAAAACAGATTGAAGCCTTAAAGATAGATGATATACAAAGCATAAATAATATTAATGCCATACAGGAAAAGCTTGGCAGAAGTCTAGCACTCCAGGAAAAGAAGCGTCGGGAGCTAGTTTATGAGATAGGTTCAATCCTTGGTAAAGATGATATTAGGATGTTAGATATTATTTTTATAGTCCCAGGGGAGGATAAAAAAGAACTAAAGAAACTTTCTGATAATATTATGGAAAACCATCAAAAACTGGAGGAAACCCATGAGCTGTCAAGACTGCTTTTAAAACAATCACTAAAGTATGTACAGAAAATCATGGACTGTATAGAGCCACAAGGCCAAAAAACTTATGGATCGTCCGGACAGATTGAACGGTCACAGGTACCTAATTCATTAAATAAAAGCATTTAGGAGGCACAACATGGCTGGAGGAATATTTTTTGGAATTAATATAGGTGTTAAAGCATTAAGAGCCCAACAGACAGCAATATCTGTTACAGGTCACAATATAGCAAACGCCAATACCCCTGGGTATTCACGCCAGGTTGTCAATATGCACACAGGCTTTGCAATCCCAGTACCTTCAAATAACAGGTGGAAGGGTGCCGGTCAGCTTGGTACTGGTGTTGAGATTTCTGAAGTAAAAAGGATTAGAGATCAGTTTATTGACTGGCAGATAAGGGCTGAGTCTGGTGTTCTCAATGAATGGCAAACCAGACATGATACCCTAAGCCAGATAGAAACAGTATTTTTGGAACCATCTGATAGTGGACTTAGCACCTTGATGAGTGCATTTTGGAACAGTTGGCAGGAGCTCAGCAAATTTCCAGAGAGCTCGCCAGTAAGAACCACAGTGAAAGAGACTGGAATTGCTCTAGCAGAAGCCTTTCGTCACAGCTATTCAAGGCTTGAAACAATTGAAGAGGGTTTGGATAGACAAATGGAAATAGCTATAAATGATGCCAACTCTCTCTTGAGGCAGATAGCTAGTCTTAATGAGCAGATCAAATTTATTAAAACAGGTGGGGACAACCCTAATGATTTAATGGACAAAAGAGACATTCTCCTTGATAGACTCTCCGAACTGATGGATATAGAAGTAAAAGATGTAACAGCCTTGGTTGCAGGCAGAATAATTGCCACAGGTGAGGTAACAGTTACAGTTAGAACAACTGATTTAAATGGTGATCCAGCTCTTTTGAATGTAATTGACCCGAGTTTAGCATCAAGACATTTAGAATTTGAAAGAAATGGCTTAGAAGTTACATTAGTGGATAGCGGAAATGACACACATACCCTAGCTGTTAATACTGGAGAAATATATGGAATTCAGCGTGCAGGCAATGATACAAGTCCTGACAGTACCTCGGCAGCATACTACAAAAATAAACTTGATACCTTTGCAGAAGGCATTTCCAGGATACTAAATGAAATACATTCATCTGGCATAAACTTAAAAGACCCCCCAGACAATACTGGAATAGATTTATTCGTTTTTAAGGATGAGAATGGAAATGTTATAGATGTTAGTGATCCAGCAATGGAGGATTACTTATCTGCAAAATACCTTTTCTTAAATCCAGACATAGAAAAGGATGTTGGTCTTATTGCAGCCGGCAAGGTGGAAGGTGGAGACCCCTTTAACCCCGGCAATAGGGAAAATGCTCTGCTCATTGCCCAGTTAAGAAATGCAAGGTTTACATTAGATACTGACGGGAAACTACAAAGTAATGCTTCTGGAGATCTTAAGCTTGAAACCTTCTACCAGAATTTTGTTTCAGAGATCGGAGTAGCCACCAAGGAAGCGGAGAGAATGATCCAAAACCAGACAACACTAGTAAATCAGCTAACTAATAGAAAAGAACAGGTTTCAGGTGTTTCCATAGATGAGGAAACAGCAAATATGATTTCCTATCATAGAGCCTTTCAGGCGGCATCAAGATACATTAGAGTATTAGATGAACTTGCTGCAACAATTGTAAATGGCCTTAAAGCCTAACTTGGAGGTTTAAATATGAGAATAACAAATAAAATGCTTCATACCAACTTTGTGCAAAATCTAGATAGAAACAAGTTTTATTTGGAAAAACTTCATAATAGAATTGCTTCTGGGAAAATGGTTAATCGTCCATCTGATGATCCAGTTGTAGTTTCAAGGGTTATGACCATACGTACAACCCTGGATGAAATGGAACAATTTGACAAGAATATGCGTGATGCAATGAGCTGGCTGGAAATCTCTGAGAATTCATTGGCAAATTTAACTAATGTACTGCAGAGGGCTCGAGAGCTGGCTGTTTATGGAGCAGGTGGAACTTTAACTATCGAGGCAATGGCTGCATTGGCTGATGAGGTTGAACAGCTAATAGAAGAAACTACGCAGATAGCCAATAATACCCACGGAGATGCCTATATTTTTGGAGGTAATTACACAACCAAGCCTCCTTTTGAACTTAAAAAAAATAGCGGCACCCTGGAGATAGAGTATAAGGGTGACTTTGCAGAGATTCAATATGAAGTATCACCTGGGGTGCAGATGACCATAAATGCTTCACAAAATGCTTTTCAGCTATACGAAGAAGGTGGGGAGGTAAAATCTAAAGTCTATGAGACGTTAATTGAATTAGCACAGATGATGAGAAGTGGTGATGCCTCTGGAATTTCAAACCGATTAGGTGAAATGGATGTTAGAATTGACGGTGTTCTTTCTGAAAGAGCCAGCCTGGGTGCCAAAAGCAACAGGATGGAAACAGCACTGCAAAGAAGCTTAAACTCCCAATATGAATTTACTAAAATCCTCAGTGGACTGGAAGATACGGATTATGCCCGTGCCATGATTGACTTTTCAGTACAGGAAGCTGCTTACCATGCAGCCATCAAATCAGGTTCCCAAATACTGCAGCCCACATTATTGGATTTTCTAAAATAATATCCACATGTAATATAAATTTTAAATGAGGTGCTAATATGCTGGTAAAAACCAGGCAGTTTGGTGAAATAAGTATTGATGATAAAGAAATAATAACTTTTCCCGCAGGGATTCTAGCTTTTGAAGAAAATAGGCGCTTTATAATTATTCCAGTAGAAAACAATCCATTCTTTAGCTGGCTTCAATCCATTGACGAACCAAGTTTATCCTTTTTACTAATTGACCCATTTTCAATTCAACTTGGTTTCTATGTTGATATTGACGAAAGCTTAAAGGATGAACTTGAAATAAAAAAACAGGAGGATGTGTTAGTGCATACTATAGTTACTATACCCAAAGAAGGCTTTAAAAAGGCTACTACCAACCTCTTGGCACCAATTATCATAAACCTTGAAAAGAAAAAAGCAAAGCAAATTGTTCTAGATGGGATGCCAAGCTATATAAAATACCCTTTATTTCCACCAAAAGAAAAATTAAAGGCTAGCAGTGGATAATTATGCTGATAATCACAAGGAAGATAAATGAAGGTATTGTAATTGATGGAGATATTAAAATAGTTGTCTTGGGAATAGAAGGGAACAGGGTAAAGTTTGGGATTACAGCTCCCAGGAAAACAGGTGTATTCAGGGAAGAGCTTATAGAAGCAGTTAAGAAGGAAAATCAGTTGGCAGGAAATGCTTCTCAGGCAGACATAGATTTTACTATTTTTAAAAGTTCTAAATAGTAAGGGGTGTGTTGTGTTGAAAATATCTACATTTTCAGATCCAAATATAAGACCTGTAAAAGCCCTAAATCCAACAGTGACCAGTGTCCACAGAAACAAGGATACATCCAATAGTGATATGGTAAACAGAGCCTCCATTGATCAAGGAGGGCAAGGCAATACTGACAGGGAAAATGTTGAGCAGCAGGTCATTAAAGCTATTGAGCTTGCAAATAAGTCCTATGTAAGCAGATATACCAGACTAGAATTTTCAATCCACGAGAAAACCAAGGAAATCATGGTAAAGGTCTTTGATAGGGCAACAGATGAAATAATCAGAGAAATACCTCCTGAAAAGGTATTAGATTTAGTAGCCTATATGTGGGAAGCAGCAGGCATTATTGTTGATGATAAGGCATAAAAGAGGGGAGTGATAGATTATGCGAATTGGTGGACTTGCTTCAGGGATGGATATTGACCAGATGGTGAAGGACCTAATGCGTGCAGAAAGAATGCCCATGGAAAGGCTCTTACAGCAAAAGACCCTTCTTGAGTGGAAGCAGGAGGACTATAGAGCTTTAAATAGAAAGCTATTTAGTTTTCGAGATCAGATGTTTAATTTTAAACTTCAATCTACATTTAATGTCAAAAATGTTACATCATCAAACCCTGGTGCAGTGAATGTAAGTGTTGCAGGTGCAGCAAATGATGGTATCTATACCATGGAAGTGGCCCAACTGGCAAAAGGTGCTTACCAGACTAGTGGGGAAATCAATCCATATAATACAGAAGAAAAGTTTCTCACTCAACAGTTTAACCTCAATTCATCTGAGGATAAAAATCTTATTTCCTTTTCCATAGGTGATGGACAAAGGACAGAGACATTTACCTTTAATGTTAATCAGGCAACTATTCATGATGTTATTAATGAAATAAACAAAAGAAATTTTGGTGTCAGGGCAAATTATGATGCCAACCTTAACCGTGTTTTTCTAATGAGCAGACAAACTGGAGCAGCTCAGAAAATAGAGCTGCAGGATATATTGACAGGGGAAAACCTGGTAAAAGATGGAACAGGTAATCCCTTCGGATTTTTGGCTGGTGCTCTGCTCTTTAACACTAGCGAACCTGCCCAGGGGCAGGATGCAGCCTTTACATTTAATGGAACTCTCTTAGCCCAAGCATCCAATACCTTTACAATTACAGAAATTAACTTCAATCTCCTTGCCGAGGGAGCAGCTACTGTCAGAGTTTCAGGCAATATAGAAGGAGTTTTCAATCAAATTAAAGACTTTGTTGAAAGATTTAATGAAATTATTGAAGATGTAAACAAAAAATTGTCAGAAAGGACCTATAGGGCATTTCCACCACTTAGTGATGAGCAGAAAGAGCAGATGTCTGAGAAGGAAATCCAACTATGGGAAGAAAAAGCTCGTAGTGGTTTATTTAGAAATGACAATATTCTAATAAACTTTGTTTCCAATATTCGCAGGGCCCTGTCAGAGCCTGTGCAGGATTTAACCGGACAAAACAACTCCCTTGCAGCCATTGGTATTTCTACTCGATCTTGGCATGAAGGTGGCAAGCTTTATATAGATGAGACTAAACTTAAGAGAGCTTTGCAGGAGGATCTTGAGGGAGTAAAACAGCTTTTTACAAAAACAAGCACCAATTCAGCGGAAAATGGAATCGGGGATAGAATTTATAGAGTAGTAATTGATGCAACAAGGCAAATAACTGAAAGTGCTGGCAGGGAAACCGGTCTTAGGATGGTGGATGACAGTCAGCTTGGACAAAGGCTTAATAATTTAAACAAACAAATTGATTCATGGCAGAACAGGCTGAAGAATATTGAGGATAGATACTGGAGACAATTTACAACAATGGAAAAGGCTCTAAACCAGATGTATTCTCAGAGCATGTGGATGAACCAGCAATTTATGAGGAATTGGCAGTAGCTGCTATGAAAAACAAACTAAATTACCAGCAATACTTAACAAAGAAAAAAGAACTTTACGAGACATTTTTAAGCCTGTCCCAGAAAGAGCAGCACGCCATTGCAGCAAGGAACTATGATTTGCTTCTGCAGCTTTTAACTGAAAAGGATATGGTAATAGCCAAGGTAAACCAAATTGATGATTATCTTGGGACTTTTACCGAGCATGGAAATCAAGACGTGGACAATCTTAAAGCTGATATAATAAATTTACTAAATACGGCAAAAGAAATAGATGAACAAAATAAAAATGTCTTAAAAAAAGAATTAGATGTCATGGCAGAACTCCTGAAACAAACACATTACCTAAAAAAAACCCATTCCTTATACAAAGGTGATGAAATTCCAATTGAAGGCATCTTAATCGACAAGAAAAAATAGCCCTTTTAAGGGGTGATGTTAATGGTAAAGATTCAAGGCGTTGACCCAATCCTTATGGAACGTATTAGAGAAAGAAACCGGACCACAGTTTATGAATCTAATCAACCAAGGCAGGTAGATCGGAAACAGCCAAAAGAAAAGCATGAATCTGGGCAAAAGCAAGGTAAAAACAAGAAAAAATTAGAATTTGCAATTGAAAAATTAAATCAATTTTTAGAAGAATTTGCTGCACCTATTCGTTTTGTAATAGTTTTAAAAAGAGACAATGTGATGGTTCAGGTTTTAGATGTTACTGTGGATAAAGTGTTAAGTGAGGTGTATCCGGAAAAGGTTTATCAATTACTGTATAACATTGATGATCCTAAAGGTTTTGTTGTGGATGATTCAGTCTAATATAGGGAGGAGGGAAACGGTGAATTCACCTGTAAATACATATCTTCAGCAGCAGGTTAGCACAGTATCACAAGAAAAACTAGTATTAATGCTCTATGATGGTGAAATTAAATTTCTTAAAAAAGCTCTAGAATCTATAGCTGCTAAAAACATTCAGGAGGCTCATTATAACATCCTTAGAGCTCAAGACATTTTAATGGGACTAATGTCCGGGCTAAATATGTCAACTGGACAAATTGCTGAGAATTTATTTAATTTATATGAATATATGCACAGCAGACTTGTTGAAGCAAATATCTACAAGGATACTTCTATTATTGAAGAAGTTTTAACTATGATAATTGACTTAAGAAATACCTGGAACCAAATTCTTAAAACAACAAAGGTTGTCAACCAATAAATTTTAAAAAAATCATATTATAGCCTAAATCTATTAATAATTATTCCGATAACTATATTGTAAGGGTTTATATGTATAACCTTGGGGCCCCAATAGGTTAGCATATGGCATATATTGCAGCAGGGACGCTGCAATTCAAAAAAACAAGGAGGTTTATATAATGAGAATTAACAACAACTTAATGGCAATGAACACCCATAGACAGTTGGGAATTACCAACAGCTCTGGCGCAAAAGCAATGGAAAAGTTGTCCTCAGGCTTTAGAATCAACAGAGCTGGAGATGATGCGGCAGGTCTTGCAATCTCTGAAAAGATGAGAGGGCAAATCAGAGGTCTTAACCAAGCTTCAAGAAATGCTCAAGATGGTATTTCTTTAATTCAAACAGCTGAGGGTGCTTTAAATGAGACTCATGCTATTCTTCAAAGGATGAGAGAGCTAGCAGTACAATCAGCAACAGATACCAATACAGCTGATGACCGAACAAAGCTTCAAGCTGAAGTAGATCAGTTGGCTAAAGAGATTACAAGAATTTCTAATACAACTGAGTTTAACACGAAGAACCTTTTAGCTGGTGGTCTTAATAATACTTTCCATATTGGTGCTAACCAAGGTCAAAGTGTAGGCCTGACTATTGGTGCTATGGATGCTAAAACCCTTGGAGTTGCTGGTAATATTGTGAACACAACAGTTACATACGGTTCAGAATTAGGAACAAATTTTTCAGTAACAACCAACTCTGAAGGCTTAAATGGTTACTTTGTAAATATTGCAAAGGTTGCTGCTACACAAGCAGTTGCTGTAACTGGTGGCACAGCTAATACCACTGCAACTGCAGGAGGTTCATATACTGGTTCAAGTGACGTTACGTTAAATATACGAGTTACTGCTTCTGATGGTACAAAGGTCACAGCAGCTGAGTATTCAATTGATGGAGGAAATACTTGGACAAATGCTGGTGCAATGTTAGATAGTTCAGGTGCAAACTCTGTTTTCACATACCAAGGTGCAACAATTACTATGACTTCACATGCAGATGTAAGTACAAGTATACCTGGACTTCAATATAATGCAACACTCACATCTCAGTATTTTAATGTCCAGTTAGGTTCAACAGATACTGGTGGTACTGTGGGAACAGCTGCTAAAATGTATAATAATCAAAGTTCAGTAGTAGTTGGGGATGCTTCAACTGATAGGATAGCAACTGTCTCTTTAGGTGGAGCAACAACCTACGCAACAGCATTTGCAGCTGTTGGGGCAACCGGTACAACTTATACTGCTAATAGTAGCGCGGCTATTGCACAAACCCAGACTGCATCAACTTCAGCAATTATAGCAGCTGACGGTACTGTATCACAAGAAGCTGTTGCACATAAAGGATTAAATATTTCAACTCAAGGCTCTGCAAACCTAGCCATTACTACTATAAATAATGCACTTGAAACCGTTTCCGCAGAGAGATCCAAACTTGGAGCAGCTCAAAACAGATTAGACCATACAATCAAGAACTTAGATACATCTTCAGAAAACCTACAAGCTTCTGAATCAAGAATCAGAGACGTGGACATGGCCAAGGAAATGATGGAATTTACCAAGCAAAACATCCTTCAGCAAGCTGCTACAGCAATGCTTGCTCAAGCCAACCAGGCACCTCAAGCAGTACTTCAATTATTGAGATAATGAATTTAGTATTACAAAGAGGGTCAGGGGAATATTTCCCTGACTCTTTTTCAATTGATTTTTATAGCAGAGATAGGGATGAAGAAAACATTAATGTTATGAAAAATCAAGAAGAGATATTTTTTCTATACATGAGATAAGCATTTATTCACAAAAATGAGAATGATTTTAAAAACTACATCAGATATTTAAACAAATAATTAAATGCTTAAAGATTAATGAAAAATGGAATAGAGATTTAAAAACAAGAGATTGAAAATGTATTGGATGCTATAGAAGGCCAAAGGAAAGTGAAAATGGTGAATTTGAAGATTGGATAAATATTACTTGTTTAAGAAAAAGCCAACTGTTATAATATGGATATGAAGTGCTTGCGGGGTGAGTTAATTGGATAAAGATATGAAGAATATGTTTGATCTTATATTAAACAAATTAGGTACAATTGATGGAAGGCTAGATGCAATAGACCAAAGGCTGGATGCAATGGATCAAAGGCTGGATGCAATGGATCAAAGAATTTTCTCGTTGGAAAGAAGACAGGATGAAATTTTTGAAGTTGTTAAAGCTATTGAGCACAGCAACCAGGTCTTCAAAGCGGAGATGGACAGCGTAAATTTACGCATTTCACATGTAGAGGGGACCTTAAATGCAGTAGGAGAAACCATTAACAAACGGAAGATTGTATAGGTATGTGCGCCTAGTTATTAATACTAGGTTTTTATTTTCTATATTTTACAAAATTGCAGAAAAAAAGAGGAATTTTGCTGAAACTGTTAAATCTATGTATATAGGTTATGCGTACACGAATACATAGAATTGGAGAGTGTGCAAGTGAAAAGATCAACTTCTGGAGCTTCTATATTGATACTGTTGGTTCTCTTGGTCATTGGTTTGTTGTTAGGGGGAATTATTGGGGATATTTTAGGGAAGCTGGGTGTTCCATATATTTATGAAAGCCAGCAGATTCGCTGGAGCCCGTCAGGAGATTTCATGATTATTGTATGGGATATTGACTTGTTAATCAGGGTTAATCTTGCAAGTGTTATTGGCCTGATGCTGGCTTTTTGGATCTATAGGAAATTATAAATTATTGTCCTTCAATTTAATATAAAACACTGTTTAATCTTAAGCTCCTATTATTAGAACAGGAGCTTTTTCGCGTAAAAATATGGAAATATTTTTCCTAATAGGAAGGAATTTGTCGTCAAATATAGAATATATTCAAAATATAGGACCATGGTAGACCATGGTATTGGCATGTGGGACTATACTCTTAAGTTAATAAATATACAATAGGGCAAAGCCACCGAAAGGTGGTGACGCAAAGTCATGGGTCTAAAGCCAGTGGGTATGATTGCCAGACTGCAAAATACAGTTCTTACAGATTAAACTTAGTTTGCCCTATTTGTCTTGGCAGACTAGGTTTTTTATTTTTAACAATTAGTTTTAATAAATACGAATGGGGTGTCAGGGTGAAGGATTTTAATTTTAAAATTATGGTAATATTTATAGTATTTCTTTTGTGTTCTGGAGCAATATTAGCTACAGTATTGCTTCAAGGTAAACTGGCAAGATCAGCAGATGTGGATGAGTATTTTACTGATCCCATTGAGATAGTAACCCATCTAAAGTTTGATGATGTAAATAGAAAACTAATTCATATAAAGGCAGTTATTGTTGTTGAAGCAGGCGGAAGTGAGACATATCAAGTTTTAAGTCAAAATCCAGCAAAAATTAAAGAAATTTGTATAAATTTCTTTAATGACCTTACTGAAAAGCAGGTAAATGAATTGATGAAAGAGAACCTTTTAAAAGACATGCTGCAGATGAAAATCAATAATAGTTTGAATGTGAAAACTACAGGGGTTTATTTTCAGGAAATATTGATTAACTAAAGGGAGGGGTTCTTAGTAAAAGGAGGTATGTGCTAATATGGATGATTTTATAATAAATAATGACTTGCTTGAAGACTTAATAACCTTTTACAATAATGGAGATATCTTGAGTCCCCAGGAAAAAATCGCGTTAGAAAATGAAATTCAAGAAAACGGCATAATCAGCTATATGATATTAAATGGCGAAGGAGAGTATTTCATGGTTGGAGCGGAAAGAAATACTGAGTATATTAGCGTAAAGGATTTAATTCCTGGAATGGTTTTAGCTATGGATATTGTGTCGGCATATGGGACAGAACTCATTTCCAAGGGCAGTGTGTTAACTGATCATTTCATAGATGTGCTGCAGAAGCTAAATTTTGAGGAAGTATTAGTCTATAAAAATCAGGCTTCCAGTAATGAGCTTATAGAGACCGAAACCCTAATACATAGATATGTTGATAATGGGTATGTGGTTGATAAAAATAAAATTAAGAAGCTGATTCAAGAGGTAGGGTCTGGAAACCCCTTAGACGTGAAATATGTAGAGGAAATAACTGGGTCTATAGCTGAACAGGCCAACACCAATTTGCCCCTTGAAATACTTGAAAAAACCATCAGCAAAGATGATTATCTATATGCCCATTCCTTAAATGTTGCCTTGTTAGCCTCATTGCTGGGCAAATGGGTTGGGCTAGATGACAGGTCCGTTTCCCTGTTAGCCAAAACAGGTGTCCTACACGATATAGGAAAATCAAAAATAGATAAGCATCTGTTGGATAAACCGGGTTCATTAACATCACAAGAATACAGTCTGGTTAAAAAGCATAGTCAATACGGATATGAAATATTAAAGAATATAACTGATCTAGAAATAGAAGTTGTTCTTGGGGTATTAATGCATCATGAAAGATACGATGGTACAGGATATCCAATGGGCATAAATGGTGGGAAGATAAGTGTATTTGGAAAAATTGTGGCCATTGCTGATGTTTATTCTGCAATGGTTGCAGACCGCCCTTATGCGAAAAAAGAATGCCCTTTTACAATTTTGAATTATCTTGAAAATGATTGTATAGGACAGTTTGACATAACCTATCTGCGGCCATTTCTTTATAATGTAGCCAGCAGCTATATTGGAAATAACGTTATTCTAAGCAATGGTGAAAAGGCATCTGTAATTCTTGTAAGTAGTACAGAATTTATATCAAGACCCCTTGTTAAAACAGAAAATGTCTTTATTAATCTGGCCAAGGAAAGGAATTTACATATAATCGAGGTTCTCCCCCTGCTGCACAGCTAAGAAGCATATATTAAAAAGAATTGAACCTTTTTAGAAGAAAAAGATAGGTTTTTGTTACAGCAGATTGTATTAGTGGTGAGTATAAGGTGCAGTAATATCTATAATAGACTAAATAAAGGTGCCTCGGGCACCTTTAACTGTGTCAATCCTTGAGGAGTTTTTTATCCAGCTCACCTGCATCATTTAGCTGTCTTAATTCAGTATATCCTCCTATGAACTCCTCACCTATGAAGATCTGTGGAACTGTCAGCATCCCAGTTTGTTCCTTAATTCTAGCAAGCTCATCAGGGTCATTAGTCAAATCGATTTCCTTATAATCCAATCCCTTATTAATACATAGGTTCTTTGCTGCAACACAATAAGGGCAGTTCATGGTGCTGTAAATTGTAATGCTTTGCATAGCTTATCCTCCATATCCTTATATATTAGAAAGGTGTTTTCAATGAATTGTAGCACAAATTGCACCTTTGTTCCAGTAAAACCGCTAAAGTATTGGAATGTTCAGCCGATATATAGGGTGAAGGGGGTGTGCCCAATGAAAATCCAAGCATTCAGTCCGGCTGAGAACTATTTGTTAAAAAAGCAAAGGGACGAAAAAAAGGAAGTAAACAAAAAGCTAGAAAAAGGGGACGGTTACATTCCATCCAACAAAGAAAATATTACTTATGGAAAGCCTGCAAAGTATGATCAGGTGTCTATACAGAGGTTAAAAAATGAAAGTGAAAAGGCTTACGAAACCTTAAGACGGATAGTATCGGAGTTAATACGCGGCCAAGGAAGAGGAGATGGGCAGATAAAGGCTGCTGAAGAAGAAAGCCTAAGAAATGATGCTGCTAGGCTTATTGCTGACGATGGGCCATTAGGGGCAGAGGCTGTGAGCAATCGAATTGTTGAGTTTGCTGTTGCTATTAGCGGAGGGGATAAATCAAAGCTTGATGAATTAAAAGCTGCTATAAAAGAAGGCTTTAGACAAGTGGAGGAACTCTTGGGAGGTTTGCCAGAAGTTTCTCAAAAAACATATGGTTTAATCATGGAAAAGCTTGACAAGTGGGAACAGAATATATAATATGAATTTACGCTTTAATTGTGGGTTGAGGTGGAGTCTTATGCTGCACAATGAGGGGGTCAGCAGTTGTATGCTTAATAATGTTTTACATAAGTATTTACAGAGCTTATATATACAAAATGACCTTTTAAAGCAAATAAACCAGGCTTTAACTAAACAGCAGGAGCTTATACAGAAAGAAAAATGGAATGAGTTGAACCAGTTATTAAAAGAAATTAATGATTATATAGAATTGAGAGAGCAGCTGGGAAAGCAATCTGAAGAAATAAAAGAGAAGATTGTAAAACTGCTGGGAATAGAAAAGTTTGACAAACAGGTTGTTGATAAAATACCCAACAGCAGTCTATTTGGTATTTTAACTGAAATCAATAATTTGCGATTTAATCTGGAAAAAGGCAAACAGATTACCTATGACAATGTAGATCTGCTTAAAACCAAGATAGATGGCAACAAGGATAGGGTTGATAAAATACACGAGTCATTATAAAAGGAAGTGGCTGAATAAGCTGCTTTTATTTTTTTACAAAAAGTGGGAGGACTTAGCAGGAAAATTAGACTTAATATAGAATATTGTCTTATTATAGCAAAATATATGGGCAAAACCATTGAAAAATGGTGACGCAAAGCCATGGGTCTAAGGCTTCTTGATAGCTAGGACTGCCAGGTTGCAATTGGTTATT